>JAQGNH010000217.1 GCA_028291945.1 Betaproteobacteria bacterium
CGAAAGTCTTTCAGGGCGCGGCGGAAATCTACGAGTTCGTCGCCAGCACTGAGCTCGGCAAGGAATCGCCGGAACAAAGCCGCGACAAGGATCGCAGCGGCAAAGCGGTCGTGCAATCGCTCGCGCAGGAGCGCGGCGCGTCCTGACGCGAGCGAGCCGGTCGCGCAACGCCGCGCGCGCTCGGCACCAACCGTTTCAAGCCGCGCCGCGTCGATGCGAGAACGCGGTCTCGGCGCTGGTGATGAATTCGAGAAGCGCGGCACGACCGTCCTCGTTCTGCCGGCGCGCGCGCAATATCGCGTCGCCTACCTGAGCGGGAGTGTCGACTCGCTCACTCCAGCCGCCAAGATCCTTCGCGATATTCGCGTAGCTGCCACCAAGGTCGCGCGTGCGGTACTTCTCGTGCGAATAGGCCATCGCGTGCGTCTCGATCGCCATCGTCGAGTTGTTGAGCACGATCGTCGTCATTGGAATGCCGGAGCGCGCCGCGGTCTCGAAGTCGAGGCCGGTCATGCCGAACGCGGCATCGCCCATGAAGTTGACGCAGAACTTGTCAGGTGCGCCGACCTTGGCGCCGATTGCGAGACCGAGGCCGGTGCCGAGCTGATGCGATTTCCCCCAGCCCATATAGCCGCGCGGCTTCTTCGCCACATAGAACGGCAATAGCTGGTCGCGCGGGCTCCCGGAATCATGCGTGACGATGGCATCCTCGGACGGGATGACGCGCATGAATTCCGACATCACGAAATACGGACTGATCGGACGTTCGGTCGAGCGCAGCTTTGCTTCCCAGCGCCCGAGCCATTCGTTTTTGAGTTTTGAAAGCGTGGTGCGTGCATCG
Source organism: Betaproteobacteria bacterium (assembly GCA_028291945.1). Taxonomy (GTDB): domain Bacteria; phylum Pseudomonadota; class Gammaproteobacteria; order Burkholderiales; family SG8-41; genus JAQGMV01. The sequence goes on from JAQGNH010000217.1 coordinate 842, forward strand.
GTGCGGCGCGACTTCCCGCCGACCCGATCCTTCACAGCGTCGATCAGTTGCGCCAGTACGAGCTTCGCGTCTCCGAGAATCGGCAGGGCGGTGTCGTTGGCCTTGTAGAGATCGCGCGCATCGTTGGTCACGTGGATGATCCGCTTGCCCGCCGGGATCACCGGCGTCGTAATGTTGTGCCGGGTGAGCGAAGTACCGATCGCAAGGATCACGTCGCTTTCCTGCAGGAAATGGCGTCCGTGGCCGGTATAAACGATACCGCCCGAGCCGAGCGCAAGCGCGTGGTCTTCGGGGAAACCACTCTTGCCATCGGTCGTAGTCATCACCGGAATGTCGAGCAGATCGGCGAGCGTGACGAGCTCATCGCTGGCCTCTGCATAGAGCACGCCCTGGCCCGCGATGATCATCGCGCCGCGTGCATCGATCAGAAGCTTGGCCGCATCGTCGATGTCGCGCGAGTCGCCGGCCGATCGCGTTCGACGCACCGGCGTGTAGTCGACCTGACCCGCGAAATCCGCGGTCATCACATCGGCCGGCACCTCGAGCATGACCGGGCCGGACCGACCGTTCTTCAGCGCATTGAAAGCGCGCCGCATCGCTGCAACGATGTGTTCGGGCAGCATCACCGGCTCGACCGATTTGGTGACGGAAGCGTACGTGCGCGTCGAATTGAACAGCGGCCACATTTGCGCCGTCTCACGCGGATGGCCAAGCGGAAGCAGCAGCACCGGCGTCGAGTCGGAATAGGCGGAGGCGATGCCGGCAAACGCATTCTCCGCGCCCGGACCGTATTGCATGGCGAACACGCCGGGCGGTTTGCCGTTCGTCACTCTCGCGCAACCATCGGCCATATGCACGCCGACCCGCTCCTGCCGGCAGATGACGGGGCGTATGCCCGCGGCCGCGGCGGACTCGATGATCGGCGTCGTCGGAAAACAGAACATCGTCGAGATGCCTTCGCGCTTCAGGATTTCGGTGATCGCATCCATGACTTTCATCGTCGCACTCTCCCTCGTTAGGCTTCCTATCGTTCGGCGCGGATGCCGGCTTCTTTGATGATCCTGGCTGTTGTCGCCGTATCGGACTTGATGAAGGCCGCGACTTCGTCCGGCGAGCCACCCACGATTTCCACACTTTGATTGAAGAATCGCTCCTTTACCTCTGGCCTTCCGAGCACCCGATTGATCTCCTCGTTCAGCCGTTTGATGATCGCCTGCGAAGTGCCGGAGGGCGCAAACACGCCTGCGGTCGCGGCCGACTCGTAACCCGGCAGGTCCGCCGCGGCCGCGACCGTCGGCAAACCGGGCGCGAGCGGAGAGGGCTGCGAGGTGCTGACCGCCAGCGCCCTCAGTCGGCCGGACGTGATGTGCGACGACACTGCCCCCGTCGTGCCGAACATCACCTGCAACTGGCCGCTGAGAAGCGGAGTGACTGCGCCTCCGCTGCTCTTGTACGGGATGTTCACGATCTTCACACCGGCCATGAGGTTGAAGAGCTCCGATGCCAGATGGGTCGCAGCCCCGAGCGCACCTGAGCCGTAATTGAGCTCTCCCGGCCTCGCCTTCGCGAGGGCGATCAATTCCTTGACGGATTTGACCGGCAGCGAGGGATGAACGACGAGGATGTTGGGCGAGCGGCTCACCAAGGTGATCGGTGAAAAATCCTTCGCCGGGTCGAAGGGCATTTTCTGCAGCAGCGGTCCGCGCCAGAGACCGTCGGTGGAGACGAGCAGGGTATAACCGTCAGGCGCCGCTCGCGAGGCCATTTCCGCTGCGACGATCGTACTGCCACGATTGTCCACGACCACGTTCCAGCCTGCGCTGTCTGCGAGCCCTTGTGCTACGGTCCGCGCTGCGAGGTCCGTGCTGGCGCCTATCCCGGTCGTGACGAAGCGCAGCGGCTTGCTGGGGTAACCCTGACTCCAGGCCGTACAGTCGCCGAGAACCGTTGCGACGATGGGGAATATCCACACGACACGACGCGACATGAAGCCTCCTTGATGCAAGAAGGTCTACATAATTCAACTGGCGCCACCGTCACTTCGACGCGTGCATCCTGATGCTTGCCTCCGCGGCGAAGGCGGGCTGTGCTCTGTAGGCTAGACTTGGACTCTACCTGCTGCGTGAATTCGAGGCGACTGCAAATGAATACGCGTGAGGGTGTCTATCGTGGATCGCGGCGGATACGCGCCATTACGCTAGACCTCGACGATACGCTCTGGCCATGCGAACCGACAATCCAACGTGCCGAGCGCCTCGCGCACGAATGGCTTGCCGCGCGTGCGCCCGAAGTCATCGCTCCCTGGTCAATCGAGCGGCTTCGGGAGCGCCGCATGGCGATCCATGCGGCGCGTCCCGAGCTGCGGTACGACTTCGTCGCCATTCGCCGCCTTGTCGTTCAGGAGGTGTTTCGCGATTCGGGCGCCGATGACGCGCAATCCGCCGAGATCATCGAAGGGATGCTGGATGTCTACATGACCGCGCGCAACCAGGTCGAGCTCTATCCGGAAGTCCTGGCCTGCCTCGAGCGCCTATCGCAGCGGTACCGCATTGCGTCACTTTCTAATGGCAATGCGTGTCTGGTGCAAATCGGCCTCGATCATCTCTTTCACGCCATGATTTCGGCGCACGTGCACCGGTCGGGAAAGCCGGATCCGGCACTGTTTCATATCGCCTGCCGCGAGCTCGGCTGTGCGCCCGAGGAAACGGTACACCTCGGAGACGATATCGAGCTCGACATCCGGGGCGCGCGCGCGGCGGGGCTGCATACGGTCTGGATGAATCGAGCGAACACTCCGTGGCCCGGCGACGATGCACCCGTTACCGTTGCGGACCTCGAGGCATTCGAGCGCTGGCTCGCCGCGGGCTAAGCGGATTTCCTCATGGCCTTGAGATACGCGTCCCCGCCGCTTTGCAGAAATCTTCCGACGCTGCCGTGAAAGTATCGAACGCCCAGGCCGAGAAACTTCGGTACCAGCGAGTCCGGACAGCTTACCCCGGCGACTACGCCCGCCTCACGGATGCGCTTGACGCCTTTTTCCATCACCGCCTGCACTTCGGGGTGGGCCTGCTGTCCGGGATAACCCATCGACGTCGACAGGTCGCCCGACCCGATGAAGAGAACGTCCACGCCCTTGACGGTGACGATCTCAGAAATGTTGTCGATGGCTTCGACCTCTTCGAGCATCAGGCAAACCAGCGTGTTCGCATTTGCCTTCGCCACATACTCCTGCGTGGTGCCGCCGATGCCGTATTCCGCCGGCCTGCCGCCGCTGAAAATGCCGCGTTGTCCTTCGGGAAAGTACTTGCAGGCTGCGACGGCGGATTCAGCTTCCTTCCGCGTGTTGACGTGCGGCACCTGCACGCCCCAGGCGCCTCGATCGAGAAATGGCGCAATCACCTCGGGCCGATTCGCCACCGGCCGCACGATGGGCGCGACGCCGGTTAACTCCGCCGCGCGAATCATGTCCTCGGCCGTATCCACGGTGATGGAGCCGTGTTCGTTGTCGATGAGCACCCAGTCGAATCCCATGTAGCCCAGCATCTCTACAACAGGCGGCGCAGGAAAGGTGATCATCGCCCCGAAGACGGCCTTGCCGTCGCGCAGTTTTTGTTTGAGCGTGTTCGTTCGCATGTGGTCTGCCCTTTCAGCGTGCCTCGCTAGTATTGATGTGAATACTAATTGGTGCCAGCGTGCTACGTTCGCGGCGGACGCCCGTCCCGGGCCCGCCGCTCACCGGAATGAAGCGGGTTCTAACTAAGGGGTTCCCTCACCACGAGTTCCGCAGCTCGCGCAACTTGATAAACACCGTGCGCTGATCGGGTTTTTCGGGAAGGTCGGGAAACGTTTCCCGCAGTTTTGCAATCACGCTCGGGCTGGACAATCGAAAGAATGTGTTGACGTCACGCTCGACGCTCAGCGTCGAGACGTAGGCGTTATCGGGATCCTGGTTTTGCAATCGGTCGAGCATCTCCTGCGCTCGCTTGTTGTCAGGCTCGCGGTTCAGGGTGAACCGCAGGTTGTTCTCGATGTAGTCGTGACCCGGATAGATGGAGGTGTTTTCAGGAAGCTTCGCAAGCTGCTCGGAGAACGTTTTGTAGAGCTCCGACGGATGACCGCCGTTGTGGCAATTTCCAGCGCCCGCATTGAACAGTGTGTCGCCGCAGAACAGCGCCGGCTGCCCGGTGTGTGACAGCACGCACACGTGGCTCATGGTATGGCCCGGCGTGTCCAGCACTTCGAGCTCAATTGTCTTTCCGACTTTGATGACGTCCCCCGCGCTCAAGCCTCGCGACATGTCCGCGATCTTGTCCTTCGCGTTCTTGTGAGCAAGGATTTTCGCCCCGGTCTTTTGCACCATCGGCGTGTTGCCGCCGGTATGGTCGCGGTGTTCATGCGTATTGAGAATCTGCGTGATCTTCCACCCTGCTTCCTTCGCCGCACGAAGGCATTTCTCGTGATCCAGGGGATCGACCGCGAGCGCCTCTCCTGTTTCAGCGCAGGCGACCAGGTAGTTGAAGTTCCGATACGAGTTGCCGGTCCAGATTTGCTTGACGATCACAATGGTGTCCTTTTTGCGACGGGCTTGGCTGTTGAAAAACTAAATCAGAACAATCGCGGTTTCTGCCTCAATCGACTTTGGCTCCTGAAATCCGGACCTGCGTCTGCAATCTTTCGGCTTCGGCCGCAATGAACTGCTTGAACTCTGCCGGCGAGCTGCCCACCACCTCTTTGTCGGACTCGGCAAAGTGCGTCCTGACGAACGGCTGATTCAACATCTTCACCATGGCTTCATGCATCTTGTTCACGATATCGGCGGGCGTTTTCGACGGCGCGAGAATGCCGCCCCATGACGTCGATTGATATCCGGGCAGCAAATCGCTCATCGTCGGCACCGCGGGCAGGAGCGGCGAACGCTTCACGCCACACACGGCGAGCGGCTTTATCGTTCCGGCCTTGATGAACGGCAGCGCTTCGATGAGCGGCGCAAACACCGACTCGATCGCGCCGGCGACGAGGTCGGTGACGGCCGGGGCGCCGCCCTTGTAAGGCACCTGCACCATGTTGCCGCCGACCATGTGGTTGAACAGAGCGCCGGCGAGGTGCTGCGAAGAGCCGTGTCCGGCGGTACCGTAATTCACCCTGTACTTGCCGCTTTTCACATACGCGATGAACTCGGGGAGCGTGCTGACGGGCACTTTCGGATTGACCACCAGCACGTTCGTCGAAGAATGGGTTTGCGTGACGGGCGCCAGGTCCGAAATGAAATCGTAGGGCAGATTCTTGTAAAGGCTTCGGTTGGCCAGAAGCGTGGCGGAAGCCACCAGAAACGTATACCCATTTGGCGTGGCCTTGGCGACGGTATCGCCGGCTATGGTGCCCGCGGCGCCCGGCCGATTGTCGATCACGATCGTCTGACCGAGCACCGGCCGCAGATTCTCCGCCATCACGCGTGCCGTAAGGTCTGTGCTGCCGCCGGCCGTAAAGGGAACGACCATTCTGATTGGCCTGATAGGCCAGGTCTCAGCGGCGAACACAGGGACCGTGGCCTGCGCCGACAGCAACACACCGCCAATCGCCGCCTTCAGAATCCTCAACATGATGCTCTCCTCGCTTATAGTTAATGAGCGCGTTGTGACCCAGACCGATTGCGAATCACGAATCACGACGCGCACTTCTTTTTGATGCTGCGATCCGGCGCTACGGCATTTCATTCCACAGGTATAAAAAGACTGTGGCGCATCTTGCCGAGCCCCTGAGACAGGTGGCCCTTACCGCTCGTGTCCTCGACCAGAATCACTTCGCCTGCTCCGATAATACGGCTCTCACCGTCGCTGGCCGTGAGCCGCACCCCAGCGTCGAGGTTCACGATGTATTGACGGCGCGGCGCCGGATGCCAGTCGAGGTCGTGATCGGCGACAGTCTCGCGGAAAATGATCCCGGTGGCAGGCAGGCGTTTTGAGAGCTTGCTGCCGCGCCGCTCCTCCGCCCAATCGATCTCGATGTCGCGGAAGTGCGACTCGCCGTTCGCATCGGTGTACAGGTTGTGGACGCGCATGCAATCTCCCTGTGAGTTAGATATGAATGGTTATCTGGCACATCACTTCGCGGGCTCCGCGATGAAGATCGGGATCTTCCTCGTGGTTCGCGTCTGATATTCCGCGTACGGCGGATACGCCGCTACGGCAGCGTCCCAGAGCCGCGCCCGCTCGGCGTCGTCTTCGACCTCGCGCGCCCGCATCGGCTGCACCACAGTATGGTCTCGAATCTCGACGGCCGGGTTCACGCGCAGGTTGTGCACCCAGGCCGGGTGCGTCGGTGCCCCGCCTTGCGACCCGACCAGGACGTAGTTAGCGCCGGCCTTCACCCGCATGAGCGGGGTTTTTCGGATCGCGCCAGTCGTTTTGCCGGTGTGGGTCACGATGATCACCGGCAACCCGGTGTCGCGAAGCGTAGTGCCTTGGGTACCGCCGCTGCGCTCGTAAAGTTCGACCTGTTCACGCACCCAATCCCTGGGGCTGGGAAGGTACTCTGCCACTGGAGCCTCCTCGTGTGATCTGAGATTTGATCTTCCACCCTGTTTGCCAACGCCACAAGAGCACCTCAGAATCATTCATTTTGAACATTCTCGGGGGAAAGCGAAAATGAAAATAACAATGTGCGGCAAGGCGGTGGCGGCGTGTGCGTTTACAGTTGCGGCAGGGCTCGCCTCGGCGCAGAACGTCAAAGTGACGCCGCTGGGCACTCACACCGGCGAGCTCTGCGGCCGAGATCGCGCCACAATATTCGAAGATCCGACCGGCGTGCGCATCCTTTACGACGCAGGCCAATCCTTGACGGGCGCAGACGATCCAAGGCTCGGCGACATCCACGTCGTGCTCTTGAGCCACGCGCATAGCGATCACATTGGCGACCAGAAATTAGCCGAGATCAATGGAGGAACGTGCGCGCAACCGAAACTCGTAGATGCCGGTCCGAACTCCGTCACGGCGGAAATTATTGCGGCAAAGAACAGCGCGATGATGATCGTGCGGGAATTGGGTCTGTTCGTTGGCAAGAAAGTCGCCAACATTCGCGGCAAGCCCCCGGTTGCGTGTGCGCAAACTGCGAACGCGACGATAGTGCCGCTCGCGGCGCCATGCCTCGCTGTGGTGGAGCTGGGCGGCACGCAAACGTTCAAGACGTCCGGCGCGGCGCGAAGCGTGGACATCACAGTCGTTCAGGCTGCGCACGCAAGTAATCTGCCCCGCAGCCTTCTCACGGACGCCGGAAAAGCCAGTTTGGTCCCGGACGAGCTCGCCGCCAATGTAGGACCGGCGACCGGCTATGTGATCACGTTCACCAACGGCCTACGCGTTTATCTCTCGGGCGACACAGCCCTGCACACCGAGATGAAGACCGTCGTGCACGATTTCCATAAGGCCAATCTCGCGGTCATGAACCTGGGGCCGAACGCTATATCGCCGCAGGCAGCCGCGTATGCGATGAACGAGCTGGTGCGGCCCGCTTCGGTCATCGCGTCGCATCCGAACGAAGGCGTCACATCAGGCGGCAAGCTCAATGCGAATACTCGAACCGCCGCGTTCGTCAACCTCGTCAAGGGCCGCGCGGTGTATCTCGCGCTGAGCGGCAGCACGATGGAGTTCGACAGCAACGCGAAGTGCGTCGCAGGCTGCTAGTGCGTTTAGTTCGCCTTCACGCCGGCGGCCTTGACCACCGGTCCCCACTTTTCGAACTCGGCGCGAATAAATTTTCCGAACTCTTCCGGCGTTCCGCCCGCCGCATCGATCCCCGCGCGCGTTAGTTTCTCCTTCACGTCCGGCATCGCGAGGATACGCCGCGATTCGGCGTTGAGCATCGCGATGATGTTCTTCGGCGTGCCGGCCGGCGCGAGCAACCCGTACCAAACTGTCCCATCCACGCGCGGATAACCGAGTTCCTTCATCGTGGGAACCTCGGGAAACGCGGCCAGGCGCGCGGGACTGGTGACGGCAAGCGCCCGGGTTCGGCCCGATTGGATAAACGGCTGATGGCCGGCGATCGCGTCGAACATGAATTGCACGTGGCCCGCCGCAACGTCAGGCGCGGCAGTCCCGCTACCCTTATACGGCACGTGCACGCTCGGGATGCCGGTCACGATCTTGAACAACTCGCCGACGAGGTGCGGAGCGCTGCCTGTTCCGGGCGAAGCGAAGCTCATGCTGTCCGGCTTCGCTTTAGCGAGCGCGATCAGCTCACTCACTGACTTCACCGGCAACTGCGCGTTGACTACCAGGAATATCGGCAACGTCGCGGATAGAACGATCGGCGTGAAATCCTTTTCCGGTTCGTAAGGTAGGTTGGAATAAATGTGCGGGCCGATGCCGTGCGTGGTGATCCCACCCTGCAGCAGTGTGTAGCCATCCGGCGCCGCCTTGGCAACGAGGCTGGTGGCGACCACTCCGCCCATGCCGGCGCGGTTGTCGACGACGACGGTCTGTCCGAGAGCTTCACCGAGTTTCTGCCCCATGACGCGTGCGAGCAGGTCCGCGCCGCCGCCGGCCGGGACGAAAACGACCACGCGCACCGGACGGTTCGGATAGCGCTGCTGCGCGTTAGCGGCGAAGCCGCAAGCGAGCGCTATCAAAGCGGGTATCCAGACAAAACGTTTGTTCATCGTTTTCCTCCTCTATTCGCGGCGCAGGCCGTGCGACGCCATATGAATGACACTGGATTCGTGCGCGCCCATTTTTGAATGTGGTTGTGGCGTGACCGATGGCAGCGTTCATTCACGCCAATGCGGCGGCCATGTTTTCTGTATGACGGGCAGCGCCTGCATACGCTCCATCCATGCACTGATCTTCGGTCCCGTGAAGTCCGAAGTCAGAAGGTCGGGCTTGCGTTTCCCTATGCGCTGCACCAGTGCGATCTCCGGGAATAGCGTGAAATCGGCCGCGGACAGAGAGCCCGCGAGATAGTCGCCAGAGATCATCGTCTCCCACAGCGCGAGCTCCTGCTTGAGATCTCCGTATGCTTTGGCGATGCGCTCATCGGACCAGCTTTCCTTGGGTGTGAAAAGGACAGCCTCGACGAGGTGCTCCAGCGCAGTAGCGAAATACTGATCCGCCTCTCGCACCATGCGCCGCTGCACCGCACGTTCGCGCACCTCGTTTGAGAAAAGCCGCGGTTCGCCCGGCTGCTTGTCCTCGAGATACTCGACGATCGCGGCGGATTCATAAAGCGCGAAACCATTGTCGACGATCACTGGCACCCGTTGGCGCGGATTCAGCGCACGAAAGGCGGGACTCTTGAAATCACCAGCGTCGTACGACATGTTCTTTAACTCGTACGCGATGCGCTTGTGCTCGAGCACGAGCCACACTCGCCATGCGTAAGGCGAGCCCGATAAGTAGTACAGCGTGAGAGCCATGGTCGTCTTTCTCCGGTGCCAGCTTGTCGGTGATTCGCGTGCACAAAGCACAGACGTGCAGACTTCAAATTATGCTCCAGAGTCGCTGATGTTTGGGCCGCTGCCGCAATGATGCCAGTTATGGTTACGATACCTCGGGAGTCAAGTTGACTGACGCACCAGGGATCGAAGCCATGTGTGGAGGCCGTAGAAGTCACCCGTGTCGAGCAGCGTGACGCCGGCATCCAATGCCGCGTGAATAGTGGCGATGCTCTCGCCGCGGTCGGCGGGACCGTAGAAGTCGGACATGCCCATGCAGCCGAGGCCGATTGCCGAGACCGTCGGGCCGGTGATGCCAAGTTTGCGCTGGTTCATCTTCATCTCCTGTCGTTTGCGACGCGATCGAGTGCTGCGCCGATGACCGAACAATATGACTGAATCGATGCGGCGATAAGATGGATAATCGTGAATAGATCGTTCACTGGAGCGCACAATGCAGGATTTGGATCTGCGCGATCTCGCAGCTTTCGTCGCC
>JAQGNH010000225.1 GCA_028291945.1 Betaproteobacteria bacterium
TGAAGAGCGTTGGCTCAAGCCTGATTCCCCGACCCGACGGGTCGTTGCCACGTGCTGCAATTCGGCGATGTTCCTCGACTTCACCAAAGGGCACTGGCTGTCGATGTTTCGGAACCGCTTTCCGACAGGCGCGCCGGCAGTTGAAATGCGGATCATGACAAAAGAGCGGCGCGTCGGCGTCGAGCTTACCGATGACTTGGCGAATTATAGTGGTCGCTCGGGCAAGTTCATTTTGAAGGTGATCGCCGCTTGGATTTCGATGGGTTTCCGCAGGCCTGAAAACACGTTGGGAAAGATAGTCGGCAGGGAGCAATAGCACTTGCCATATTTACGCCTTAGAGCAAGCATGACCCAGTCGTAGGGGCGCGGCGCAATGAGCTGAGGCCGCTATTGCGTCGTGGCCATGTCTGTGTTTGACCCAAACGCGACCTGAGCGAATCGGCTTCCGGGGGTGAAGCGGAAAACATCTGCTCGCCGTGAGCCTTTCCGCTTCTGACCCGAAGCGGAAAGTTTCTTCAGAAGACGTCGAGGTCGTGCGCAGCCACGACAGCGCCTTTGTACACCTGTCGAATCTCTTCGATCAGCACATCCTCGATGTCCACGATGCCCGGCGCTCCGCCTGCGTTAGAGCGGTGATAGATCACGAGCAGCCCGGGCTTCACGGTATTGGCGATTTCTGCCAGCTCAAATGACGATGTGTGGGCCCGCTGGCGGTATTCCTGCCAACGCAGCGGGACCTTGCGGAAGCTCGCCATCGAATAGGCTTCGTGAACGAGGACGTCGCAACCGCGGCTGTGGTCGATGAGCGCCTGGGTCGGAATGGTGTCGCCGGAAATTACGATGGTGCGGTCCAGCGTTTCGAACCGGAAGCTGAAGGAATCGACCATGTCCTCATGCCGCGCCGGAAATGCCGTGACCGTGACGTTTGCGTCCTTGTAGACAATGCCCGGCACGATCTCATGCACGTTGACCTTGCAGCCGGCCGAAGTTTTTCGATGAAGGCCGTTACTGCGCGCGACGATGTCGATTTGCCAGGCCTTGAGGACGTTCTCCGTCATCGCCTTGATCCCTTTCGGACCATAAACGGTGAGCGGATCGTGTCGTCCCGCGACCCAGGGTGTGAAAATGAGATCGGGATAGCCGATCGTGTGGTCGGAGTGCATGTGAGTGAGAAACGCGGTCTTGATGTTCACGCCTCCGTAGCCCAAAGCCTTGACGCCGTTCTCATACGCGGCACTTGCGCGCCGGACAACGCCCGCCCCAAAGTCGATGAGATAGGGCGTGTCGTTTGCTACGACGACGGTTGCCGGCCCGGCACAATTCGGATCGGGACGCGGCGTTCCGGTCCCGAGCATGACCACCCTAGTTGATCCATTCGCGCGCGTCATTTCCGGGGATTGTTGCGTAGCGGACATGACAAGCCTTTGTCAGTGGATGTCGCTCGACACGGAGAGTGACACGAGCCTTCAGTCGAGGCGCATGTTGGAGGTCGCGACGACCTTCGACCACGCGTCGCAGTCGGCCTTGAGCCGCGCCTGAACTTCAGCACCGATCATGCCAACTGGTGTTGTGTCCATGGCGCGCAATCGCTCGATAATGTCGGGATGCTTAAGCGCCGCCTGCACTTCGCGCTCCCAGAGCGCGGCGATCGGTTCGGGAATTCCTGCCGGCGCCAGCATCACACTATAGTTTTCGACCCTGAAGGCGGGATAGCCCGACTCGGCGATCGTCGGCACGTCCGGTGCGAGCGGCGAACGGCTGGCACGCGCTACGCCGAGGGCCTTCAGTCGACCGGCTTGCACATGGTCCATCATGCCAGCGCTGGTGACGAACCCGAACTGGACCTGCCCGGCCACGAGATCGATGACCATAGGCGCGTTGCCGCGGTAGGGCACATGGATCGCCTCGAAACCGGCACGAACGCGAAAATTCTCCATGACCAGATGGCCGGGTGTTCCGACGCCACCGCTGGCATAGGCGATGGGCTGCTTCCTTGCCGCGGCGGCCTTCGCGTAGGCGACAAACTCTGCCACTGAATTGATCGGCACGGACGGATGCACGACCAGCATGTTGCCGGAAGTGGTGACGATCGAAAGCGGCCGGAAGTCTTTATCAGGGTCGAAGGGCAGCTTCTTATAGACACTCGGGTTTACGGTCAGTGTCGTGCTAAGCACCATACCCAGCGTGTATCCGTCGGGTGTTGCTCTCGCGATCGCTTCGGCTCCGATGTTGCCGCCCGCACCCGGCCGATTTTCGATCACGATCGGCTGCTTAAGGCTGATCGACATCTTGTCGGCGATGGCGCGCGTGACGATGTCGGTAGGTCCACCGGCCACTTCCGAGTAAATGATCTTGATCAGGCGGTTCGGATAGGGCTGTTCGGCGGCGGCACCGAGCGGCCACACACTGCAGCCTAACGCCATACCGGCGACGAGAAGTTCGACAAAGTGTGAGGATCGTTTGGGGCTCACGTGCGCCTCTCCATCGTTGCGGATGATTTCCGGGGTTGCCAACGTGCCCGCTTTCGTCGTAGCTGAAAAGTACCATTATACTGCAGCTGGTTAGCAAGTTTGCTACGGGGTAGGCATGCGCTGGAACGATCGCATCGGAAAGCGGATCAAGCTGAGCGATCTGCACATTCTGCTTGCGGTCGCACAATCCGGGAGCATGGCGAAGGCGGCGAATGAACTCGCCGTCTCGCACCCGGTCGTCTCGCGCTCGATCAGCGAGCTGGAGCACACCCTCGGCGTGCGTCTCCTTGAGCGAAACCCCCACGGCGTCGAGCTCACCGAGTACGGGCACGCCTTACTAAATCGCAGCCATGCTGCCTTCGACGAGCTGCGGCAGGGCGTCAAGGACATCGAGCTTCTTTCCGACCCAACCGCGGGCGAAGTACGGATCGGGAGCACGGCGCCGCTTGGCGCGAGCTTCGTCGCGGCCATCATCGATCGCCTCTCCCGGCGCTATCCACGCATGGTGTTTCATATCGTAAGCGAGGACGCCAATTCGCTGATACGCGATCTGGACGAGCGCAAACTGGACCTGCTGATTTTGCGAAAAATTGGTCCGTTTGCCGAAGACCGACAGAGTTTCGAAGTCCTCTACGACAACCCTTATTTTGTCGCAGCTGGCGCGAAGAACCCATGGGTCGGACGGCGTCGTATCGAGCTTGCCGAACTCATCTGTGAACTGTGGGTTTTGCCGCCACCGGGCAGTCGGTTCGGATCGCTTGCAAGAGATATCTTCGACGCTCAGGGACTGCCGTGTCCCCGCGCTTCTGTACTCGCGACTGCTCTCGAAATGACCATCAATCTGCTCAGAACGGACCGCTATCTGGCGATCCTCCCCGAGTCCGTGTTCAATTTCCCTGTTAAGCATCCCTTCATCAGGAAATTGCCGCTCGAATTGCCGATCGTCAGCGGGCCGATCGGAATCCTCACTTTGAAGAACCGGGTTCTTGGACCGGCAACGCAGCTATTTGTCGATTGCGCCCGAGGCCTTGCGAAACCGCTTGCTCGTCGCAAGTAGCTAGGTCAGCCTAAGGCTACACGCAGAGTCAGCTTCTGGCCCTAAGCTGACTCGCCGACGTGTCTGCGCCAAGTCCGCTCTCGAGGGAGAAGCGGACTCGTTATTCTCAGTCTGAGTCCTTCCGATTCTGACCAAAGCGGAACTAAGGAAATAAAAAAGGAAACCTGCGCGGAGATTATTTCCGGGCTGGCGATCGCGACGGCCGCGGCAACAATGTCGAGCGCCACCAAAAGCGTCGTGACAAGCGCGAAGATTGCATGAACGGCAAGGGTTCGGGTACGCAAAATTCGATGCACTGATTTTCCCCCCAGATGATCCCGGTGCCCGGATGCGATACCGGCGTGTCAGAACCCGCGCACGGCGCCCGGAGTCTCGTACCAGGGCGCTTCCGCGGGACCGGGTCTCGCCGCGACGGCGAAAATCCGCGGTAGAAATCTGCTGACGACATGCGGGAGCCATCCCAACGCCCCAGTGGGAGTCGCGGTTGTCGACAATTCACGATCGTCAAGCGTCGGGTGATGCGCCGTGGCGTGCATCGGCATGAAAGACCTCCGTTGCCCCCCGGCAGACGTGGAACGCGTTCGATGATCAAAACGGATGATGATCGAGTCTCATCTTGTCGACCGGCGGAGATTCGCGCAACATTATTGTCTTGATCGAAACGATAAGAGGGCTTTATAGGGATGCGCAGCCTCAACCTGGACCAGCTCAGAGCCTTCGTCGAAGTGGTGGAGCGCGGCAGCTTCACCGCTGCCGCCAGGGAGCTCAATCTCACGCAGCCCGCGATAACGCACCAGGTCCATGAGCTCGAGCGGCGTTTCAAGGTCGCGCTGGTGGACCGGCTCGGCAAGCGCGCCTCCGCCACGCATGCAGGCGAAAAGCTGATCGGACACGCGCGCCAGCTTCTCGACGAGGATGCGCGCGCCCATGCGAGCATGCGCCGATTCGTCGACGGATCGCTCGGCCGGGTGCGCATCGGCACCAGCATGACGGTGCTGATCTACCTGCTTCCGCCGATCCTGCGCCGGCTCAAGGCCGATCATCCGCAGCTCGAGATCAACCTCAAGGGAGGGTTGACATCCACGACCCTGAGCATGCTCCGAACCAATACCCTCGACCTCGGCCTCTGCGCGCTGCCGATCGACGACCCGGCCTTCGAGGTCGTACCGCTGTTTAACGACGAGCTCGTGGCCATTCTGCCGGCGACGCTCCCGAACGTCCCGAAGCGGGTCACGCCTGCGTTTCTTTCCCGCTGTCCCCTAGTGCTGGGCAACGAGGACTCGGCGCTGCACCGCACGATCATCGACTGGCTCAGTACCGCCGGCCCGGTGCCGAAACCGGTGATGCAATTCGACAATGTCGAGGCCATCAAAAGCGTGGTTGCGGTTGGTCTCGGCGCGTCAATCGTCCCGAGCCTGTGCCTCGGCGCGGGACACGTCACCACGGTGAATACGCTCGTCGTCCCCCTGAAACCGCGCGTGAGCCGGGCCGTTGGCCTGGTTCGGATGCGCGGAAAGCAGGACACCGATGCCATGAAGATCGTCTCCACAGCTCTGTTGAGGTTGGGAGCCAAGCCGCACCCGCGTGTTTCAAGATAGCTCTGAGCGAGATGCCGATGGAAACACGCCATTCTCGCAGCCCGCGCCTATTCCGCGTCTTCGACAGCGCAAATGAAATCGCCGGAGCAAGCGCGACGGGAAGCGCGTCGCCTTTAGGCCCGGCGGTTCGTCGGACACTAACCGCGCCCCCACCACGGCGCAGTCGATGGTGGCTGGGATCAAGTGACCGCTCCGTCCGGGCTCAGCATTGACCGAATGTTCGGTGGGGTTGCGTCGACCATATACCATGAGTAAGCAGGGGTCGGTC
>JAQGNH010000227.1 GCA_028291945.1 Betaproteobacteria bacterium
CGCCCAGCGCTCCGCGATATTTCCCGGGGCCGCCGGAATCGGGAATGAACGCATATTCGTCGATACGCAGTGGATACTCCGCTTCGAGCAACTCCACCGGCACGTTCGCGAGGTTGCCGATGCAGTAGGGGCCGCCGTCCTGCCCGTCGCGGTCCGGCCCACCGCCTTGCCCCGTGTTGTTGTGGAACTCGAGATGAACGAAGCGCCGCTGCTCTTCGCTATAGCCCGACGCCGAAATCGCGAACTCGGAGCCGCCCGGGCAGCCCGTCAGCCGGTCGGGCAGCAATTGCGCGAGAGCGCCGAGCACCACCGAGCGGATACGCTGGCCGCTCTGCCCGCGTGAGCCGAGCGCAGCCGGGAAGGGCGCATTCACGAACGTGCCTTCCGGCGCGATCACCTTGATCGAACGGTACACGCCTGCGTTGCTCGGGATGTCGACATCGAGCACCGTGCGGATCGCCGCGTACGAGCACGACGCGGTGAAGGCGTAGTTGCTGTGGACCGCGCCGCCGAGGCGCCGATCCGTGTCGCTGAAATCGACCGTGAGCTCTTCGCCTTTTTTGGTGAGCCGTGCATGAATGCGCACCGGTCCGCCGCCGATTCCGTCGTCGTCATTCCATTCGGTGAACTCGGTGACGCCGTCCGGCAGCGCGGCGATCTGCGCGCGCGCAAGGCGCTCGGCGTAATCCATGAGATCGGTGAGATACGCGCAGAACTCGTCGACGTCCCAGCCGCCGATGAGCTTGAGGAAATCCTTCTCGGCCTGATGGATGGCCGCGATCTGCGCCTGCACGTCCCCGAGCACGCGATCGGGCACGCGCGTGTTGAACTCGATGATGCGCATCAGCGTTTCGTTCACACGGCCTGCCTCGACTATCTTGCTCGGCGGGATGCGCAGGCCTTCTTCGAATATCTCGTTGCTGTCGGTCGCGTTGCCGCCGGGCACGCGGCCGCCGAGGTCGGTGTGATGCAGGATGATGCCGATCCACGCGATGCGGCGCCCGCCGGCGTATACCGGTTTGAACATGAAAATGTCGTTGAGGTGGCTGCCGCCCGAATACGGATCGTTGCACGCGAGCACGTCGCCTTCCTCGATCCTGTCCTTGAACGGCTCGTAGCAGCCGCGAAACGCCGGCATCATCGCGCCGAGGTGCACCGGCACCGCGAGTCCCTGGGCAACGAGCTGCCCGTCTCCGTCGAGGATCGCGGCCGAGAAATCCATGCTGTTCTTGACGTTCGACGAGCGCGCGGTACGCACGATCATGACGAGCACGTTGTCGGTGATGGTGACCAGCGCGTTGTGCAGAAGCTCGCGTTTGACGGGATTGATGGTCACGCGCGTTCCATGTGGATGTTGTTCCATTCGTCGAGCCGCGCGGTCCAGCCCGGGCGCACGATGACGGTGGTGTCGTATTCCTCGACGATCAGCGGACCCGTACGCGGCTTCGCGTCGAGATCGCCGCGCCCGATGACGCACGTATCGTGCCACCCGCTTTCCGCGCCGAAGTACGCACGGCGAACGCGCCCGCCTTGCAGCGCGCGCGTGTTCGCATGCGTGATGCGCTTCGGCGTGCGCGGCGTTGCGGAGAGCCCTTGCGCCGTCGCTTTGAGCGCCACCGACTGAAGGATTTCGCCCGTGACGTAACCGAATGTCCGGCGGTGCTCTTCTTCGAACGCCGTGAAGAGCGTGGCGACGCTCGCCTCGGTTGCGGGATACTGCGACAGCGGGATCGTCAAAGGTGCGGACTGCGAGCGATATTGCAGGTCGAGACTGACGGTGATCCGCTGCTGATGCGAGGCCGTATAACCTTCTTCCGCGAGGAGCTTGCGCGCGCCGTCGACGAGGCTCAGCGCGGCTGAGTTGATGTCTTCTGCCGAGGTCGGAGTGATCCTGCGATAAAAGCCTTTCGCGAGATGATGCTCGACATCCGCGAAGAGCATTCCGAGCGCGCTGAAAAGGCCGGCGACGGGCGGCACCACGATGTGATTCATGCCGGCCGAATCCGCGAGCGTTGCGGCGTGCACCGGGCCGTTGCCTCCGATTGCGAGCAGCGCGAACTTCGAGGGATCCTGTCCACGCTCCGATGACACGCTCCGCAGCGCCCGCAACATCGTTGCATTCGCGATCGCATGAATGCCGTACGCGGTCTCGGTCGCATCGAGATTCACCCGTTTCCCGAGCGCACCGATCGCTTGCCGCGCTTTGTCGGCGTTGAGCGCCAGCTCTCCGCCGACGAGCGCATCAGGGTTGAGGTAGCCGAGTGCCAGGTTCGCGTCAGTCACCGTTGGATAGACGCCGCCGCGGTCGTAGCAGACAGGTCCGGGGTCAGCGCCCGCACTGCGCGGTCCGACTTTGATGCCGCTCGCTGCATCGACCGCCGCAATGCTCCCGCCGCCTGCGCCGACCTCCGCGATATCGATCGTCGGCGCCTGCACCGGGTAGCCCGCGCCCTTGATCATGCGATTCCCCATCAGCGCGCCGCCGCCGACCTCGCTCTCGGGACACATCCCGAACGCGTGCTTCTCGATGATCGTGGCTTTCGCGGTCGTGCCGCCCATGTCGAAGACGATCATGTCGGCGAGGCCGATCTGCGCACCGAGGCGCTGGCCGCCCAGGACACCCGCGGC
>JAQGNH010000259.1 GCA_028291945.1 Betaproteobacteria bacterium
CCGAGTTGAAGCCCAGCGAATATTTCCATCGCAACGTTTCGGCCGCGTTCATCATGGATCGCGTGGGCGTGTTCACACGGGACTTCATGGGCGTGGACAATCTGATGTGGTCTTCGGACTACCCGCACACCGACTCTACCTGGCCGCGCTCGCGCGAGAGCATCGAGCACGACTTCGCCGGCGTTTCCGAAGCGGATCGCATCAAGATGACCTGCACCAACGCGGCAAAGCTGTACGGTTTCAAGATCGAGCAAAAAGCGGCGCCGCGTTTACAGGCCCACTGACGAGCTCCCAAGGTTTTGGCAGCGTAGGGACTTCGGTTGGGAAGACGGCTTCCGCGATCTCGGCTGAAGGGTGAAGGGCAGCGACTACTGGCGGCGGCAGTGCAAGGCCACGTTGCAGTACGATCCGATTGGCACCAAGTTGATCGACGAGATAGAAGCGGAGACGTTGGTGCAGCCGGTGCCATTGCGTCAACAGCAAGAGCAGCAGCCGTATGGAGCGCGATCTACTTAATCGGTCTGCGTCGTCATGCGCGCACGTCGATCCGATCGCAGACAACGTCCGGCAGAATCAGCCCGTCGTCGCCTGCGGGCAAACCCGATCAAACCGAGGCCCGCGAGGAGCAACGAGAGCTCAGTGGGTTCGGATACCGCAGCCACTGCCCCGGTCGCAAAGAGACTGTCCAGGCCCTGTGCATTCGCGGCATCGCCAAGATAGCCGTTCTGCCAGACGCCAAAGATGTTCTGCATCGTTCGCAGGTCGTCCGAATGCGTGAGGTTTACGTTGCTCGCGAATGGCACGCCGTTCACGTTGGGATGGGCGAGCTCCGAGATGACGATTTCCCCCACCGTGTGATTGAAATCGTTCGTATTGCCGGTACCGTCGGGCTCGGATTCGTCCCACCACAGGATGATCGCACCGTTGTTCTGGTAGGCCTGCGACGCCATGAGGGTCGGAATGAACTGGCTCAGGAAATTGTCGCCTTGCGCGATCTTCGCTGCGCCGCCCGTGAACAGCGTTCCGTTATAAGTGAAGCCGCCCGTGAGCGCCGTGTGCATGTCGTTGAACTGATCCGGCGTGATCCAGTTGTAGTTGGCAACCGTGTTGTTGTTGAGATCGGTCTGCAGCTGCTGCAGAGGTGCGTACTTATGCGAGAGCGGGTTGCCGGGCGTGGTGTTATTGCCGCCGTTGGTGTCGCTGAAGAAGAGCTGTGGATTGTGCTTTGCTGCGTAGTCGTACTGAGCGCTCTTGTTATACGGATTCACGTAGCTGCCGGGGTTCGAGTTTGAGACGTTGTTGAGCGGTACGGTCCACTGACTCTGCGGCGCGAGCGTACTGGTCAACTTGCCGCCAGCGTCTTTTACCAGATCGATGTCTTCCTGATACGACTTCCACGTCTTGCCGGCGTTCGTCAGCAGCGTGCTCAGGTGCTGCGTCGTGTTCTGGTTGGTGCCGCCAGGCCCGTAGGGGGTGTTGTCATTCAGGACACCGAAATTGGTTCCCGCCTCGGCCCAAATGTAGTTCGGCTCGGACGGATGGATGCTCGGATTGGCACCGCTCGGCGTGGAAAGCACGTTGTGGTACGCCGTAGCGTAAGCCGTCTGGCTCGTAATCGTCTGACCGTTGACAGTCGTAGCGAGCGTTCCATTGACGAGACTGTTCAGAAATGGAGCCGCCGGGTTGCCGAAGATCTGCTGCTGGTTGCCGGTGAATTGATTGGCGTTCTGAGTCCAATTCGTATTCTCCATCGAGACGACGAACACTGTCTGTATAGGGGCCGCCTGAACGTGGTGGCCCGCGAGAAGGACAAATGCACTGCCTATGACACTGCGACGACTGAACGAAGTAAGCACGGAATCTCCTTGAGATGCTGGTCGGTGAACATGTGATCAGCAGGCGCGTACGTGAGGAGTGCATCAGCGATGGCTCGCGAGACAACGCACACACCCACTGAGTCTGCAGTGCGCTTGCTAACGTGTTCGATTGAACACGACTAATATTTCAGGGATGAGTCAGAAGTGTGACAGTGACGGAACGCAAGCCGAAGTGCTGCGCGGCCATGTGCTGCTTTGCGCAGCAACTAGATTTTTTCAGTAATGGAATGATGGCGCGGCGCTGATCGAATCTATGAGCGCTGCTCGACGTAAACGTTGAGGCCGATGCTTCGTTTGTTACCGACCTCGCGTTATGCCGGCCGGTACGACCACGAGATTGAAAGCCCCGCCGAGGCAAGCAACAGGATCAGCCCGATTGCAGTCACGAGCGCGGTAATCTCGCTTTCCCGCTTTTCGAGAACGATGCGCCGGCCGAGGCTTTCGTAAATCCTCGTGAGCTTGTCCGCGTTGCGCGCCAGGAAATAATCGCCGCGCGTGATGTCCGCGATCTCCTTGAGGCTCTCGTCATCGAACTCCGCGTGTATCGGCGGCCATCCTTCGACGTTTGCCATGCCGCCGTAAAGGGTTCCGACACCGACCGTATAAACTCGAATACCAAAGTCGGCGACGATCTTGGCAGCTTTCGCCCACGGGACGCCCATCGTCCCCCGCCCATCGCTGACGAGAATGATCGCGGTAGACAGGTCGGAGCCGGGCGGAACCGGCTTGTGCGAGCGCGATTCGGCCTCCTGGTTTTTGTTCAAGGCGATATCGGAACTCCTGGGTGCTCGTCCGGTACCGAAGATGTCGTAACCGCCCGGGATGTCTGCGGTCGGCACGATGGTCAAAAGCGCACCGATGAGACCGTTCCCGATTGCAGTGAAGCGCTGCAATTCGAGGCGATCGAGCGCCGCGATCACCTCGCTGTGATTGGTAGTCGGGGTCTGCACGACGTCCGCGTGGCCGCCGAAGGCGACGACGCCGATACGCACGTCGT
>JAQGNH010000286.1 GCA_028291945.1 Betaproteobacteria bacterium
CGGCTTGGCGCCCTTGACTTGCGTTCTCAGCATAAACCGCCGCTCGTTCGGATCGAATGCGGTGCGCTTATGCAGGACGCAACGGTTGTCCCACATCAGCAAGTCGGCGACATTCCATTTCTGAAACCACGCGAACTGCTCTTGCGTCGCGTGCGCCCATAAACGGTCGAGCAGCTGCTCGCTCTCTTCGAGCGGCAGACCGACTATGTAACTCAGCGGACGCCGCCCCAGGTAAAGCGCAGGGCGTTTGGTGACCGCGTGGCGAATGACGATCGGATGAATGGCGCCAGGTGTTTCGCGGGCATCCGTGACGTCCTTGTACCCTTTGCGCAGCTCACCTGCGCTGTTGCGGCTCGCGTCATGCTTGATCTGATTGCCTTGGATCGCGGCCTTCAAGTCCTGCGGCAGCGTCTCGTAAGCGTGATACATGCTCAGGAAACCCGTCTCACCTCCGGTCTTGGTGACCTCAAGACCGTAAAGGATCGCCGCGGATGGCGTCACGTCGTTGTACGACATGTCGGTATGCCACACGGCCTCGCCGTATCCGAGGCTCCCGACAGGCTTACCGTCTTCCATGATGTTCGACATGACTGCGAGATTGGGATAACCGGCGATCCAGGGCTCGCCTTTGATATTGATCGGCGCCTTGTCGAGCTCACCGAAGCGTGTGCTGAAAGCGAGCAGCTGCTCCTTGCTCAGGCTTTGCCCCCTGAACCGGAGCACGTGATGAGCCATCCACGCGTCGAAGATACCTTTGAACTGAATGTCAGTCAGCGGCTGGGACAGGTCGACACCTGCGATATCCGCGCCCACGGGTTGACCTGTGGGAATCACCTGGAGCGCGGGTTCGGTGCGGGTCTTCTGAGCGGCGATCGACATATCCATCCTCCTCAACATGAATGATCATTCTACTGGGATTATTAATAATTTACAATCTTGGGACTTAGCTATAATGCGCTCTGTTCGGCTAAGTTATTGAATGGCATGACCGATAGTCCTGATTCCCCACTTTCCCAAACCCTGCCGGAACGCATCGCGGCCGGTCTCGCCGAAGGCATCGTCAGCGGTAGATACCAGCCCGGCGAACGGCTGGTCGAAGCCACGCTCGTAAAAGAGTATGGCGTGAGCCACGGGCCTATACGCGACGCGCTGCGCATCCTGCAGAACTCCGGGCTCGTGATCATTCACCCGTATCGTGGAGCAGAAGTGACGGCGCTCTCGGTGCGCGAGGTACAGGAGATCTATCAGGTGCGCGCCGCGTTGGTGGGCTTGCGTGCTCGCTGGATCGCCGTAGACGAAGCGCGCGAGGAACTGCTAGCGCGCGTCGAAGGGCCTATCGCAAGGCTCGATCGCCTCGCGCAATCACAAAGCGGCGCGGACGAATACATCGCGGTCGCGCTCTCGATCAACCGCGCGTTCACTGAAGGTCTGAGCAACCGTTGGCTGCGCTCGATGCTGCAAGCGCTGACGTTGCAGACGAGCCGGTACACGCGTCTTGCCCTCACCACGGGCGTACGCCGGCGCGAATCTGCGCGCCTGTGGCAAACGCTCCTCGATGCGATCCGATCAGGTGACGGAGACCGAGCCGAAAACATTGCTTCGACGATTTCGCTTGCGACACGCGACGCAGCGATCAAATCCCTGCAGCAGATGGAGAGGGAAAGCACCGCGCATGGAAATCAAGCGATCCACCGGTCCAACTCACGCTCGCCAGGCACTGCGACGACAGGTGTCGAAAACAGCCAAGGAAACCAGAAATGATCAGAAGGTTGCTGACATTGACGCTCGCGTTCGCACTCACTGCGAGCGCTGCTTTCGTGACCGCACAAAATTATCCGACGCGCCCCGTGCGTATCATCGTACCGTGGCCCGCAGGCGGCTCCATCGATGCGGCCGGGCGAGTTGCCGCACAAAGGCTTTCAGCAGCGCTGGGCGGCGCCTTCGTCGTGGACAATCGGGCCGGTGCGGCCGGGACCATAGGTGCCGACCTCGTGGCGAAATCGCCGGCAGATGGCTATACGTTGATGGTGCATTCAGCGACGCACGTCGCTAACGCTACGACGTACAAGACCTTGCCTTATAAGACGCTCGAGGATTTCACGCCGATCGCTTTCCTCTCGGCGCAACCCGCCGTTCTGGTTACGCATCCGTCATTGCCGGTGAAGTCAGTGCGCGAGTTCATCGCGCTCGCGAAAAAACAGCCGGGTCAGATCAACTATGCTTCGTCGGGCAACGGCAGTTCGCCTCATCTCGCGATGGCGTTGTTTACGACGAGCGCAAATATCAATCTCGTACACGTGCCGTTCCGTGGCGGCCCACCAGCCTTTACGTCCCTTCTGGCCGGCGAGACTCAAGCATCGATCGCGACGTTGCCCAACGCGCTTCCGCACATCAATGGCGGCCGCGTGCGTGCGCTCGGTGTGACGACGGCGAAACGCGTGTCGAGCGCGCCAAACCTCCCGACCATCGGTGAATCGGGGCTACCCGGTTACGAAATGAATCCGTGGATATCTTTATTCGCACCGGCGGGGCTCAGGCGTGAGGTCGTCGATCGCATCAATAGCGCAATCAACAAAGCCCTGGTGGAACCCGAGGTCGCCAAAATAATGGTGGGCCAAGGGCTCGAACCGTGGGTGGGAACACCCGAGCAACTCGCGGCGCGGATGCGGGTCGACCTTGAGAAATTTGCCAAGCTAATCAAGGCGATCGGCGTCACGAACGAGTAGTAGCAGGGCGCCACGCTACGGGAACAGCCGCGCTGCTTGACTCGCCGTAGCGCATATGCATAATATGCGGCCCGAATTCCCCGGTCCGGGGAATGTCAAACCGCGTTGTGCAGCCAGTTAAGAGAGATTGCCATGAGCGAGTCCCCATGGAGTGCCTACGGGCGCTTGCCGGCTAAGCCCGATGCCGGCTCCGAAAAGAAACACGACCCTGTCCGCGACGTCGTCGCAGAAGCAATGCGTGGCCGGGCACAGCTCGAAAATTATTTGCATGGCGTTTTGCGCGAGTTTTTCGAGATTAAATCCGGCAATACCGGATACGGACAAATCGTTGCCGACGCCCTGAGCCCCTCCACGCGTCCCGAATCGATCGACGAGCAGCTGACGCGACTCGCGCGCGAAGCACAAACGCGCCGCAGCGCGCGTCCTCCGCGCACCGGCGCCCGCTAGGGCCCGTCCTGCAAGGGCTTGCAGTTGTTGCAGGCCCGCCACGTACGTTGCGTGAATGCGCGGTCTTGACGCGTGCGTGCCTTAACCCGAAGCCATCATCTCTGGAGGACGCATGAAACACGGGCTCCCCGCAGTCGCTCGTCGCGTGGTCGCGAGCGTTATCTGTGCAGTCGCAGTCCTGCAGGCGCCGTCCACTCCCGCCCAGACCTACCCCGCAAAAACAGTAAGGATCGTCGTGCCCTTTGCTGCAGGCGGACCGGCTGATATTTACGCGCGCTCCCTGGCTCAGCGGCTGCAGGAAGCGATGGGCCAGCCTTTCATCATCGACAATCGCCCGGGTGCAGGGGCCATCATCGGCACCGATATCGTCGCAAAAGCACCGCCGGATGGCTACACGTTGCTCATGATGTCGAACACGCATACCGTGAACGAGTCGCTCGTGCCAAAAAAACCGTTTACGCTCATGAAGGATTTCGTTGCGATTGCACCGGTGAACTACTCGGATCTGCTGATGGTGGTGCACCCGTCCGTGCCTGCGAAGTCGGTCAAGGAGTTCATTCAGCTTGCCAAGTCAAAGCCTCGCGGCCTGAATTACGCATCGTCGGGCACGGGTACGCCATATCACATGGCGGGCGAACTTTTCAAGGCGATGGCAGGCGTCGACGTCATTCACGTGCCTCACAAAGGTAGCTCGGAAGCGCGCACGAGCGTCGTCAGCGGGCAAGTCGAAATGATGATGGACGCGATTACGACCATGGCTCCGATGGCCAAGGCAGGTCGAGTGCGCGCGCTCGCGAGCACCGGCCAAAAGCGCTCCAACGTGATGGCTGACATTCCGACCGTATCCGAATCAGGTGTTCCCGGTTATGAAGCGACCATCTGGCTTGGCATCATGGCCCCGAGCGCGACGCCCAAGACAGCGATCGACCGTCTGAATGCCGAGATCACCAAAATCGTCAGCCGGCCGGATGTCAGGAAGACATGGCAGGAGCAAGGCGCGATCCCCATGAGTATGACGCCCGCCGAGTTCGACAAATATCTGAACGAAGATATAGCGAAGTGGGCGAAGGTGGTGAAGTTCTCTGGAGCCCGACCCGATCAATAGCGTCGGTGCCACGGACGAACATTCAAGGAGGGAGGTAACGGAGGGAACCTTGGGTTCCCTCTGTTCGTTCACTGCCTCCTCCCGGAGGGAGGGAACCGAAGTTTCCCTCCGTAACCTCCTTCCTTCGGTTTAGCAGCCGCTAAGCGGCGGCTTGTTTCCAGCGGAAGATTTTTGAGGTGAGGCTGGCTTCGGCGGACTTTTTCAGGATTGCGGTGGCTTCGGCGACGGGCAGCGCACGGCTGAAATAGTACCCCTGCATTTCCTCGCAGCCATGCTCTCGCAGGAAAGCCACCTGCTCCGCCGTTTCCACGCCTTCGGCAGTGACTTTAAGACCGAGGCTGTGGGCCATCGCAATGATGGCTTGCGTGATGGCGGTATTACCCGGGTCGTGCGGAACATCGCCGACGAATGAACGGTCGATCTTCAGGCTATTGATCGGGAAGCGCTTGAGGTACGCGAGCGACGAGTAACCCGTGCCGAAGTCATCGATTGCGATCCGTATCCCCATCTCCTTGAGCTCGCCCAGCAGCGCGACAGCGCGCTGCGCATTGTGCATCACGGTTGTTTCGGTCAGCTCGAGCTCGAGCCATTTGGGATCGAACTGCGTCTTCTCCAGCGCGTTCATGATCGCCTCGATGAAATGGCGGTGCACGAATTGCCGCGGCGACAAGTTGACGGCGACGCGAATGGGCGGCAGACCCAAGGCAAGCCATTTGCGCTGCTGCATGCACGCGGTGTGCAAGACCCATTCGCCGATGGGCACGATGAGACCCGTCTCTTCGGCGATGCCGATGAATTTCGCAGGCTGGAGCAGATCGCCATCGCGGTGCTGCCACCGCACGAGCGCTTCCATTCCAATGATGTCTCCGCTCTTTGCGTCGATCACCGGCTGGTAGTGCAGCACGAGCTCGTCGCGCTCGAGCGCGCCACGCAGCTGAGACTCGAGCGTCAGCCGCTCGACGGAATGCATGTTGATCTGATCGGAATAGAACTGGAATGTGTTGCGTCCCTGTTCTTTCGCGCGATACATCGCGATATCCGCATACTTCATGAGCGATCGCGTATCCTGCGCATCCACTGGATAGGTGCTGAGGCCTATGCTCGCAGTGACGTGCACTTCGCGACCCACGATGATGAAGTTCGAGCTCAGCGCAGCGATCAGCTTCTCCGCGACGCTGCCGACCGCCGCCGCGTCTTCGACGTCTTCCAGCAGCACGACGAACTCGTCGCCGCCGAGACGGGCGACCATGTCAGCCGCGCGCAGATTGTCTTTCAAGCGCTGAGCGACATCGCGCAGCAGCAGATCGCCGACTTCGTGCCCCAGTGTGTCGTTGATGATCTTGAAGCGGTCGAGGTCGATGAACATCAGCGCGAGCTGTCGCTCGTGCCGCTGTGCACGGGCGATGGCCTGCTCCAGCCTCTGATTGAACATGACGCGGTTCGGCAGATGCGTCACCGTGTCGTGCATCGCCACGTACTTGACCGCTTCTTCTGCCTGCATGCGTACGATGAACTGCCCGATCTGGCTGCCGATCGACTCCGCGATCTGGATCAGCATCGCGTCAGGCTCACGGACATCGCGGTGGAAGAATTCCATGACGCCGAGCACCTGATTGGCTGCGATGAGCGGGAATGCGAATGCGCCGTGCAGTCCCGCCCGCGCCACGAGCTCCTTACGCTTCAGTCCCGGATCCCTCGCAATATCCTCTATCCAGACCGCCTTGTTCGCCGCATAGGTGCGCCGGATCAGACCGGTACCCGTGGCATCGGGCTTGATGGTCCGGTGCGCAGCCGACTCGGCAAACGCGGTGATCTCCGGCGTATCTATGCACCACATCTCACGCCGCCGCAGCACCTCAAACTCGCTGTCGTATTCGTAACGATCGCCATAGTGCCAGCCCATGGTCTCGCATATGGTCTGTATGATTCTGGGCACCGCATCGGCGAGAGTTTGTGCTTCGGCGAGTACGCGCGTAACCGCATGCTCCATGGCTTGGCGCCGCTCCGCCTGCTTGCGCTCGGTAATATCGATAATCGTGCCGATGAGGCCAGCGACATCACCCTGCGCGCCCGCGTAAGTCGCTTTGTAGTACACGACATCGCGCTGCATACCCGCGACGACTGGAATGGCAGCTTCGTAGCTCTGGCTGCCAGGACGCTGCCACAACGCCTGGTCCAACCCATCCATGCGCTCGGCGAGCGCTTGATCGGTATGGTAGAGGTCGTAGACTGTTTTCCCGATGAAAGCGCCGCGAGCAATGCCGAAAAATTGTTCCCATGCCTTGTTTACGCCGGCGTACTTGCCATCCGTGCCTTTGAAGAAAATGGGGTTCGGCAGTGCTTCGATCATTGCTTGCGTGAGGCGCTGCGCTTCGGCCAGTTTGGCTTCGCTGTCACGCAGATCCTGAGTGATTCGGGCCGCCAGGCTGTGCGCACGCTCGCGCGCCGACGCAAGTGAACGGATCAAGCCTGCAAACAACGCGGAAACCACCAAACCACCTACCAGGAGGATCCACGGGAGCAAGCGATCCGTCCTCGTCATATAGTCGTGCGTGAGGCCTTCGAACCGAAGCTGCCACCGCCGCCCGCCGATGTCGATCGGGATATCGCGGCTGAAGTAATGCCGGTCCGTAGCCTGAACCGGACGAACAGGTGCCTTCTCGTACAACAGATACTCGGTGTCCGACGCGCCGAGACGCTTCGCGCCGTCGATCTCGACGAGATCGT
Organism: Betaproteobacteria bacterium; assembly: GCA_028291945.1. GTDB lineage: Bacteria > Pseudomonadota > Gammaproteobacteria > Burkholderiales > SG8-41 > JAQGMV01. The sequence goes on from JAQGNH010000286.1 coordinate 7,006, forward strand.
AAAGACGGATAGCCATCGGGCCAAACGCGGCGTGAGACAGGACGTCGCCCACGAGCGTCGTAGCGAGAAATGTCGCGCTCAACATGCCGCTCAGCGCATTGCGCCGTTCTTCAACGGTACCGATGGGCGCGTCACGACGATAGATCGGCAGCCGTATGCTGAACGCAGCCTGCCGCGTCGGATCGGTCGCGAGTGTCAGCCTGGCGGAAAGCACCGGCTCGTTTTTGTCGCGTGCACGTTCGGCGGATTCGCGCCGTTCTTCGGACAAGATATCGAGGCCGTACGCGTTTTGGCTGCCGGCCAAGGGCCAGATATAGACGATCGGCAGATAATCCGGCCGCTCGCCTTCAGGTTTGATCGTGAACTCGGGATAGTCCGTGGAGACAATGCTGCGGTCCGAGCGCATGCGCGCAACGAATTCCTCTTTCTCTGCCGATGCGACGCGATAACTGAAGTTGATCGTGCGGATCGTCGGATGACGCTCGCCGAGATTCAGACTTGTAAGGAAGCGTTCGAACTCTTCACGGCTGACCTTCCCCGTCGCGCGGAAAAGACCCTGCACACCATAAAGGACGTCGTAGGCGCTGCGTAGCCGGTCTTGGATAGCGTCGGTCGCGTCGAAAATCGCAGCGTCCGCTTTGGAAACGGCATCGAGCTGCACTCGATCCTCGGCGATGCGCCAACACAGCAGCGACAACACGACTCCACCGAGAAAGACGGCTAGCGCGGGTGACGGCCTCGGGGTATGTGTGCCGGGTTTGCTCCAACTGAAATTCAACTGACCGCCTCCCCTTGCGCACGCCATCGTTGGTAAGCGAAGCCAATGAGGGCCCGCTCGTGCGCCTGCCCGCCTGCGGATTTCGGCGGAACTCTACGCTATAAGTCGCGGATTGGGTGGAGGTTTCTTGCCCGCTCGGCGTAATTTGACGCGGTCCGCAGCGAGCGTTCGCGTCAGCGCTTCAGGAGGCTCTTGAGGCTGAAGATGGGATCGGGTGGATGATCGTTTTTTGGCGCGACGTTATGCTCCGCATGCAGATCCACGCGTCATACGCGCATGGCTTGCCCGCGTGCGTCCTATTTCGGCGTGCGAAGGGTCTGAGCGCTGCGCAGGGCTCCCGGGCTTCCAGATGATTGTCCTTCAGTGGTGACAATTTCGCCCGTCTCCATGAGCATCTTGAAGGCATGCAGGTCGGCACGCACCTGCTGGCCAGCGTCTCGCCCGAAGAGCTTGGCTACTGTATCGGTAATGCGGCCCGCGGGGGGCTCGTACAACAGCTCGACCGTCACATAGGTCCCTTGCCCGGCAGGTGCGGGATCGAAGCGCACCGACCCCGCATTGAAGACATCCGAGCCTTCAAGAGAGCGCCATGCGAGACGCTCGTTAGGCTTGTCATCGATCACCTCGGAGTCCCACTCGAGGCGCGTTCCTGCAGGCCCCAGCGCAACCCAGTGGAAAACGTCGTCGCCGAGGGGCTGCACCGATTCGATGTGGGGCATGATGCGCGGGAGATTCTGAAACTCGCGCCAGTAGCGATAAAGCTCCTCCACAGGACGGTTGACGGCTATGGTGTCGGTGTCGTGACGCGGAACTCTTGCTTCAGCCTCAGCCAATGAGCGGCTGCAGTACGCGTCAAGTGCGGACACACCACCCACTGCGGCCATTGCGAGTGCCACACGGCGGCCGTTGGCGCCACTTGCCGCAGCAGAAGCTGCGAGCGCGACGAAGTCCATTGCATCTCCCGCTATGCGCGCCTGTAACCATGGCGTGCGATCTGGCTGCGTCAGAATGCCTATTCCGCACGCGAGCTCGCGCAAGCCGCAGATGCGCATGAACGTAGGTACTGCGGGCATGCCGACGAGCCGGCACACCGTACGGGGCGCGATCAACTGCGCCAGGCCCATACCGACACTAAACCAGCCGAGTCGCTGCGCGATGCGCTGCTGCTGGGCGCGAGCGGACGTTCTCTGTCCGCCTGCATATCGTCCCGCCATAATCGCTCCTTATCAACGTGTTCGGCCGCTGTTCGCGAAATCGCAGGGTGCAACCTGCGTGCCGCAGGCAGGATGCAGCAACGTCGCACATCCCCGGACAGCCTTCAGTCTACGTCCCTCGTTTATGTTTCACCGCTGCGCGGCACGGCTCATACCTTTCAATCCCCGCTGACCCCCGAAGCTTTGACGACCTTGCGCCACTTGTCCATGTCGCTCCGAAAGTATGCCTGGAACTGCGCCGGCGTCGTGCCTTCCGCGCCGAGCGCGGTGAAGCGCTTGCGCATCTCAGGCGTTTTGAGCAGTTGATTCACATCCGCCGCGATCTTGTCGACGATTTTCGCGGGAGTACCCCGTGGCACAAACAAGCCGTACCAGACGTTCACTTCGAAACCTGGCAAGCCCGCCTCGCTGCCGCCGCCCGAGCCGTAGCTGAGCTGTCCGGGTTTGGACTTGGCCAGAGCAATCAGGTCCTTTACCGAAGTCACCGGCGAGTTCGGACTCACGACGAGCGCGTTATGGCGAGAAGAGAGCTGCGTGATCAGAGCGAGATCGCGCAACGCGTCGAACGGCAGTTTCTTGTGATACGGTGCCGCGATGCTCACGCTGCTCGAACCGAACAAGATCGTGTAGCCATCGGGCGCAGCTTTCGCCACAGTGTCCATCCCGATCGTTCCGCCTGCTCCGGCGCGATTGTCGACTATCACCGGCTGTCCCCACGTTTCGTCGAGTTTTTGTGCGAGCACCCGGCCTACGATGTCCATGCTGCTGCCGGGACCGATGTGGATCACCATGCGCACGGGTCTGCTCGGGTAGTTCTGCGCCTGCACCCCGATACTCAGCGCCGTGAGGACAAACGCAACGACTGTGTTCAGGACGCGTGTCATCGAGCCGAATTTCTCCATCTGCACGTCAGTCGGTCTTGACGCCGGACTTTTCGATGATCGGCGTCCATCGGGCGATTTCTTTTCGCACATGCTCGGTGAATTGTTCGGGTGTGCTGCCGACGGGCTCTATGCCGAGCGTCAGAAGTTTTTCGCGTACATCAGGCTGTGCGACGGCCTTCGCGAGTTCCGCGCTCAGCTTGCTGACATTGGCAGCAGGCGTTCGTGCAGGAGCGAGGACGCCATACCACGTGCCCACTTCGTATCCGGGATAGCCCAGCTCCGCGACGGTAGGAACGTCCGGCAGTGCTGCGGAACGTGTCGCACTCGAGACTGCCAGTACTTTGAGGCGGCCGGAGCGTATGTGAGGCATGGCGGCCGGTGCGCCTACAAAAGTGAACTCGA
>JAQGNH010000309.1 GCA_028291945.1 Betaproteobacteria bacterium
TTCGATGCGCCGTTGCCGCGCATCGCCGGCGGCGAGTTCTCGTCGCGCTCATAGCCTTGCACGTAGCGCTCGAGCTCTTTTTTATCGCGCATGCGGAACTTCTGAAAGTCGGGCGCTCGCCCTGCCAGGAACGCGTCCATGCCTTCCTTCGCCTCATCCGAGCCCCACACGTGTGCGAGCAGCTCCATCCCGTGCTGCCAGGAAGAATACAGATTGTCCGATTCGAAATTGAGCGAGCGCTTGGTCATGCGTATCGTGAGCGCACTGTGACCTTTCATCGTCTCGCACCACTTCAGTGTTTCTTTGCGCAGGTCTTTCTGCGGCACGCATTTGTTGATCAGGCCGATTTCCACAGCTTCCTGAGCCGGAAACCGACGGGCGCAGAAAATCATTTCGCGCGCCAGCCGCTCGCCGATGATGCGCGGAAGATACTGGGTCGCACCGACGGTCGGACACGCACCGACCTTTGCACCCGTCTGCCCAAGCACTGCATTGTCAGATGCGATGACGAGATCGCACCACAGCGCAAGCTCGTGACCGCCGCCCATGCACCAGCCGTTTACCATCGCGATCACGGGTATCGGAAGACCGCGTATCGTCATGGCAAGGCCAAGCATGCGGTCGTTCCACATGTACGCATTTGTGAAATTCAGGCGCTTCATCGCATAGAAATCGCCGCCTGCCGAAAAGGCCTTGTCGCCGGCGCCGGTGATCACTACGCACACGATCGAGGGATCTTCGCGTGTTGATTTGAGTGCATCGATCATTTCGTCCAGCGATTGCTCGCGAAATGCATTCAGCACTCGCGGCCGGTTGATCGTGACCCAGGCAACCTGATCCTTCACTTCGAACAGGATGTCGCGGTATTTTTTCTTAGCGCTTTTACGGGATGCGGCAGGCATGACAGTCCTTGGTTTTAGTCTGGTAGTTGCGGCGGGCCGAATGAGTTTACCAGATGGGTTTGCGCGTCTAGAATCATCGGGAGCATTCGAAACACATCGCACGATCCCGGAGGGGAAACATGAAGACTGCCGCACTCGCGGTAGCGGCGTGCAGCATTGCCGTGTCGGCCTCGGCGATTGCGCAGTCATATGCGTCCAAGCCCGTTCGGATCATCATTCCGTTCGCACCTGCAGGTCCAACCGACAATCAGGCTCGCTGGGCCGCGCAACAGCTCACCGTGGCGCTCGGTCAGACTGTGATTGCAGACAATCGTCCCGGTGCGGGCGGTGTTCCCGGAACCGAAATCGTGGTGAAGAGCCCGCCCGACGGTTACATCCTGCTCGCGGGCAATCCCGGGCCGCTGACGATCGCGCCAGCAGTACGAGCGCAAATGCCGTACGACACGCTGCGCGATCTGACACCGATCGTCCTGATCGCGAAGAGCGCCAGCTGTCTTTGCGCGCACCCCAGCCTGCCCGTCAAAGGCGTAAAGGATTTCATTCCCTTTGCGAAAGCGCGGCCCGGACGCATCAACTATGGAACGCCCGGCGTTGGAACGGTCGGTCATCTCGCAACCGAGCTTTTCGCTACTGAAGCGGGCGTGAAGCTCAATCACGTACCCTATAAGGGCGCCGCCCAATATACGGTCGACCTCATGGCGGGCAACATCGAGATCGCGATCAATCAGTTCGCCATCGCCGCGCCGCTCGTGAAACAGGGCAAGGTGCGCTGCCTCGGGGTTACGTCACTCGAGCGAACACCGCTGATGCCCGAGGTACCGACGATCGCGGAGCAGGGCCTGAAGGGATTCGTAAGCTACAACTGGAATGGATTGCTGGCACCTGCCGGCACTCCGAAGAGCGTCATAACACGCGTGCATGAAATCGTAGCGAAAGCTTTGAGAACACCGGAGGCGCGTGAGCTGTACAGCAGTCAGGGTCATGAAATCGGCGGGCTCAACCCCGAGGACTATACGGTTTTCATCAAAGCCGAGACTGAAAAGTGGGCTCAGGTGGCGCAGAAGGCGGGAATACCGAAGCAATAACTGCGTGATCCGTGATCCGACTTAAGTGAGCCTGAGTCACAGGCAATACTGTGTGACGGCAACTGAGACGAACCAGCGGTCACGATCCACGCTTCACGAATCACGAATCACGCATCTCAAGGACAAACAATGCCCAAAGACAACTCGTACTTCATGTATTTCCCAGGCAACTATCGCTGGTCGGCTGCTTTCATCAACATGCTCGGCTCGGCGCCTTATGGGGGTTCCGATATCGGCGAGTTGCACAAGATCGGGCAGCTCCTCAAAGACAAGGCTCCAGAAGACGATGACGCGTGGTTCGACGCTTGCGTGAAGGTGGCCGACGGCGTCCGTGCACACGCGGAAAAATTCGAAGGCGGAGGCCATCGCTTTTCTGCCGCGCACGCCTATCTGCGCGCGTGCAACTACTACCAGATGGCCGAGCGCTTTCGAACGCCGAAGGATGACAAGGCGCTTGCGGCGTATCGCACGGCCGTGCAGTGCTTTCACCATCATGCCAAGCTCACGGACGTCAAAATTGAAATCGTCGAAGTGCCTTTCGAAAAAGGCAGTCTTCCGGGCTACTTTGTCCATGCTCAGAACGCGCGATCCAAACGGGCGCCGTGCGTCGTTTTTTTCGACGGACTCGACGTCACCAAAGAGATCCAGTTCATGCGCGGCGTCCCCGATCTGATCAAGCGCGGGATTTCGGTGCTCGTGATGGACGGACCAGGCACTGGCGAAGCGATTCGTTTTCGCGGCAATTATCTCAGGCATGATTACGAAGCAGCCGGAAGCGCCTGCATCGATTTCCTGGAAAAGCGCGAGGACGTGGACGCGAAAAAAATCGGTGTGGTCGCGATCAGCCTCGGCGGTTATTACGCACCGCGCTGCGCATCGATGGAACCGCGGTTTGCGGCGTGCGTCGCGTGGGGCGCAATCTGGGATTACTATGCAACGTGGAAGAAGCGCATCGACGCCAAGTTCAAGATGTCGCTCTCGGTGCCGGGACATCACATCATGTGGATACTTGGAGTCGACACGCTCGAAGATGCACTCAAGAAGCTCGAACCGTTCCGGCTCGATGGGGTGGTGCAGAAAATGCGCTGCCCATTCCTGATCGTTCACGGAGCTGAAGATGAGCAGGTGCCGCTTGCTGACGCCGAGGCACTTTACAAGGCATCCGGATCGAAGGACAAGACCTTGCGCGTGTTCACCGCCGAAGAAGGCGGCGCGCAGCACTGCCAGCGCGATTACCTCACGCTCGTCGTGGCGACGATGTGGGACTGGTTCGAAGAGAAGCTTGTTCGCGCCTGAAAACGCGAATCGTCAGAGGTCAGCGGTCAGGCGTCGATCGTTAAACTCACACGTCGTGCCCACACGGGCCGCTAGTGCTGATTTAATCGACTGACCGTCCGACTATTTCTCTTACCGGCCGCTGACCGTTACCGCTTACGAGGTGTTCACATGAACGAATCAAAAAGCGAAATCCGCGATGGAATGAAAATCGACTGGGACGTGCCCATCGTCATGGACGACGGCCTTACGCTGCTTGCAGACGTCTATCGCCCTGTTGCTGACGGCCGCTACCCCGCGCTCGTCAGTTACGGGCCATACGGTAAAGGGCTTGCGTTCCAGGACGGCTACAAGACTGCTTGGGAAATCATGGAGCGCGAGTTTCCGGACGCCGTGGCCGGCACGACGAACACGTATCAAAACTGGGAGGTGGTCGATCCCGAGAAGTGGGTGCCGGACAGTTATGTATGTGTGCGCGTCGATTCGCGCGGTGCCGGCCGCTCTCCGGGTTATCTCGATCACAACGGCGCTCGCGAGAACCGCGACTTTCATGACTGTATCGAATGGGTGGCTGCACAGGCCTGGTGCAGCGGCAAGGTCGGCCTGAACGGCATCTCGTATTACGCGAGCAGTCAGTGGCGCGCAGCCGCGCTGCAGCCGCCGCATCTCGCGGCAATTTGCGTCTGGGAAGGGTGGGCGGACTACTACCGCGACGGCTCGCGGCACGGCGGCATCGCCTGTACGTTTCGGAAAAACTGGCAGGAGATGCAGGTCGTCACCGTTCAGCATGGGCGTGGCGAGCGCGGGCCGAAAAGCCGCGTCACGGGCCAATTCGTATGCGGCGACGAAACGCTGTCCGATGAACAGTTGAAGAAAAATCGCGCCGACATGTGGAGCAACGTCATCAGCCGTCCTTTGATCGATGCGTATTACCGTGAGCGCACCGCGGACTTGAGCAAAGTGGACGTACCCTTGCTGTCAGCGGCCAACTGGGGAGGCCAGGGCCTTCACACACGCGGCAACTTCGAAGCTTATTCGCGCGCCTCTTCGAAACAGAAATGGCTCGAAGCGCACGGCGGTTCCCATTGGGCGCCCTTCTATACCGATTACGGCGTGAAGCTTCAAAAACGCTTTTTCGATTATTTCCTTAAAGGCATCGACAACGGCTGGGACAAGCAGCCACCGGTGCAGCTGCAGATTCGTCACGTCGACAAATTTGTCGAGCGCCATGAAAACGAATGGCCTCTCAAACGCACCGCGTGGACGCGCTATTACCTCGACCTGTCCGAGCGCACGCTGACCACCAAGCCGCGGGGCGCATCGGACAAGGTCGAATACGATGCGACCGGCAACGGGCTCACGTTCTACACACCGCAGCTCAAGCACGACACTGAGATCACCGGACCGTCTGCGTTGAAGCTCTTCCTGTCTTCGGCCACGACCGATGCCGACGTATTCGCGGTGTTGCGGGTGTTTGCTCCCGATGGCCGCGAGCTCGTCTTCCAGGGTGCACTCGATCCGCACACGCCAGTAGGCCAGGGATGGTTGCGCGCATCGCATCGCAAGCTCGACCCGCGTCTGAGCGTGCCACATCGGCCTTACCACACGCACGACGAACTGCAGCCGCTCACCCCAGGCCAGCCGGTCGAGCTCGATGTCGAGATCTGGCCGACGTGCATCGTCGTGCCGGCGGGCCATCGCCTGGCGCTCACAATACGCGGCAAGGATTACGAGTACGACGGTCCGGGGGCGACGTTATCCAACATGAAGAACGTCATGCGCGGATGCGGCCCTTTCGTGCACGACGATCCAACGGATCGGCCACAGGAGATTTTCGGCGGCAAAGTCACGTTGCATTCGAATGCGTCGCAGCAACCGTATGTGCTTCTGCCGATCATTCCGTGATCGCGCCGCGCTAAGCAGTCGGCATTAGCGTGGCGACCTGGCTCAGGCGGTGTCATGAGTGCGGTCACCCGCTGACGAAGAAAGGCCTCTTCTGTCCGCGCTGCGGCAGCAAGCAGCCGCGCGAGCCCAGGCGCGTACCGAGCAACAGCAAACTGCACATCCGCGCCGCGCCGTAATGGCCCTTCCTGCAGCGCTACGCTATCGCAACTATCGCCTCTACTTCTTCGGCCAGGGACTTTCAGTCCTGGGAACATGGATGCAGCGTGTGGCGATGCACTGGCTCGTCTACCGGCTGTCAGGTTCCGAATTCCTGCTAGGGCTTTCCGGTTTCATGTCGCAGATACCCGTACTCTTCCTCGGCCCGCTCGGGGGCGTGTGGGCAGATCGTGTCGATCGCCGAAGACTCCTCATGCTCACGCAAGCGCTCGCAATGGTGCAGGCGGATCTGCTCGCCTATCTCACATTGCGTGGTCATGTCGCAGTCTGGCACGTGCTCGTCATGGCGGGGCTGCTGGGCGTGATCAACGCGATCGATACGCCCCTGCGCCAATCGTTTGTGGTGGACATTGTGAGCGACCGCAAGGACCTGCCCAACGCAATCGCACTCAATTCGCTCACGAACAACAGCGGCCGCCTCATCGGTCCTTCGATTGCGGGCGTGATGATCGCCGTCCTCTCCGAAGGCGCGTGCTTCGCGTTCAATGCGCTCTCCTACCTGGCCGTACTATGCGCACTCTGGATGATGCGCATCGCTGAGCGGCCTCCGCTGCATGAGCACGGCAATGTCTGGAACGGGCTCAAGGCCGGCGCGCACTACGTATGGACGACTATCCCAATCCGCAGACTGCTTGCGCTGCTCGCCTGTGTGAGCTTCATGGCGACGCCCTACACCGTGATGATGCCGGTATTCGCGGACCGCGTTCTGAAAGGCGGAGCCCACACGATGGGTTACATGCTCAGCGCCGCGGGCGTGGGCGCCGTCGTGGGAACTGTGTATCTCGCGTGGCGTCCTTCAGTGCGAGGGCTCGACACGCTCATCGGGCTATCGGCCGTCGCCGGCGGCGTGGCGCTCGTGATGTTCGCAGTCTCGCCTTGGATCTACCTGTCCGCCGCAATGATGGCGGTAGTCGGTTTCGGCATCATCGTGACTGGCGCAGGGGTGAACACGATGGTGCAGACGGTCGTGCAGGACGCGATGCGAGGCCGCGTCATGAGCTTCTACACAATGTCCTTTCTCGGCGTGGCGCCGCTCGGCGCTATCACGATAGGCGCACTCGCCGAGGCTACGAGCGTGCAGGTAGCCCTCGCGGCGGGAGGCATTGCATGCGCTGCCGCCGGAGCGCACTTTCTGCGCGGCCGCAAACGCCTGCGTGCCGCGCTGCGCATGATGACGAGCGCGCGAGACTTCGGCTGAGCTACTTCAGAAGCTCGGCGCTGCGCTTCACCGCTTTGACGATATTGATGTAGCCCGTGCAGCGGCAGAGATTGCCTTCGAGCCCGCGGTGTATCTCCTGCTCGGTTGGATTCGGATTGTCCTTGAGGAACCCCGCGGTTGCCATGATCATGCCGGGCGTACAGAAGCCGCACTGAAGGCCGTGACATTCGGTGAAGGCGCGCTGCACCGGATGGAGCTCGCCGTTCTTGGCAAGCCCCTCGATCGTGACGATGTCCGCGCCGTTGGCCTGCACGGCGAGCACCGTGCACGACTTCACTGCGCGGCCGTTCATGTGCACCGTGCAGCAGCCACACTGGCTCGTATCGCATCCGATGTGCGTGCCGGTAAGCCCGAGCGCATCTCGCAGAAAATTGGCGAGCAGCGTTCGATCCTCGACGTCGTCTCCATGCTTGGTGCCGTTCACTACCATTTCGACTTTGGCCACTGCTATCTCCCTGCAAGCTGTGCGACTGCGCGCTTCGTGAGCACGCTGACCAGATTCGCGCGGTATTCGCGCGAGCCGTGTAGGTCTTCATTCATGCCATCGGCGGCTACGCTCAGATTCGCAACCGACTCGACTGCGAGCTTTTTGCCAAGCGCCGCTTCGGCTTCGTTCCAGCGGAAAACACCGGGGCCCGCACCCGTCACTGCGACTCGAATGCCCTTGCCCGTATCCGCCACGAAAACCCCTGTCATGGCATAACCGGATGCGGGGTGCGCAAACTTCTCATAAGCAGCGCGCTTCGGCACGGGGAAGCTCAAACGCACGATGATCTCCCCGGACTCCAACGCCGTAGTGAACAAGCCCTGGAAGAAATCGTCCGCTGCAATCTGTCGCCGGTTCGTGATGACCGTTGCGCCGAGGCCCAGCACGGCTGCTGGGTAATCCGCGGCAGGATCGTTATTCGCGACCGAGCCGCCCATGGTTCCGAGATTGCGGACCTGCGGGTCACCGATGCGCTCGGCGAGCGCCGCGAGCGCAGGGATGGCTTCCCGCACGCGTGCGGAGCGTGCGACGTCGCCATGACGTGTACCGGCGCCGATCACGAGCGCTCCGTCTTTTGTCTCGATCCCCTGCAGCTCCTTGAGTCCGCCGATATCCACGAGATGCGAAGGCTGCGCGAGCCGCGCCTTCATCGTGGGGATCAGCGTCATACCCCCGGCAAGGGGACGCGCGTCCGGATTGGACTTCAGAAAATCGCTGACTTCCTGGAGCGACTTCGCCTTCACGTAATTGAATGAGTACACTCGCTACTCCTTTTCTCTATTGCTTCGCAGCCGAGATCGCGCCCCACAGCTTAGCTGAGGTGAGCGGCATGTCCAGATGATGTATGCCGAGCGGGCGCACCGCGTCCAGCACGGCGTTCACCAGTGCGCCGAGCGAAGCCGTGCAGCCGGACTCCCCCATACCTTTGATGCCGAGCGGATTCACTCGCGAGGCGGTCACGTGCTCGGCCATCCTGATGTCGGGTAACAAACCCGCTCGCGGCATGTAATAGTCGGCAAAAGTCGCCGTCAGCAGTTGCCCTGTTTCTCTGTCGTATACCGCGTGCTCACCGAACACCTGTCCCGCACCTTGCGCGACGGCGCCATGCATCTGGCCTTCGACAATCGCGTGATTGACCACGACACCGCAATCATCGACCGTCATATACGATGCGATGTCGGTGACGCCGGTATCGGGATCGATTTCGACTTCTGCGATATGGCACCCGTTCGGGTACGTCGTGCCGAATGTACCCTCGCCTTTAACGCTGAATGGGCGGCGTCGCGCGAGCTCGGCCAACGTGAGCTTCATGCCTTGTTCCGGGCCGCTGAATGCGCCGTCGGCATAGCTCACTTGCGAAGGCTCGAGTCCTAGCTCTTCCGCCGCGAGGGATTTGCCGTGCTGCACCAGCTTCTCTGCGGCGATATGACACACAGTTCCCGCGCCAACCATCGTGCGCGAACCGCCAGTGTGATTGCCTATGAGATTCTTTTCAGGGGCACACTGTTTCACCCGTATGCGTTCCGCCGGTATCTCCAGCGCTTTCGACACCATCATTGCGAATGTGGTCTCGTGCCCCTGCCCTTGCGATTGCGAAACCGAGTACGCGGTGACGCCACCCTCCGCGTCCACCTCGAGCTCGATTTCGTCTTTGGGAAACATGCCAGCGCCGGTGTTTTCGATGACCGTCGCAATTCCGCGTCCGCGCAGCTTGCCGCGCTTTTCAGTTTCCGTGCGCCGTTTCGGATAACCCGCCCAGTCGGCAAGGTCCAGCGCTTTACGGAGCACACCCGGTAGGTCGGCATTGTCGTACGTAGAACCCGTCGGCGTCTTGTAAGGAAACGCTTCGGGCGGAATGAAATTGCGCCGGCGCAGCTCCGCTGCATCGATGCCGGTCTCCGCTGCCGCATTGCTGACAAGACGTTCGATCGCATATGCAATATCGGGACGGCCGGCACCGCGGTATGCCGCAATCGGCGCAGTGTTGGTGACAACAAGCCGCCAGTGGCCGTACGCCGCGGGAATGTCATAGACGCCGGTGAGACACGTCGCCGGATTGCGGATGTGGCTCACCGGCCCCGCTGGGGAGAGGTAACCGCCCATATCGGCGAGCCAGTTGAAGCGGATTCCCAGAAAACGGCCGTTCTTGTCGAGTGCGAGCTCGCCTTCGATGATGTTGCCGCGGCCATGTGTATCGGACAGAAATCCTTCCGTGCGCGAGGAGACCCATTTGACCGCCCGGCCCGTCTCTTTCGCCGCAATCATGACCGCACAATACTCCGCGTAGGCCGTGCTTCTCTGCCCGAAGCCCCCGCCTACGTCGCGCGCGATCACGCGCAACTTCTCTTCGGCAACTTTCGTGTACGCCGAAAGCTGCTTCTTCATCATGTTCATGCCCTGAATGCACACGTGCACGGTGTACGACTCGCTTTTGGGCTCGTACCCAACGAGACACGCGCGAGGTTCCATGGGACTCGGCACTACGCGCGTGGACTCCATCTTGAGTCGCGTGACGTGAGCGGCTTTAGCGAACGCCGCCTCGACTGCTGCTTTGTCGCCTGCTTCGTACTCGAAAGGCACATTGCCCGGCACGCTGTCATGCAGCAGCGGAGCACCGGGCTCAAGCGCCCGCTCGGGATCGATCACGACAGGCAGATCCTCGTACTCGATCTGTATCGATTCGGCTGCATCCTGGGCGGCAAGCGCAGAGTCGGCCACGACGAGGGCGACCGGCTCACCCACGAAACGCACGCGGCCGTGCGCAAGCACCGGACGTTCGGGAATGCGTCCGTCCATGCCGTTCTTGCCCTTGAAATTCAGAAACGTCGCAGACCGCACGTAGCCGCTGAGCACCGCATCCTCGCCGGTATAGATGCCGGCGACGCCGGGATGCCGACGAGCTGCGGCCGTGTCGATCGACAGGATCTTTGCATGCGCGCGATCCGCTCGCAGAAAGAACGCATGCAGCTGTCCCGGCAGGCTCCAGTCGGACGCGAAGGTGCCCGCGCCCGTGATGAGCCGCATGTCTTCGAGCCGCGACACGTGGACGCCGTCCACTTCGAATAAATCATGATGGCCCATAAGCGCTCCTACAGCGTGTAGAAGATCAGGTCGATGCGCTCGCCCACCCGATCATTGAGGGCGAGATTACCGCCTTTATACGGCACGTGCAGCATGTCCACTTTTGCCAGGGTCTCGCAAAGCGTTCGGGGCAGTCGCGCTCAGCCGCGCTACGATGCCGCTGGAACATGCGCGAAATGCTTGCGCTGCAGGCGCGAGCCCTGCGCTACAGAGAGGGAATGACACGGATGTCTTCGGAAACGGGCTTTCCCCGATAGCATAACGTAAATGGCGCAAGCCATCTCAGCAGCTGGTGCCCGATGCATTACGGGGACGGATCCACGCGATCAGAACAGCCGCTCGAACACCGCGGCTGTACTTACGCTTGCTTTGATTGCGTGCAGGCCGGCGAGTTAATCGTTGAGCTCAACTCTCTGCTGACCGCAGTTCGCTAGCGAGGTGCGGATCCCGGAGGCGGCGGCGGAGGTGGTGCGTAACCCGGCGGGGGTGGGGGTGGCGCGTAGCCTGCTGCAGGCGGCGCCGGTGGTGCTGCGTAACCCGCTGGCGGTGGAGGTGGTGGATAGCTATAGCCCGGCGCCGGAGGATAGCTATAGCTGTAGCGCGTGCCCGGTGGAGGCGGATAATAGGTTGGAGTGGGTGAGGGCGCGAAGCGGCCGCTGACCGCAACACGATGTCCTTTTGCGTACATGCACTGGGTGTATGCGTTGTCGTAATGGCGTTGCGCTTCATAGCCGGAGACTTCACCGGCACCCAGGCCGACGAGCCCACCAGTCGCGGCACCTACACCGGCTCCGACTGCGGCGCCGTGACCGCCGCTCACAGCACCGCCGATAAGCGCTCCAACGACGGCGCCGGCAACACCGCTGCGAATCGCGGAGTCCTGCTGCGCAGTTGCAGGCGTTTGTCCACCGACCGTGCCATATGCGTATTGACGACATGCGCCGTCATCGGCACGAAACTGATCGAAGCCCTTGCCAGTGCCCGGCAGAGCTGCAGTACTCGGTCCAGTGGGGACTGAAACGCAGCCCGCGAGAACTACAACGGCTGCAAGCGCGCCAAAACGGTAAGGGTTCATCACGTTCCTAAGTCCGTGGGGTTGACTCCGGATCGTCAGACGTCGGCGGTCCATAAGGTGCGCCGGCCTGCGGATCGTAAGGTCCGCTCTGCGGCACCGCGGGTGCAGACTGCGGCCCGGGCGGACCAGGCTGCGGCGCGACCTGCTGCCACGGCGAGGCGCACTGCTGCACGTAAGGGTAATAAGCTTGAGAATCGCGGCAGTAATACCAATATGATCCAGCGGCTTGCGAAGGGGCTGAAGGCGAACCGGCAGTTGGAGGAGCTTGCTCGATGTAAACAGGCGGGGCAGCTGGAGCCGCGACCGCAGGCGGATAGTACGCGTAAGGGCCCGGATAGTACGCCGGTGGATAGTAGGCCGGTGGATAGTAGTACCGCGGATAGTAGTACGGGTATAGCGGAGCGCCTATGAAAACGCCTACTCCCACTCCGCCTCGATGGTGAAACCCGCCGCGTGCGTCAGCGGCGACCGCTGAAGCGATCCCACAGAGTGCGGCCATTGAAATCAGCGCTGTTTTGAACGTGTTCATGACGGACCTTGGTCGGATGACCGAGATTGAATAGTAGCCGAGGCGCACACGGCGATTCTCAGAAAATTTGTTACAAATCGTAAATTGCCCAGCCCTTGCGACATTTCCAACACCGCTAACGGTTTTGCTCCTCGTGCGGTCTTCAGCCCTTCCTTTAACAAGGACAGCCGTTCCGCCCGCGCGTTCCTTCGTCTCGGGGCTATCAGAAGCCGGTGCGCGTAAAGGCGCAACGCGTGGTCCTACATCTCCTTGCGCCGCCCATCCGGCATTTTCCAGGCCCGCGCGAGCTTCACAGACTCGGGAGAGGGGACTTTTCGCCGTACGGGTAATCGGAGCCATACATGAGCACATCCTCCCCGACGAGACCGATGACCCACTTAGTCAAGCCGCCGCCTGGGCGGCATCTCGATGCTCTGGAAGTAGTCCGTGGCACGTAATCGCTCCATTAAGTTTTGAGCGCCGGCAGTGCGGCTTGATCGTGCCGCGTGCTCGTCGAGCCATTTCGTCCAGAAAGGGAGCCAGCCGTGCCCGGCTTCGAGGGGCGCCAATGCGCATCTTTGGATACCGATCCAGCACACCATTGGCGATGATGCTTGATCGGGACGGGGTAAACGTTTTCCGTTTATTACGAAGTCGCCGAGGACCCGCTTCCGGCGTTTTCGGTAGCGCCCGGCTCAACCTGCGGCAATCTCGTCACGAGCAGCTTGTCCACGCGATTGCGATCCATATCGACGACCTCGAAGCGCAGACCATCCCACTCGAAACGATCGGTCACCTGCGGGACGCGTCCGAGCTGCATCATCGCGAAACCGCCGAGCGTGTTATAGCTGCCAGTGTCCTCTTCCGGCAGCGGCTCTTCGACGGATAGCGCTTCCTTGAAGCGGTCCACCGAGATGCCACCGTCCACGAGCCATGAGCCGTCATCGCGGCGAACGATGTCCTTATCCCCGCCATCGTCGACGGCTGCGATGTCACCGACCAGCGCCTGCATTGCGTCATTCAGCGTGGCCAGTCCCTGCAGCTCGCCATACTCGTTGACGATGAAAGCCATCGTATGCCGATGCTTTTTGAATGAAGCAAGCAGGTCGGTGACAGTGAGGGTTTCCGGGATATAGAGCGGTTTGACGAGCCGCGACTGAAGGTCGATCTTGTGTCCGCGCACGAGGTCGGCCAATAACGCTTTCACCTCGACGATTCCTTCGATGTTGTCGAGATCCCCGCGCGTGACGGGGAAGCGCGAATGCGGCGCATCAGCAATGCGATGGAGCAGCGTCTCCTCGGGTTCTTCGAGATCCAGATAAACGATGTCCGTGCGCGGCGTCATCACCGAAGTCACTCGCAACTCATCCATGCGGAACACGCGCGACACGAGCTCGTGTTCATGCTCTTCGAAAACACCGGCCTCTGCGCCCTGTTCCATCAGCACGCGGATTTCTTCCTCTGTCACCGGCGGACTTTCGACGGCGCGCCGCCCGATCAGACGCAGGATGGCGTCCGTCGCCAGGCTCAAGACACGGACCACGGGATAGACGAGTGACGACAGCCATTTCATGGGACGCGCAACAAGGCTCGCCACCACTTCCGGGTTTACCAGCGCGAGGCGCTTCGGCACGAGCTCGCCGATCAGCAGCGAGCCGATGGTTATGGCCGACACCACAATCGCCACAGCAATGCCTTTGGCATGAGGGGCGAGCACCGACCACTGCGCAAGCCAGTCGGCAACGTGCGCACTCAGGGTGGCCTCGCCGTATGCGCCGCTCGTCACCCCGATGATCGTAATACCGACCTGGATGGTCGAAAGGAAGTGCGTGGGGTCGTTGGCGAGATCGAGCGCAGTACCGGCACCCTTGTGCCCTTCGTCATAAAGTTGCTGCAGCCGCGCCTTGCGCGACGATACGACGGCCATTTCCGACATTGAAAAAAGTCCGTTCACGATAAACAGAAACAGCAGAACGACCAGTTCCATGGCACCCGTGCGTGTGGCGAAAAGGGAAGGATACCGCGCTTTGGCGGCTAGTCGGACGTTACGCTTTTGTCCGCTTGCTTATTCGAGGCCGCTTCATCTACATCCACGGCCAGCACACGCACGTGCAGGCCGATGAAGACTTTTATTTGAGCAGGACCATTCTCAGCTTGCTTGACTCTGTGGCAGACGCTTCAGTCCACAGCACCAATATATTCGAGCTGGCAGCCACCACGCGCGGATAGATGCCGTTCGCATTCTCCGAGGAGAGCTTTAGAGGCTTGGACCATTCTTTTCCGCTATTTCTCGAGCGAGCGACGAAAACGGCAGCATGCTGCCCGACCGACTCATCCCAGACAGCGACGAGCTCGTCGCCGCGCGCGGCGAGATCAGCGCGCTGCGCGTACTCTCCGCCCAGTCTGACGCCGGAAATCCAGGTCGATCCGGCATCGACCGACGTGAGGAAGTGAAGCCCGCGTATTTCGGATTTGCCCGTCCAGACGACTGCGTGCAGCCGTTCCAATGGGCCTTGACCGGTCAGCGCCAGCGCGCCGCCCGTATGGGGACAGGCTTCTATCTGCCAGTTGAACACACCCACGGCGCCTTGAGTTTTCCAGCTCGCGCCCTCGTCCCGCGACATCGCCAGACCCATGTCGCGCGGCGCTTTGTTGCGGAACAAGAGATACATCGAACGTCCCCGAGCCGGCAACAGCGTGTTCCAGCAGCATTCGCAACTGCCCGATTTGACTGTGGTGTTCATCGACCAGCTCGCGCCGCGATCGTCGCTGCGCGCGTAGCGCACGCCTTGTGCACCGCCTCTGCTATCGAGCCATGTCAAATGGAAGCGTCCATTGCGCGCTGTCAGATCCGAGAACGCATGGCCGTCGTGGCGATCGTCGTCCGCTGGATTGGCGCCTCTGCGCCACGTCCTTCCCCCGTCGGAAGAAACCGCAGCGACCATCGGGCCGGCTCCGCGAAATCCGCGACCGGCGCTGCCCCAAACCGCGATGAGGTTGCGACCATCAGCCGCGATTTGCGGGTCGTTGCTGCGCTGAGGCTCGTGCGGTGTAGGCAGTCCCTCATCAACCCGGGCCGGTTGCGACCAGTTGATGCCGCCGTCGATCGACCTGCGATGCCACAATGTCGCGGGTGCCGCAGCGGCGGAACGCTCGCCCGTCAGCACATCGACAGTGTTCCCGTTCGCATACACGTCAAGACTGAGGACGCCGCGCGCGACGCCAGCATCCATTGACGGATGTGCCGCCTCGCCGTGCATTGTCGGCGTGGCAGCATGCAGCGCACAGGGCAGCAGTACAAACGGAAGCGCGCACCAGAGCGGCTTCAGTGACCACGAGCTGTGAACAGCGGCAGCCGGTCTTTCCTTGAGCAATTCCTTTTCCAGCGTCCCCGTAACCGAAACCTCTGGCATCACCTGAACGCCATCAGCGGCATGTACCATCTGAGCCGCACAACGGCTTACGGCGCACCTGAGCGGCGAAGCCAATGCGACACGTGACTCGCGCCTGTTCATGGATTTCTCCCGAGCGTACACGTGCAATGAAAATCCCACGCTAAAAGCCGCGCCCACACAGCGCTTCTATCGCATGGGAGATGTGAGAGCGCGGCTCTAGCCGGTATTTTCGAGCTTGAACACGACCGGAACGAGAACCCAAGACTCCACCGCGTCCTGCCCTCGTCGAGCAGGAACGAACTGCCAGTTCCTGACGGCTTCCAACGCTGCGCTGTCGAGCGCCGAGGATCCGCTGCCCTGCTCGAGTTGGACTTGCGCCGCACGTCCCTCACGCGTCACGAGCACTTTCAATCTCACGGTCCCCTCGATGCCATTGCGCCGTGCAATCAGCGGATAGCGTACTTCGTTGCGCAGGTAGGCTGCGTTGAAATTCGGCGGAATCGTCGTGACGGATTCGCGCGGCGCAGGTGCGGCCGGTGCAGCGCTGGGCTTTCGTTCAACGGCCGGGGCGGCGGGCTCGACGACTGACTGGGGCACGCTGAAGGTGCTTGGAGCTGTCGGACCAGGCTCCGGCAGCGTCAGAAGCGGCTTCGGTTCTGGTTCGGGCGCCGCGAACGTTTTGCGTGCCGGCTCTTCGCGGATGGCGGGCTTCGGTCGCTTGGGAAGCTCACGCACGCGCTCTACTGGCCTGGGACGCGGTGGCTCCTCTGCCACTGATGGCGGAACGGCCGGCCGGGCGAGGATCACATCCAACGCGCGCTGGACAGGCTCCTGAAGGTTCCTCGCACCCGGCAAGAGTGCGATCGCCAAAGTGTGCAGGGCCACGCTCGCCACGACGGTCAGGATCAGCATTCGATTCTGCCGTGCGAACGACGGGTGCAGGCGTTCGCCTGAGAAATGCACGAGGGTGCTGAGGTTGCTCATACGTTGCGTGAGAAGCCGGCGGGAGGTCCAAGAGCCTGCACTTTATAATGTATCGTGCACCGGCGCGGGGGGTGAAGACAAGTCCCCCCGCTTGCCCGCTCGCAAGGACATTCAATGGACCAGACCGACCCCGAATTCGTTGCAATTGTGAGAGTGGGACGCTGGAAAAGATTCGGCGTCGACATTGTGGAACTCAACAATGGAACAGTCCTCGCCATCAACGAAGAGGTGATCAAGCTCTATGCGAATATGGAAGATCTGATCGACGGAGATCCCCACAAGGGGCGGCCGACCATTGTCCGCTAGATGCTGCTTGCGCGCCTCACCCGCGCGCCCTTGTCGAAACGCGCTTGGAACGCGCGCAGTTTCGTGCTCAGGGTCCGACTCCGTCCGCATTCACAGCAGGCGCACCTTTGTAACCCGGGCAGTTGAGGACGGGGATGCGGGGGTACTTGTCGAATGCCGCGTTGACGCTCCATAACTGGCATAGGAAAAAGGAGGAACCGTTCTTCCCCTCCAAGATCCGGACGTGCTGGCATGTTTCGCACAGCCCGCGATCAGATTTTTTCCTTGTGTCATTTGATGTGTCGCGCAACGTCGGCGTTCCTGAATTCGAGGTGCAGCATGTGTGCTAGCGTATCGTAATCCGAAGCGGTCACGGGAGAGGTGTGGATGACGACTACGGCGCATAAGCTGGTACTTTTGTTCTACCTCATGTTCCTCGTCGATGCCGGCTTCGCCGCCACCGAGACTTACATCGGGACACTGAATCCGGAAAATTCGCAGCCTCGAATTCCAGTTATTCTCGAGTTCGAGGAAATCGGCGGAAGACTGCTCGGCAAAGCACAGACTTCTCCCCCGCTCAAGGGCGAGGGCCGATTCCTTTCCGGCGAGAAGCGCAACGGCGACGAATGCGGCTTGAAGGCTTACCTCGGAGAAGGAGTGAGTCTCGGCATGACTGGAAAATGCACCTCGACACAGTACGACGGGATATACCACCTGTACTTCCCCGATAAACACCAGATCCTCACGGGAAAATTCGCGCTCAAACGGCTCAAGCCTGAAAAAGGAAAAAAAGAACTATCCGAGAGCGAGCGCTGGAGGATGTCATCTGCGAGCAATACGGCATGCCTGAAAGCCAATAGCCAATGTCTTGCCGCATGTCCCCGTACCGGCGAATACAACGCGCAGTTTCTGTGTGCGAACGGCTGCAAGCACAAACTAAGCACCTGCAGAATCAAGCGTAAAAAGATGCTGCAGACTCCGACGGCGGAGGACTAAAGCATTACCCTTGGGTTCAGCGAAACCACCGGGTGAATACAATAAACAGCACGCCAAGTGCGGCAATCACAAGAGCTCCGTTTGCTACCCAATCAACGAACGACCATGCAGGGAACATTTTGATCGACGCAGCGGCTACGGTTTCGAAGCTTCAGGACCGTTACGGCCAACGATCAGAGGCTGCTCGTCGCACGCTTCAGTAGCGAGACCCGAAGTGAGGGGCGCGCCGGGGCCTTTATAGCCGTTCTTTTCCGCGTCCCGTACGCAATCAAACAATGTCCTGAACAGGACGGGCGACATCTTCAAGACCGAGCCTGTATCTGCATCTACGTATTGCCACCGCCAGCGGTGAGTCTCCCCTGGTTCTTGCTTGAACTCCCAACGCATATTTGCCTCGTGCAGCCCGTCTCGGTGAGCTTTCCGGCGGAACTATGACACGGCGGTCGGCTAGCGCGCAATGGCGGCGGTACGCAGACCACGCTGTGCGTCAAAAGGCAGATGTAAGAACTTTGAGGCGCAGTGGAATCGAGGAGCGGCAAAACGATCCGCCCAGCGCGCCTTGAATTTGGGCAGGAATGGTTGCCGCTGTTGGTCAGCGTTGCGAATCCAATGCAGCGTCGGGCGGCGCCAGAGGCGCAACGTCGGCAAGCAGTCGCCCGACGAGGTCCTGCGCGAGGCGAAAAGCGGCCCCAGCGGCGGGAGCATTATCGCTTTTCGCGTGCTTCTCTACGTTCAGCACGCAGTTCGATACTACTGGCGCTTCAAACGCGGCGACAGCACCCCTGAGCGCGTGCGCCTGCACGGACGCTCGTTTAAGGTCGCCCGCGGCGAGGGCTGCACTGATCGAGGCGAGTAGTTGCGGTGCGGTGCGGATGAAAGCAACTGCCATATTAGCAAGGAGCGTCTGATCGTCGGCAAGTCGCTGGAGCGTCATGTTCACGTCGAGGACACTCTTTCGGGGCACAGCGGCAGTCTCTTCGCGCTTGACTTTTTGAGCTCCCCGCGGCGCAAGCATCTTGGTCGCAAGCGGCTGCAGTTGATCAAAGCTGAAGGGCTTGATCAGAAGCTCGTTCACGCCGGCCTGAAGGGCCTGGCTGCGCACTTCCGCTTCGGCGCTCGCAGTTACCATGAGCACGGGTGTCTGTGCCCGTCCCGGGAATCCGCGTAAGCGGCGCGTGAACTCGATACCGTCTAGCCCGGGCATCAGATGATCGACGAGAATGAGGTCGGTTTCATTATGTCTGCACCACGCGAGCGCCACCAGCGGGTGCACAAATTCTCTGACATTACAGTCTGGTAGCTTCTCCACAAGGTGCTTCAGCATGGTCACGCTGACCGCGTCGTCATCTACGATGATGATGTCCACTTCTCGTGCATCTCCTGCAAATGAGCATTGGTCATGCGGCGCGATCGCTGCATGACTCGCAAACAGTCTCGCCAACAGGTCGACTGCATGTCACCGCCGCTTCAGCTCGGCGCACTACGATTGATTAACGCCGCAATGGGATCTGTGTCGCACCGAACCAGTGAGTAATGCGTCCAGTGTCGTGAGATGGCGCAGCAAAGCAACGCGAACGAGCTGAAATGCCGAACGCGCTATCCAGACTGCTATGGCAGCAACTGACAGAGCTCGCGAAAATCGAGGCCTTTCACATCATTATTAAAACGTGCCGCGATGGTTCTTGCGGATGAAAGCAGGCAATTTGAACATAGACTACATACGCGCAACGTCAGCAAAGTCACAACCCCTTGGTAAAAGAAAGTGCTTGGTCGCATGCCGACGATTACCCACCGCAATCGTACGTTGGACCATCACCTACCGCGGTGTCATTGATAGTGGAAGACGCGCAGCGCGTAGGCTGATCGAGCCAGAACAGCCGACATTCTCGCCTATAGCTGTTCCGATTCTAGCAAGTTCCATATCAGGCGCTCATCGCTCGTCCGACGCGATTCACGACGAGCGGCCACATGGCGCGCACCGAACGAAGCACCCAACTATCGATTAGACGCTTTAAACAGACTCAAGGCTGTAAGAAAAATACGGACGCAGCATCTCGGCTTGACGAATCCCCCCGTCGGGCAGAATCTTCCGAACTGAGACATGCCTGAACGTACGATGCGCTAGGGGGGATTATGAATTTTACTCAATGGTGGAAAGTAGCATCGAGCCTTCCGACTGCCGACCTGATCGAGGCCGCTGTTCTGGCAGCGTGCGGGATCATCGGCGCGTGTGTCGCGCTCTACATCGTCGTCCCGTTAGCGTTTGCATATTGGAAGGAACGCCATGCCAAGCGTTTGCGTCGAATGGCTCGCAGTAATCATCGTTCGATCACAGCAACGAGTCATCGGTAGGTCAAGCTGTCGAGCGCGGTGTTTGCGCGCGGCGCCTGCACTGAATGCTGAGCCTCGTCTTATCGACCATCGTTTTTTTCGCAGCAAGCTACGCTATCAAGCGGTATTTGGATGACGCCGAGATACCGAAAGGCATAACGCGCACTATTGTAATATTCGTTCTTGCCTTGGCACTCTCTTACGCTGTTGCGGCTATCGTGGAGTGGATCGTCTCGTGAAGACCTTGGCGCAAGATCGACATGACCCCATCACCTCAGCAGCGCACACGAGGCTACCTAAAGCAGCGCCGTACCTTCTATAGGTGCTCGTTCAGGTGACGGCGAGGGGGACTTCTGAAAACGGCGGTGGTGCGCAGCCGAATCGCAAGCTCTACCAGAACTTCGCGCAGGGCCCGCGCAATAGATAGGGCTGCGAAGGGGTGGCGGCGGGCGGCGCGCCTTTGCGCTCGATCGAAACGGCAAGCTCGGTGACGTTCGCGAGCAGCTGCTCGGAAGTCCCTGGAAGCTCGATCTGACCCTTGCCCTCCGCGGGGATCGCGCCCAGGGAGAACGCTTTGCCATCCTTCGTGATCGCCCACAGCTGCAACCCCTGATCGGCAGCGAGCTTGATCGGATTGAGCACCTTGATATCTACCGTCCGGCCGTTACGCAGCGAGCTGATGAGGATCGTCGGCACGCCGTTCTCGTTCTGCAGGATGCCCGCGTAGCTCTCGGGCAGCACGCGCCCTTTCGGAACCGCGACGCGCGTGATGTCGTCGAAGTGCGTCGCGAACAGCATAGCCATGACGCCCACCACGATGCCGGCTGCGAGCGGCGCAAGCGTGCGCAGTCCGAACCAGCGCTCGAGCCAACCGGGCTGCGCGTCGTGTCGTGCCTCCGTCCCGCGGCCAATGCGGTTCTCGATGCCGCGCCACATGCGCTCGGCCGGCGCCGGCTCGCTGAGCGACGTACCCATCGGCATGAGGCGCTGTTCCCAGCGCATCACCTCCACGCGGGTCTTGAAATCGTCTCGCATCAAGCGCTGGTAGCGCTTGCGCGCCCGTCCGTGCAGCGTGCCGAGCACATATTCCGCGGCGAGGCGATCTCGCAGCTCCGGCCGGTCATAGTTCATGATCGCGATTCCTTAGTCACGCTTCGAGACAGTGCTTGAGCCGTTCCAGACCGCGCCGCACCCACGCTTTGACCGTGCCGAGCGGCTGGCGCATGTGGGCGGCCAGCTCCGAGTGCGATAGGCCGTCGTAGAAAGCGAGCGCGATCGCCTGCCGTTGCGCCGCCTCCAGTCCTTGCAGACAGCCGCGCAGTCGCACCGCATCGATCCGCGAGATGAGGTGGTCAAGTAGCCCCGTACTCTCGTCGGCGAACTCGCGCGCAGGCTCGCCATCGTCGTCCTCGTCGTGCGACAGCGCTGCGCGGACGACGTTCTCGCGCTCGCTCGTCGTGCTGCGAAGGGCATCGGTCGCGCGGTTCCTCGCGATCGTAATCAGCCACGTCATGGGCTGGCTCTTCGCCGCGGAGTAGTTGCCCGCGGAGTTCCAGATGCTGAC
>JAQGNH010000256.1 GCA_028291945.1 Betaproteobacteria bacterium
GCGCTCAACTGGGTGCTCAACAACAAGCTCGTGACGGCGGTAATCGCAGGGCCGCGCACCGAGGAGCAGTGGCGTGGCTACCTCGGCGCACTCGATTACAAGCTCGATGCCGAAGATGAAGCGCTGATCGACAGCCTGGTCGCGCCCGGCCATACCTCTACGCCCGGCTATAGCGACCCGAAGTTCCCGATCCTCGGCCGCGTCGCGCGCACCTGAATTCTCGTGGACCCATCAACGAGAACAACTCTGCGAACCAGTTTCGGAGCCAGTCGGCCTGCTGCCACACGCGTTACGCGTGGCGAATTCGTATCGAAGCGCTCAAGGGATCAGCCTTATGAGCGAGCCGGCAATGCGGATATGCGCTGCGCGAGCGTGCTGGCAAAGTTCGTGGGCGCCTGGCAGCTCCAGTCGAGCGTGTGTATTCGATCGCTGATCCGCCAGCCGTTTTCCTCACGGCGCATCCTGTCGATGTAACGGAGACTGCGAATCGATACGAGGTCCGCGCCCTCGCCCGGCTCGACAAGAAAAGCCAGCGCATTGGTTTCCGTTTCGGCCACGTCGCCCTGAAGCAAGCCGATGTTCAGATTACCCATGAAATGCGTGGTCACTTTCATTTTTCCTTCCTTGATTCTCTTGAAGGTGCGAAAGCCTCCCATCAACTCTTCGATGCCCGTTATCGGGGGCCGGTGGTCATAGTGCGCCTGGATGTCGTCAGTGAAGCAGCTGCGCACCTGCTCGGGGCTGCAGCGGTCCAGGCCTTGAAAGTAACGCATCAGCAGATCCTGAATGGCGGCGCGATCGATCAAGTACTGAATCTCCGTGGAGCGTTGGGTCATTCATATCCTCCGATATATGAGTGGGTGAGCAACCCGCCTCACCCCGCCGCGTGGTCCTGACGCCAGGCATAGGTGATGACCCAGTCGTCGCCTTCGCCCTCGAGACACACCGCCGTGCCGTTGCCGGGCTTGAACTCGACCACCTTGCGCGTCTCATCGCCGCAGACGAGCTGCGAGGCCGAGCGCAGCAGGTATTCGACGTGGCCGCACATCATGATGTCGCCGCGGGCCGCAGCGATTTCCGACATGAAGGGCGCGACCGGATCGCCGGTATTGATCGGATAGGCAGCCTTCGCAGTTCTATTTTCGGTGCCCAGCTTGGCGGCGATGCGCTCGGCCGTGTCTATGGTCCACTGCTTGTCGCTGTGCAAGATGCGCACTGGCGCGACGCCGAGCGCCCGGAAGCGCGTCCCGAGGCGGTCGGCCTGGTCGCGCCCCTTCTGGCTGATATGGCGCTGCGGGTCCTGCTCGGCCGACAGCGCGTCGGCATGATGCACGAGATAGACTTTCATGATGTCTCCGCCCTTCGTCTATGATTCGTTGGCGCGCGATGTCGATCTATTCCACCTACCCGAGTATATATAGCATGATGAAACACCGGACGTTCGGCCGCAGCGGCATCAAGGTCTCTGAAATCATTTTCGGCGCTGGTGCAGTCGGCGGCATCCTCATCCACAAGGATGACGCGACGAAGCGCGAAGCAATCCGCCGGGCGATTGCCGGCGGGATCAACTGGATCGATACGGCTGCGCAGTATGGCAATGGCAAGTCGGAAGAAGCACTCGGCTGGCTGCTGCCCGAAGCGGGAGCGACGCCCTATCTCTCGACCAAGTTCGGTCTCGATGTGGAGAATCTGAGGGACATCCCGGCACAGATCGAGGAGCGCCTGATGGCAAGCCTCGCGCGGCTCAAGCGTTCATCGGTCGACGTACTGCAGCTTCACAACCGGATCGGATCGAAGCCCGGCGGCCGGGTCATGACGGTCGAGCAGATCCTCGGCAAGAACGGCGTGGCCGACGGGCTCGAGCGGCTGCGCGAGAAGGGACTGATCCGTCACATGGGCATCACCGCGATCGGCGAAGCCGTATCGGTGTGCGAAGTGATCCGCAGCAAGCGCTTCGATTCCGCACAGGTCTATTACAACCTGCTCAATCCGAGCGCGGGCCGCAGCATGCCGAAGGCATGGACCGGGCAGAACATGGGCGGCATTATCGACGCCTGCCGCGACAACAATGTCGCGGTGATGGCGATTCGTATTTTTGCCGCGGGAGTCATTGCTACGGATGCGCGGACGGGCCGCGAAAGTGTTCTCATCAGCGACACGAGCGTGACCGACGACGAACGCAAGACGAAGGCGGTGTTCGATGCGGTCGGTACCGAGCAGGGAACTCGCGCTCAGGTCGCGCTCCGCTTTGTTCTGGCGAACCCGGACATATCCTGCGCCGTGATAGGCAGTGCGGAACTGCATCATATCGACGAGGCGCTGCACGCAGCCGAGATGGGACCGCTTTCGCCACCCGTGCTGGCCCGTCTCGATGCGCTGTATGAAAGCGATTTCGGCCGCGTGTAGTGTTCGCTAGAGCGCATCCCAAAAACACCTTGCCGTTCATACTTCGACTGCGGGCTACCGTGCCCCTGCTCAGCACGAACGGGGTTTTGAAATGGCTTCCACAGCAATTGCAGAAGGTGAAGTGAACATGTTTAAGCGTATCGATCACGTGACGATCTGTGTGCCGGATCTGGCGCAGGGCATGGAGCAATACAGGAAGCTGGGCTTCAACATCCATGCGGGTGGCACGCATGCCGGAAAGGGTACACACAATGCGATCGCGTTCAACCAGGACGACTACATCGAGTTGCTGGCGATCCGCGATCAGGCTGAGTACAAGATATCCGGCGGCAGATCCAACATACCGGGTGGCACGTTGCCCGAATTCATCGTGGCGGGCGGAGGGATTCGTTACGTCGTTATCCAGAGCGATGACCTCGTTGTCGACGTAGCCGCAATGCGCAATCGCGGCGTCGACGTTGGCGATGCGATCGACGGCGGACGGCGCACCCCCGGCGGGCAGGACTTGCAATGGAAGACCGCATTGCTCGGGCCCCGCAATGCGCTGCCGCTCGTTTTCATCGAGCACCTGACTCCAGTGGAAGAGCGCCGCAAGCAGGTCCCCGATGTCGGTAAAGGTCAGGCCGGGAATCATCCCAACGAGGTGTATAAGCTCGAACGTGCGTACATTGCCACGCCCGACGCCGAGACTGCCGCAGCGATGTATGCAAACGTACTAGGCATGCCGCAACCGACGTTGCATCGGGGCACGGTGATCATGGCGAACATGGCGGTGTTCGAGTTGGGCCCCACCGGTCTTGGCATCGCGCAGCCCTACGCGCCGGGGCCAGCGGCCGATGCACTGGAGCGCCGTGGTCCGGGTCCGTTCCAGGCGTTGTACCGCACCACCAGCATGAGTGCGGCCGCGCGTTGGGTGGAAGAGCACGGCCTGCCGCCGCTCGCGCGCGGCGTGCGAAGTCACGGCGAGCACGCGATGCTCGCAACGCCCGGCGTCGCCTGCGGGGCATACATCGGTTTCGTCGGGCCGCAGTAAAACGAGGAATAGCATCGCTATTTATTTTTGACTACACATTGAAGTGACACGAACAACTATGACTGGTCCGCTAAACGATTTCACCGTGATGACCTCAGGCGCCTTCACTGCAGCGCATCTCGAATTGATCCCGCAATTGGAACGCCTGACGAAGAAAAAGATCGTTACAGCCACAACGTCCGTAGGAACGGGTGAAAGCTCTATCGCGAATCGACTGAAACGCGGCGAAGTCACGGATATCGTCATCGTTGCAGACGACCTACTCCGGCGATTCATCGAGGAGGGCGTGGTTTTGGCGGAAGGTCGTATGCCCCTCGCCCGCTCCTCCATCGGCATAGCGGTGCGGGCGGGAGCACCCAAGCCTGATATGAGCTCGAGCGATGCCGTGAGACGCACGCTCCTGCAAGCTAAATCCATCGCGTATTCAGCCAGCGTAAGCGGCCAATATCTGACCACTGAGTTGTGTCAGCAGTTAGGGATAGCCGATCAGGTGCTAAGCAAGAGTCGCCTCATCGGTGGCGGTGAGCGCACAGGGGCCGTGGTTGCGCGCGGCGAAGCCGAGATCGCGTTCCAGCAAATGAGCGAATTACTGCCGGTGCCGGGAATCGCGCATATCACGCCGCTGCCGCCGGAGCTTCAGAAAGTCGCGGTATTTTCCGCCGGCGTCGCTGCGAGCAGCCCGAATGCAGACCTGGCTCGCTCGGTTATCAAGTTCCTCGCCTCCGCAGAGACCGCCCTCGCCATAGCCAGAAGCGGCCTGGAACCGATCGCCGGTAGCTAAGTAGATTCTGAACGAGTGTCATCGCGAGGAGCCCGCAACGGTGACGTGGCGATCGAGGAGCAATTCTGCAACCATGATTCGAACCACGATCGCCATCGCGATCATGCTTTTGTCGTTTGTGCCGAACGGATGGAGTCAGACGGCGCCTTATCCCGTCAAGCTCATCCGCATCGTCAATCCGGTCGCGCCCGGCGGCAATCAGGATATCGTGGCGCGTGCGATCGCTGAGCAGATGACGCGCGGACTCGGACAGCAGGTCATCGTCGAGAGTCGTCCCGGGTCAAGCGCAGTCGTGGGCACCCGATTCGTCAAAGCTGCGCCGCCCGACGGCTACACACTGCTGACGATATCGAATACCTTCGCAAGAGTTCCGGCGATCGTGGCTGAGGCTGGCTACGATCCGCTCAAAGACTTCGCCGCGATCTCGCAGACCTGTGACGTCCCGCTCGTGCTCGTGGTCAACACGTCATTACCCGTGAAGACCGTGCGGGAGCTGATTGCGCTTGCCAAACGCAGGCCGGGTGAGCTGACGAGCGCCTCGTCCGGGGTCGGATCAACGGGACATGTGGCGAGTGAGATGTTCAGTAGGCAGGCCGGTATCCGAATGCTCCACGTCCAGTACAAAGGTGCCGCCCCCGCTGTCGTCGATCTTGTAGGCGGGCACGTCATGCTGAGGTTCGATCAGGTGACGACATCGCTCCCCTTCATCAACTCCGGCAAATTGCGCCCGCTCGGCGTCAGCACGCGCAAACGCTCTGCCGTATTACCGAACGTGCCGACGATCGAGGAGGCGGGCCTCGCGGGTTTCAATGATTCGACTTTCAACGGGCTGGTCGCGCCTGCCGGTACGCCACGCCAGGTGATCGAGCGTTTGCGCGAGGGGGTCGCGAAAGCGGTCGCCGTCACGGAGCTGCGCAATCGTTTTCTAGAGCAGGGAATTGAGCTCGTCGCCAGCACGTCGAGCGAAGAGTTCGCCGCATTCCTGCGCAAGCAGGTGGAAGAGTTCGCTACACTGGCCCGCCAGGCAGGCATCACGGAGAAGTGACAACGCGACGCTGCTCTGCTTCTGCCCCCTCCCCACCCCCCCCCGCGCACTACGCGCGCAAGGGAGGGGGGTGAGGTTTGGTTCATGCTGAGGGCGCGCGGCGCTGCAGTCGAAGGAATGAACGCCCGTTTTCAAAAGTAATCGGAGTCGAAGTGGAGAATGTTTCTCAGAACAGAGTACGGCTCAGCGCCAGCGAGGCGCAGACGCTTGCCGAACAGGCGCTGCGGAAAATCGGTTACGACGCGGAAGAGGCACGCATCATCGCCGATCACGTGGT
>JAQGNH010000327.1 GCA_028291945.1 Betaproteobacteria bacterium
GCCGTGCCCGCCTTTTGATTCGATCATGATCGATTCCAATTCGGCGTCGGTCAGTCCCATCTCGGCTTCCGGGTAGTCGACGTGACCCTGCTTGTAGATATACATGCCGGACCGGCAAAGCGAGACCCGAACGTGGTAGGAACCGCCTTCGCGTGCGCGTCGGGCGAGCGCGAGTAACACGCCGTAGGCGCCGTTATAGCCGGTCGTGTAGTCGCAAGCCGAGGCCGGCAGCAGCTTCGGTCGTTCATCGCCGTTGTCGAGGCATATCCCGGTCGCCGATTGGCCGATCTGTTCCCATCCGCCGCGGTTCGAGAACGGGCCGCCGTGGCCGTAGCAGCTGATGGAAAGATAGATGATCCCGGGGTGCTCCTTGGCAAGTTGTTCGGGACTGAGCCCGTGCTTGTCCATGATGCCGGGGCGGTAGCCCTGGCTGAATACGTCGGCATTCCGGACGAGCTTCTTGATCGTCGCCACGTCTTCGGACTTGTTGAGGTTCAGGAAACAGCTTCGCTTGCCGTGGCTCGTATCTTTGACGTGCTCCGGCACCTGCGGTAGATGCTGCGCGGTGACCATCAGGACGTCGGCGCCATTTTCAGCCAGGGTTCGCGCCGCTATGGGGCCTGCGAGGATGCGCGTCAAATCGAGCACCTTTATTCCCGACAGCGGCCTCTCACCTTTCGGGAAAGGGATCGGATCGCTGTCGCCGATCTTCGTAATCTCGACCAGAGGCTTGGCGGCCAACATTTTTCCGTGCGGATGCTGCAGCCATTCCGAGTTCGAACGCACGATCGAGCCGCACGCCCGCGCTGCGGCGACCGCCTCTTCCAGATCGTGCGAATCCCATTGCGCGATTGCTTTGGCGACGGCCTCGGCATTGGATTCGCAACCGAGCACGCCGATTACGCGGTCGTGCAAATGGGGCAGATTGAAATGCGGCAGGTACCAACGGCCATCCTTGCATCGCCACGGCTGTGTGATGGACCGCATGTGCAGCATGGACGGCGTCTGGGGCACCGGTTTCCAACCGCCCCCTGCCGCAGGCTCACTCAGGTATTTGGAGCTGTTGCAGGTCGCCGCCGCATGACGCACGTCGATGGCAACTTTCTGCCGCCTGCCGGTCTTGATCTCGTGAATGTCGGTGACCGCGGCGCCGATACCGGCGAGGATGTTTGCCGTCGCCTCGCCGATCTTGAAGCGAGCGGAAAAGACGGGATCGTGTCCCTTGATCGTTACTTCTCCGTCCGCGGGCATGCCGCGGCCGCGGATGTTCATGATTTCTTCGAATCCGGTGTTCATCATTTGGACCCTCGCACGAAGCGTTATTGATGCAGGCCTCTCGGTCACGGCGGACACAAGCGGGCTCGATCTGACTACAATATATCCGATACGACGTACAGGAGAATTCGCAATGCCATTGGTCAAGGCTTACGACGAAGTAGAAAACCCCCGGATTCAGCGCAACCTGCCGAACGGACATTTCGCGTGGCGCACCGACTTCATCAAGCGCCCCGAAGACAAGGGCATGGACACCCCCATGGCCTTCCTGGCCGAGGGCTCGGCAAACCGGGTGCTGCGCGTGCATTTCCACGAAGTGGACCAGTATCAGGTGATGTACAACGGGTCCGGCTCGGTCGGCAAGCATCCGGTGGGGCCCGGCGCCGTGCATTTTTCGCGCGCGCACACACCCTACGGACCGATCGCGTACAGCGACAAGGGCCTGGGTTTCATCACGTTGCGTGCGCACCGCGATCCCGGCGCGCAATACCTCCCCGAAAGCCGAGAGGTGCTGGAGAAGGTGGCCAACCGCACGCCTTGGCAGGTCACCGCGTTCCCCGACTTCGACATCGTCCCCGGCGAGCACGGTGTAGCGATGAAAGCTCTGGAGGGTTTGAAAGGGCACGATGATGGCCTGGCCGGTTTCTCCGTCAAGATGAACGCCGGCGCGAAGGCTTATGCGCCCGATCCTTCCAAGGGCGATGGCCAGTATATCCTGGTGATGAAGGGTGGAATCCTGCATGAAGGCAAGCTCAAGAAAGATCTGACGATCATCTGGGTGGGCAAAAACGAAGGCCCGTTCGAGCTCCTCGCGGGTCCGGATGGATTGGAAGGACTCATCCTGAACTTCCCGGTCCCCGGCGGCGGCATCCCCGACGAAGTGAAGCCGGTTGCGGCCGACACGGATGGCGAATTGAAGACCTGGCAGTGCATCCTGTGCGCTTTCGTTTACGACGAGGCTGCCGGCATGCCGGAGGAAGGCATTGCGCCCGGAACGCGCTGGGAAGACGTGCCGGAGAATTTCGGCTGCCCGGATTGCTCGGCCAAGAAGGCCGACTTCGAGATGATCGAGTTCTGAGGTCTGCTTTGGCTTGGTAGCGGTTGAGGCTCGGTTATCCGACGCCGCACCCGCCCAGCCATTGCGAGTGAACGGCTGATTCAACGACGCCGTCGCTGAGCTTTCGCAGTTGAGCCTGGCGCGTTAATTCCCGTGACGATTCGAGTAATGCCTCCTGAATCGCACGACGACTGGTCGCGAGCGCGCCACCTGATCGAAGAATACGCAGCGTCTCTCGACGTCGACCTTTCGTTTCAGAACCTCGATCGCGAGCTCGCGCATCTGGAAAGCGAATACGCAGCTCCGACAGGAGCATTTCTGCTGGCGGAGGAGAATGGCGATTACGTCGGATGTATCGGCGTGCGCCAGCTGGCAGCCGATACAGGCGAGATCAAACGGCTGTATGTGCGTCCGTCCCTCAGGAAGCAAGGTGTCGGACGTTTCCTGGTGACGCGCATCGTGGCGGCAGCGAAGGCGCTTGGATACATGCAGCTTCGTCTCGACACGTTGCCGCATATGGAAGAAGCTCAATCCCTCTACACGTCTTCATGGTTCAAGCCGATTGCTCCGTATCGCTTCAACCCTGTACCCGGTACCGTGTTCCTCGAGCTCACCTTGTAGTAGCCGTGATATCTTTACCGCCATGAACAAACCCAAGCTGATCTATTTCGACGCTCCCGTGAGCCGCGGCGAGGAGTGCCGGCTCGCACTGCATCTCGCGGGCATCGACTTCGAAGACGTGCGCATCAAGGGCGCCGACTGGCCCGCGATGAAGGAGCAGACACCTTACGGAGCCCTGCCGGTTCTCGAGCTGCCCGGACGCCCACCGCTCGCTCACTCCAACGCCATACTCGTGATGATCGGCCGCCGCCACGGCCTTCATCCCAGCGACGACTTCGACGCGGCACGTCACGAAGGCATGATGCAGCACGTCGAAGACTTGCGCGGCGTGGTCGGCCCGACGATCCGCATGAACGAGCCCGAGAAGAAAGCCGCGCGCGAGGCACTCGTGGAGGGCTACCTGCCCGCGTGGGCGCGCTCGGCGGAGAAGAACATCCTCGGCGAGCCGTTCTTCGGCGGCACGAAGCTCAACGTCGCAGATCTCAAGCTCCACATGGCGGTGCGCTGGTTCATCGGCGGCAAGGTCGACTACATTCCCGCCACGATCTTTGCCGCCTATCCGAAGCTCATGCGCGTGCACGACGCTGTGCGCGACCATCCTGGCGTGAAGTGCTGGTACGCCAGGTAGTGAGCGTCGTGCGCGGGCGCGGTCGTAGCCTCAGCGACTCTGCGTGACGATCGCGGCGAGACGCACGGACGCAATTCATACCATCCCGATGAGCACCGCGGGGGTTCGCTCGATCACGCCTTGATCACGGCCCGGCCCTGGCCGGACGCACCATGGAATCGAGCAGGTGTTCGACCAGCGCGCCCGGATCGTCGCAGCGCCCGCTGTGCGCGGCGGAAGTCTGGATCACGGTGCTGCGCGGCGCGACGAGCCAGTGGAAGCGCTCGCGTTGCGAGAGCTTGCCGATGGCGCCAGCGGCGGCGCCCCCTGCGCAGATCACGGGAATCGTCGCGAGATGCGCGCGAATCACCTCCATGTCGAGCGTCGCGTCGAGCGCGCGCACGCGCTTCTCATCGAGCTCGATCACCGCTGCGAGAAACTTGCGCGCGGGGCACGACACGATGACCCCGACGTTCACGAACTCCTCGCGGTCCACGCGGGGCACGACGCGGATCACCGCGTAGTCGTACGTGTCGTTATCGCGCACGGATCGCCTCCCCCACGAAAGCGCGCGGCTGCTCCAGCCGCCGCGTCAGGTATTCGGTGTATGCGGCGCGTTGCGCGGGCCCCTCGATCCATGCATCAGGCACGAGGGCCACGATGTCGCGAAGGACTTCGGGCGTCAGCCGGGCGGCCGACGTCACGTCGATCTCCTCGAGCGCGCCGGCAAAAGGCAGCAGCACGTGGTCCTTGATCTGCGGGAAAGGGTCGCGGCTTCGCTCCAGCCAGTCCGTCGATCCGTGGTGAAAGTAGAGTGCCGCGCCATGGTCGATCAGCCACAGGCGCCCGTGCCACACCAGCAGGTTCACGTTGCGGGGCGAGCGGTCAATGTTGGTAACGAAGGCATCGAACCATACGATCGACGAGGCGAGCCGCGCATCCGGCTTGTCGGCGACCGGATCGAACGTGATGGCGCCGGGAAGGTAGTCGAGCGCGAGGTTGAGGCCGGCGCTCGCCTGGATCAGCTCCTGGATCTCGGGATCGGGCTCCGTGCGCGCGAGCTTGGGATCCAGTTCCACCAGCACGATCTCGGGGACCAGCAGCCCGAGGGCGCGCGCGATCTCGCCCGCCACGAGCTCCGCCACCAGCGCCTTTTGCCCCTGACCCGCGCCGCGAAACTTGAGGACGTACATGCCCTCGTCGTCGGCCTCGATGATGGCCGGCAGCGATCCGCCTTCGCGCAGCGGGGTCACGTATCGCGTCGCGGTGATGGTTCGCACGGGCATGGCGCCGTAGTGTAACCGCGGGGAACGATGCGGGTGCAGGGCGGCTTTCAACATGAGCCCGCTCGGACGCAGTTGGCCATCTTATTGCGGCTGTATGCGGCCTCCACCTCGTGTACGACCCCGGCGCTAGACAGAATCGGTCAGCCCCTTTATCGCGATCCCAAATAGGTTTAACGTTGGATAGCGCACACAATGTGGACCTGTGCGGTGGTTCTTGGCGAGCGTGATCGTTCTGGGCAGGAGGGCCGTCCATGTGGAACGTGCGCTTTGTTGCTGTCCTGGCATCGCTGCCAGTCCTGGCTGGCGGCGCGCTCGCGGCGGTCCCGGAATTTCCGAGTAAGCCGCTGCGCTACATTTCGGCCTCCGCGCCGGGCGGCGCCTCTGACCTTATCGCCCGCACCGTAGGCGCTGCGCTGTCCGAGATACTCGGCGTACAGGTCGTCGTCGACAATCGCGCGGGAGCGGGCAACACGATCGGCGCCGAAATGGCGGCCCGCGCGGCGCCGGACGGGCACACGATCTTCGGGTGCAACATCGCATCGCTCGCAGTCAGCCCCGCGCTCTACAGGAAGCTTGGCTACGATCCCGAGCGCGATTTCGCACCGATCGGCCTGATCGCCAGTAATCCCAACGTCCTCACCGTTCATCCCTCGCTCCCGGCGGCGACGATTACGCAATTCATCAGCCTTGCGAAAGCGCATCCCGGCAAGCTCAACTACGGGTCGGCCGGTGTCGGGAGCTCACCGCAGCTTTCAATGGAGTTGTTCAGGATGCAGGCTCGCATCAACATCGTTCACATCGCATACAAAGGTGTCTCGCCGGCGTTGCTGGACGTGATCGGGGGCCGTATCGAAGCGATATTTTCGACCGTGCCATCGGTGCTGCCGGCGGTGCGGCGCGGGAAAGTCCGTGCGCTCGGTGTGACGTCGATGCAGCGCGATCCGGATCTGCCGGAGGTGCCGACCATCGCCGAGTCGGCATTGCCGGACTTCGAGGTCGTCTCGTGGCAGGGCCTGTGCACACAAGCGGGAGTGCCGCAGGCAGCGCTTGCCCGTCTTCGCGCCGCTCTGGCTGCTGCGCTCGATCAGCCGGATGTACGCAAGCGTCTTGCGGATCAGGGTTTCCAGCCCCACGTCATGTCCGCCGAGAAGTTCGCCGCCTTCACTCGCGCCGAGCGAGCCAAGTGGGCGAAAGTTGTGAAAGAGATCGGCATCCAGCCACAATAGCGTGACGCCAGCAGCTCGCTGCCCAAGTTGCGAAATCGACGTAAGCGGCGTTGGCACGCTATGTACAACGTGGTCGAAGTAAACTGAGGCGTTCACGACCCGACTCGCATTCTTCGCCTTAGCCGCAATGGTGTGAGCGTCATCGACACGCGCGGCCGTATTCTCAGCGACTCTGTAGCAACACGAGGAGGCATGACAAGATGGACAAGATCCGCATTCAGTTCACACTGTTTTCCGCGTTCTACTCACCGCTCATCTCTGCGATGTCAGGCGGATTTCTCAAGGCGGAAGGCCTGGATCCGGAGTGGTCGGTCGCGGCTCCAGGCGTCTCCGCGCTTGCCGCGTTGAACGAGGGTTCGGCGCACATCGTTCAATCCGCGCTAAGTCAGGGATTCACGTCACTCAACAAAGGCGAGACACCGAGCGCAGTTCATTTCGCGCAGGTCAACGAGATGGACGGGTTCTTCCTGACCGGACGCGAGGCCGACCCTGCGTTCACATGGAAAAAGCTGGAAGGCGCCGAAGTCGTTATGTTCAAGGCGGGCCAGCCGCTCGACATGTTCAAGTATGCATGCCACAAGGCGGGCATCGACTTCGACAAGATCAAACCCATCGGCCTCGGCAGTGCCGCCGAGATTGACCGCGCGTTCCGCCAAGGCCGCGGCGTTTACGTTCAGCAGCAGGGCCCCTACCCTCAGCAACTGCAGGCCGACGGCGTCGGGCATATCGTGGCGCAAGTCGGCAAGCAGATCGGTCCCTGCGGTTTCTCCAGCATTGCCGCAACTCGTGACTGGCTAAAGACCGATATGGCGAACGCCTTCATACGTGCCTACAAGAAGACGCGGAACTACATGAACGATACGCCCGCTGCCGAGATTGCCAGGGCGGAAAAGCCGTATTTTCCCGATACCGATGAACGCGTTCTCGCCGACTGCATCGCCACGTATCAGCGGCTAGGCTGCTGGACCCGGCACGTGGAAATCACGCACGCAGCGTATGAAAAAACGCTGGATGTCTACGAATACAATGGACTGCTGAAGCAGCGCTATCGCTACGAGCAGGTCTGTGCGGCGCCGCCGACGTAGCCGCCGCGCATCGCCAGCTCGTCATTCCGGACCCGCGGCAGCCAGCCGTCAGCCCCCGACCAGCAGAGCGCGATCCGGGGGAAGGTGGTCCGGAACCCATTAGTTAAGTTCAACATGGATCCTGGCTTTCCCCAGGATGACAAGCTCGGTCATTCCGGACGCGTCGGCAGAGGACGCGATCCGGAATCCATTTTCACTCCGCTTTGATCCCTTGCTCCTTGAACCCACGCCACTTCTTGAGTTCGCGGTTCCGGTGAGCGGTCATCTCGTCGCGCGTGCTCGTGATCACGTCGAGTCCGGGATCGTGCCCATCGGTAACCATTTCCAGCCCTCGGACACAGACCGATCACCTCGGCTAGCTGTGGCTCATCCAACAAATGTTGGATTGCCGCCTGCGGCGCCACGTTCCCGAATGATTGAGCGCGATGGAGGCGCCTCGGAGTGTGCCCCATCGCAATTCGCCGCGGTGACACCCGTGACCGTCTGGCGCCGACTTGAAACGATTCCGCATCCGTACACGCTTAGCTTAGTCTTCTGACTGCGATGTCGTGAACGCAGCGACCAAGCTGTCAACGACACACTGCTGCACTACGTACAGGATGATCAACCCTGCGGCGGCGTCGGGCCGAGCGGCATGGGCACCTATCACGGGTCTATGCGATTGAAATCGGCGGATATTCGTGGGCTGAACTTCTAGATAATCGCATTCGAAGGAGCCATGGAGTGAACGAAACTAAACTCGTTGCAGCATCATTGCTCTTCCTCGCAGCCTGCGCCGCGCAAGCGCAGAGCAGCAGCCCTAGCGCGACCGCCACATTGCGTCCGGCGAGTGGCTCACAGGTGCAGGGCCAAGTCACCTTCACGCAGATCTCAGCGAACCGCGTGCGTGTTGCTGGCGAGGTCACGGGGCAACAGCCAGGCCCCAAAGGCTTCCACATCCATGAGAAGGGCGACTGCAGTGCGCCTGACGCGATGAGCGCGGGCCCGCATTTCAATCCCATGAATATGAAACATGGCCGTTCGCCGACGGCGGGACATACCGGGGACATGGGGAACATCATATTCGACGATACGGGCAAGGCAACGATTAGCATGGTATTCGATGGCATGTCTGTCAGCAGCGATGCTCCAAATGGCATAGTCGGTCGCGCCATCATCGTTCACGCTCAAGCTGACGATCTCCAAACCGATCCCACAGGCAATTCGGGCGGCCGCGTAGCGTGTGGCGTGATCGGCTTAGAACAGATTGGCTTGAAAGCGGCGGCAGAGTCCGAGCCGAAAACCGCGCGATAGCAAATTTGCTCGGGAACTGTCTCTCACATCGCGTGCTCCCCGCAAACAGGCGAGTGCGCTACGCGAGAACAATCCGGGCCAGGTCCAGTTTTCTCGAACGTCGTTCAACGGCTGTTCTTTAACACGCACGGTTCGTCCGAACATCGCCGTCTGAAAGACACATCGTAAATGTGGACCTGGTCCGATTAATTTGGACCTGGCCCGATTAATCCGAGCAAGTCTGTGCGGCGCCGCCGACGTAGCCGCGCATCAAAACGCGGCAGCTGCCGGTTTGCCCTCTTTAATCGCGACCGTGAGCCCCGCGGTGTGCTCGAAAAGAATCCGCCCGCCGTCTACGCATAGATCAATCCCTGCAGTCGCACCTCGTGTCGCCAACTCCGACATGACGATCTTCAGCGGACCCACGCGCTCCGGCGCGTTCGTGATCTTCAGCCACTCGCCGGCCTCGCGGTGATTGACCCAGGTCGTGCAGCTCTCGACGCGCAGTCCCGCGCTCTCCAGATGTTTCTGCAACTCGCTTCGCGGCAGCATGCGAACGTGTGACGGATCGCGCAGGATTTCCAGCGCATTGTGAAGCGCCGCTTCGGCTGCGTCTTCCGAAGCCATGACGTCCACCGTCACCATACGTCCGTCCGACTTGAGCACCCGTGCCATTTCTCGAATCGTGGCCGCAGGGTCGAGAAAGTGATGCAGCGCCGATCGCGACACGACGACGTCGAACTCAGCATCCTCGAACGGCAACGCCTCTGCCCGCCCGGGCACAAATCGCACGTTCGTCAATGCCGCTGACGCGCAGCGTTGCTCGGCTTTCGCGAGCATTTCGGGTGTAATGTCGCAGCCGACCACCGCCCCTGCGTCGCGCGCGAGCGCTTCGACCACGATCCCAGGTCCGCAAGCCACGTCGAGCGCGCGCGAGTGCTTGCCGAGCTGCGCTGCCTTCCGAATGCGATCGAGAATGAGCGCGTCGTTGAAAACGACGCCCTGCGCCAGCGTGTCTGCCTGACGCGCAAATTCGGTTCGAATCAGTTTGTCGTGCGAGTCTGCCATGGTTGAACGCTACTCCGCTTTGATCCCCTGCTCCTTGAACACGACGCGCCACCGGTGAATGCAAAAAACAAAAGTGCGATGCGTCGCCTCATCGATCTCCTTCTCTCGCAGCAGAATAGGATAACAACTTGACTGCGCCGTCGCACGGGGCCAATCTCTGATGCGCGCAGCGCTCTGGCGTTCGAGTCGAGCCTAGCGCTTTAATCGCCGTCGCGAGGTCATCGACTGAGGGGCCCATGACCCAGCTCGCATTCGCTGAAGCGCCGATCTCCCGGCGCGCGCTCGTAGTGGCAGCCGCAATGGTGCTGGTCATCCCCGGCATCGCCTGTTCGCAAACTTACCCGTCCCGGCCGCTGCGCCTCATCGTGCCCTCTGCACCCGGCGGCAGCCCGGATATAAACGCGCGTGAGCTTGCGAACGAGCTCACCAAGCAGATGGGTCAGCAAGTGGTGGTGGAAAACCGCCCAGGCGCCAGCGGCATTCTCGGCTACGAGGTGCTCGCGCGCGCCACGCCCGACGGTTACACGTTTGCCTACATCTCTAACTTCATTGCGACGAATCCCAGCATGTACTCGAAGTTGTCTTACGACTTCGCCAGAGACTTTCGACCGGTGATTTCGTACTTTCGAGGCTTCAACGTACTTACGGTGTCACCGTCACTGCCGGTGCGGTCGGTGAAGGAATTGATCGACCACGCCCGTGCCAACCCGGGCAAGCTGTCGTTCGGGAGTTCGGGGATCGGGGCGACCCCGCATCTCTCGATGGAATTGTTCAAAAGCATGACCGACACCGCGATCGTTCATGTGCCCTACAAGGGCACTCAGCAAGCGGTCAGCGATGTCATCGGCGGGCAGATCGACATATTGTGCGACAACATGGGGTCGTTGCTGCCGCTGGTGCGCGCCGGGCGACTGCGCGCCCTCGCGGTCACGTCGCTGAAGCGATCAGCGGCCATACCTGACCTGCCGACGCTCGACGAGGCAGGTCTCCCCGGCTACGAGCTGACGGGCTGGTCGGGCATGGCGGTACCGGCAGGTGTTCGGCGCGATATCGTGATGCGGTTGAACGCCGAGATCAATAACGCGCTGTTGTCACCGGCGGTGACTAGAGGCATGGCCTCCCGCGGCGGTATAGGCGTGGGTGGAACGCCAGAAGAATTCGCCGAACATGTGCGAAACGAAACCGAGAGACTGGGCAAGCTCATCAAGGCGGTGGGAATCAAGCCGCAATAAACAAACCGGCGGGTTCGTCATTCCGGCCCCGCGCGAGCGGAAGTGATTCGGAATCCATATTCAAACGGTTCAGCGTCAAAACCGATTCCCGCTTTTCGCGGAAATGACGACGCTACGCAAGCGTTAAACGGAGGAGTCTTCCTATGCAAATGCTAATCGCTACCCTTGTTGCCGCGGTTCTTCTCCTGGCGCAGGCGGCGCTCCACGCGCAGCCCTACCCGTCGAAGCCGATCAGGTTCGTCATTTCGTTCGGGCCGGGCTCGGCCAGCGATGCCCTCGCGCGAATCGCTGGCCAGGACCTGTCGCAGTCGCTCGGGCAGCCTGTCGTCGTCGTTCCCAAGCCGGGCGCCGATGGCGCCCTATCAGCTCTGGATGTGAAGCGCTCAGCCGCCGATGGCTACACGTTCCTGTTCGGCACGAACAGTGCGCTCGCTGTTGCGCCCAACATCCGAAAGGAGCCGCCTTACGATGTCATGGCGGATTTCACGCCGGTTACTTATCTCGGCGACAACACCTTCTTCATCGTAGTGCATCCATCGGTGCCGGCGAAATCAATCGCTGAGCTCATCGCCTATGCGAAGGCCAATCCGAAAGCGCTCAACTATGCGGCCGGCAACACGTATGCACTCGTTGCGACGGCCATGTTCGCGGTGAACAACGGCATCGTGATGCACTCCGTCCCGTACAAGTCGGAGCCCGATGCCATCCCCGACCTCCTGTCCGGCCGCGTCCATCTGATGAATGGCACCTCTACAAGCGTCTCAGCGCACGTGAAGGAGGGCAAGCTCAGAGTGCTTGCGACGACTTTAAGCGAGCGCAGCGTGTTGATGCCCGACGTGCCTTCATTCCCGGAGGCGGGGCAGCCCAAGTTCCCGATCGGTCCGTGGTTTGCCCTGCTCGGCCCCGCTGGTCTGCCGCGCGAGATTGTCGTGCGCATGAATAAGGAGATGGTCGTGGTTCTGGCCAAGCCGTCGGTCAGAGAGCTTATGCTGAACCAAGGCTTCGTCGCGAAATCATCAACGCCTGAGGCACTCGCGGCCCATATGAAGGAACAGCTCGCGGTCTGGAAGACGGCGCTCAAGGCTGCCGGCGTCGAGCCGCAGTGAGCTCTGCCAACTGAACCGTGGGTTAGCCGCGATGACGATTTGACTCCGCCGTCGCGCGGAACAATCCCAGATCCGCGCAGCGCTCTGGCGTTTACGGTTGCGGCAGCAGCCCTGGGGACATCGGCGGCACCAGCCCTGAGGACGACATCGGTGGCTGCAGCGGCTGCGGCTTGATCGTATTCATTAACTGTTGCTGCTGCGTGTTGAATTGTTGCAACTGAAGCTGCCGCTCCGCTGCAAACTGCTGCTGCTGGAGCGTATTTCGCGGGCCCATGGCGGGATCGATGCGCCGGAGCTGCAGCTGCTGCTGTTGCTGCACGAGTTGCTGCTGTTCGAGTTGCTGTTGTTGCATGCGCTGACTCAATTGAAGCTGATCGAGCTGCTGCGCTTCGGCAGGCGACATGCCAGCGGGCCCGCCCGGCGTACTTTGCTGCAGGTTCAGGTCGAGACTGTCCTGCAATTGCTGCTGCTGCAGCCTGTTGGCGGCGAGCCCGGGTGCAGCGAAAGCGGTCTGCGCAACAACGAGCGCCAGTGTTGTCGCGAGTACAGCAAGGAATCGTGGGGAACTCATCGGAGATCTCTCGTAGTGTGGATCATAGCTTTTCGACTAGGGCGCGGCGCTGACCGTTCACGTGTTCACGGTTACAAATGCCATCGAACGGTGCTTGTCGCAACCGCAAAATGGGGTCAGGTCGCTCGGGTCAGGTCCACATTTCTGAAATGCGGACCCGACCCCAATAATCACGCATTAAGCGCGCGCTGGCTCGTCATTCCGGACCCGGACGAGCGGAAGTGATCCGGAATCTATTTTCACTCGGCCTTGATTCCCTCCTCCTTGAACACCATGCGGCACAATAGGATGACAACTTGACTCCGCCGTCGCGCCGATACAATCTCTGATCGCCGCCGTGCTCTCGCCGTTCGAGCCGCAAATAAGGAGCCTGCGCCTTCATCAAGGAGGAGGCCCATGGATTCGAAGAGACGCACCGTGTTGACAACGGGCGCGGCAGCGGTGGCGATGGCCGCTGCGCCGGGCGCGTTCGCGCAAGGCAGTGGGAAAGGGGAAACTGCCATGCGGTTCTACGAGAAAGGCAACGTCCGTATTCACTACGAAGACGTTGGCTCCGGCTTCCCTTTGCTGGTCATTCCCGGCGGGGGCCAGAATTCGACGATCTCCTGGATCGCCAAGAACGCGCCGTTCAATGCGATCGAGGAGTTCAGAAAAGAGTATCGCGTCATCACGGCTGATTTGCGCAACGCGCCCAGCGGCCAGTCTTCCGGCCCTCTCGAGACCGACCGGCCGTGGGACTCGTACACCGACGACCATCTCGGACTCATGGATCATCTCGGCATCAAGAGGTTCATGGTGCTGGGCTTCTGCATCGGCGGGCCGTTCATCTGGAATCTGGTGAAGCGCGCGCCGGATCGAATCGTCGCCGCCGTGGTGTCGCAGCCCGTCGGGTTCCGCAAAGAGACGCCGAACCTCGCCTATGACGGCTACATGAAAGGTTGGGCCCCCGAGCTTACGAAGCAGCGGCCTGACATCACGATGGACATGGTCGATCGCTTTCTCAAGCGCATGTACGGCGGCAGCAGCGCCGACTTCGTGCACAGCGTGTCACGCGATGTCGTGCGTTCATGTCAGACCCCCGTGTTGGTCATGCCGGACGACTCTCCGCCACATCCGTACGTCATCGCCATGGAATGCGTGA
Organism: Betaproteobacteria bacterium; assembly: GCA_028291945.1. Taxonomy (GTDB): domain Bacteria; phylum Pseudomonadota; class Gammaproteobacteria; order Burkholderiales; family SG8-41; genus JAQGMV01. Next base: position 13,548 of record JAQGNH010000327.1, read on the forward strand.
TGCTCGCGCCGAAGTCCGAAGTGAGCCTCTTTCCGTGGAAGGAGCCCACCGACAGGATTCCCGTGGCAGTCCGCCAGGCACGCTCGTTCCTGCGGGCGCATCGACCGGTGGCGGCTTAATGCCACAGCCGTTATTCCTGGCAGAAATGGGGTCAGGTCTGGTCAGGTCCACTTTTTCTGAAAATGCGGACCCGACCGGACCCGACCCTACTAACGAGAAGGATGCGGAATGAGATCGTCGTGGCTGATGAGCGCTGCTGCCGTTCTTGCGACACTCGGACTTGCCGATGCAGCTTCGGCGCAAGGTGCTTATCCGGCCAAGCCGATCCGGATGATCGTGCCGTTTCCGCCCGGCGGAGGCACCGACATTCTTTCACGCCTCGTTGCCATCAAGCTCACCGAGTCGGTCGGGTGGCAGATTGTCGTCGACAACAGAGGGGGCGCGGGTGGCAACATCGGACTCGACGCGGCGGCGAAAGCCGCGCCCGACGGCTACACGATGGTGATGGGGCAGACGAGCAATCTGACGATCAATCCGTCGCTCTACAGCAAGCTGCCGTACGATTCGCTCAAGGATTTCACGCCCGTGTCGGTCGTCGCATCTTCGCCGATTGCGTTCATGGTCTTTGCGAAAGCCCCGTACCGCACGCTCAACGATTTAATTGTTGCGGGCAAAGCGAAGCCCGGTGAAGTGACGTTCGCCACAACGGGTAACGGGACGGTCGGACATCTCACCGGCGAGCTCATCCAGCGCGTCGCGGGAGTCAGATACGTGCACGTTCCCTACAAGGGATCGGCGCAGGCGTTTCCCGATCTGCTGGGCGGGCGCATCGGTTTTTTTCTCGCTTCGCTCGAGACGGCGATACCCCAGATGAAAGCCGGCGCCATCCGCACCCTCGCGGTGACTTCGGCGCAGCGCGTTCCCGTGCTGCCGGACATTCCGACAGTAGCGGAGTCGGGTTATCCGGGTTTCGAGACGACGACGTGGTATGGAATCCTGGTTCCGAAAGGCACGCCGCAGCCGATCGTGGCGCGGCTCAGCACAGAAATCGTCAAGGTGCTCGAGTCGGCGGACGTGAGGGAGCGCATGGCTGCGAACGGCGGCGCGACGATCAAACCCGGACCCGCCGCGTTCGATGCGCAGTTGAAAAGCGAGCTCACGAAATGGAGCCGCGTCATCAGGGAAGCGAACGTGAAAATCGAGTAGCTGCAGGAGAGGTGAGATGATGAAAGTACATGGAAGCTGTCACTGCGGGCACGTAAGTTTCGAGGCCGATGCCGACGCGGAAAAAGTTGGCCTATGCCACTGCACCGACTGTCAGACGAGTACGGGTTCGGCTTTTCGAACCAACGTGCCGGTCCCCGGAAACGCCTTCAGGATGATCTCCGGCGAGCCGACGATTTACATCAAGACGACAGCAGAGAGCGGTAACCCGCGTGCGCAGGCGTTCTGCCCGAAATGCGGTACGTCGATCTACTCGACCACGCCCGGAGACGGCCCGAAGGCATCGTACATGGTGCGTGTGGGAACCTTGCGCGAGCGCAATCAGCTCGTACCGAAGGTGCAAAACTGGTTCCGCTCGGCACAGCCCTGGGTCACCGCAATCGGCGCGCTGCGCAGGAACGAAAAGGGCGCAACGTAGCCGGATGATGCGCAGTGAATCTCCACCTATCGTTGACCGTCGATCAACCGGCGGTTATTACTGTCCCGAAATGTTGCTCTGACCCGGTCAGTCTGAAAATGCGGACCCGACCCCATTAATGAGGAGCAGTCATGGCGATTGGTGTTCTCGCTCTCGTGGGACTATCTCCTGAACGCGTAGCCGGCCTGACCGCCGCAGGCTATACCGTTCGCGAGGGGAAGAAGTATTCAAACCGAATAGACGCCGTTCGCGAAGCCGGCGATACCGTCAGGGCCGTTCTCACCAATGGCCGCGGCGGTCTGACCGGCGACGAAATGGAATTGCTTCCGAAGCTCGAGATCGTCTGCACGGTCGGCGCAGGCTATGAAGCCGTCGATCTGGACAAGGCCCGCAGCCGCGGCATTGCGGTCGCCAATTGCCCCGACACGAACGCATCTGCCGTCGCCGACTCCG
>JAQGNH010000329.1 GCA_028291945.1 Betaproteobacteria bacterium
AGATCACTTGCGCTGCTGGTTTACTCCTCCTCCTAACCGGTAGTCCGCTACGGCCAGTCTCTGGCAGTGCGCGGATTCAGGCCGGCGCCTCCGGGTGCCGGCCTTTCTTTTGGGTGTGCCTGTACGACCTTCACAGTTGCCACCCCTCGCTCCGAGTGCTTGGATGCGAGCAAGCCGAGCAGGCCCGTCGACCCGCGCCTCCGGGCTGGGAACAGGTCTGTCCGGAAAGCCTGCGCTGCGAACGGTGGGCTGGGCGTGCCGAACAGGGCAATACCTATCAGGCGTCCCGATGCACTTTTGCCTTGCCCATGATCCGCGTGCCCCGAGATGTTACGCTTGCGAACTTACCCCACCACACCTGATCCATGATCCGCCCCCTCACGATCGCACACACGTCCGACGTTCACCTGCAGAACGGCAAGGAGGGCGAGGAGGTACGCGATGCATTCTCACAGGTCATCGATGCGGTCCTTGAGACGAACGCAGAGCTGTTCCTCATCGCAGGCGATCTCTTCGATCACAATCGCATCGACAGAAATGTGATCGATTTCGTCTACGAGCAACTCGCGCGCGTTGCGTGTCCCACCGTCGTCATCGTGGGCAATCACGATTGCTGGGAGGAGCGCGCGGTCTTCAAAAGGATCGATTTCCGCAAGGCTGGGCCGCACATCACGCTGTTGAACGAGGTCGATGGCATGGTCGTCGAGTTTCCCGAGCTGCATGCCACTGTGTGGGGCCGCTGCATGCTCGATCACGACCGCTCGAACAAGCCGATGGCCGGATGTCCGCCGCGAACGGGCAACCTATGGCACATCGGCATGGCGCACGGGCTCTATACGGACGACCCCGATACCGAGCGCTCCTCGCTCATCACGCCATCCGAGATCGAGTCTTCAGGGTTCGACTACCTTGCGCTCGGGCACGTGCACGCGCATAGGCAGATGCGTCATGGCAAGACGCTCGCGTGCTATCCAGGGGTGCCAGCGGCGTACTATGGGACTGACGCGAAGGGCTGCATGACGCTGGTCGAGCTCAACCCGGGAAAGGGCGCGCGGGCCGTCATGCATACGCTCGGCCTGCGGAATCGGCGCGCTCGTTAGGCTACGCGCTGAGAAAGCGGTCGACGCTGGCCGCGAAAGCGTCAGGCTGATCCGTGAAAAGGCCATGTCCGGCGTTCTCGACACGCTCGACTTTGCAACACGGCATCGTCTCCGCCATCCGCTGCGCGAGCTCCGGTGTCACGACGTCGCTGTGGCTGCCGTACTGGAGCAGCGTCGGCGTCGATACGGATTTCATGAGGCTCCACAAATCGAAACCGGCAGGCGCCTGCCCGCGGCGCCGGCGCAGCAGCGTCGGATCATATTTCCAGGTGTAACGTCCGTTGTCGTTGAGTCGTGTGCCGTGGCGCACGCTTTCTTCCACCAGCTGAAGGGGCGCACGCGGCATCAACTGCTTGATGTAAGCGACAGCGGCATCAGGCGTTTCGAAATCACGCAGACTCGAAGCTTCTGAATTGCGTACGGTCGCACCACTGACAACCGCACTGGCGTGGCCAGGCGTAATGTCGACCAGGATGAGGCGCTCCAACTCAGCCTGGTGCCGATGCGCATACAACATCGAAACCCGACCTCCGAGCGAGTGACCTATCAGCGTGTACCGTGCGAAACCACGCGCCTGGATCACGGCCCGCAGATCGCGGTACAACTCTTCGAGTTGATAACCGTCTTCCGCGCCCCATCCGCTGTCACCGTGTCCGCGCTGGTCCACCGCGATGATGTGGAACCGGTCGCTGAGCCGGCGGCTGAAATCGTTCCATACATGCGCGTGCAGGCGGCTGCCATGGACGAGGACGATCGGATGCCGGCCGTGATTGCCCCAGTCGAGGTGGTGCAGTCGGATGCCGTCGCGATCTACGAATTGGCTGCGCGGAAGCGCGGGTGTCATGTCGCGAGTGTATCGTTTAAAGCCGCAGCGATGCGGGGGCGGCGTGAGTCAGCCGTGAGCGAGCAATCATGAGGAGGCGCGCCAAACCGTCGCGAGCCACGGTTGCTGCTCGCGCGGAACGCCTGGAGGCCGATAGTAGTGTTCGAGCTCGACGAAACCTGCGTGGGAGAGATGGCTGCGCCACGTCTCCAGGTCCCAGTACGCGCCGTAGCGCTCCTGATTCCAGCCTTCCTTGTTGGTGCCGCGCGGATTCGAGCTGAACAGTACGCCGAGCGGTTTGAGTGCAGCGTGCAGCTCATGCAGCACGCGCGGCAGCTCCTGTCCGGGTATGTGAAACAGCGCAGCGTTCGCGAATATGCCGTCGAAGCGGCGCGACGGTAGATCGAGCTTGAGAAAATCCTGTTGCCAGACCTCGCAGCCGCTGTAGGTGCGGGCCATCTCGACGAACCTCTTGGCCCCTTCGACACCGATTGCGACGTGACCGAGATCGGTGAACGTCTTGAGGTCGCGGCCGGGCCCGCATCCAAAGTCCAGGATCGTGTGCGGCGGCTCGTTCTCGATATGCCGCAGCAGCGCGTCGATGTTCTGTCTGACGTCGTGATCTCGCGTGCCGTGCCAGAAGCTCTCCGCATGTTCGTTGTAATGATCGAGCGTGCGGCCGGCGATTTCGTCAAGCTTCTGCGGACGCAACTTTGTCATCGCGTTGGGATGTAACGGTGGGGGAGCGGTAGCATACAGCGGAGCCGCGGATCGTCCAACGTTGTGCGGGATGCTACGATGCGAGCTGCCATTATCTTTTAAATCGCGGGCATGCAACTATGCGTATCGAAGTCATCTGTACAGGCGACGAGGTTCTCACTGGGAAAATCGTCAACACGAACTTCAGCTACATCACGCAGAAGCTGGAGGACTTCGGCCTTTCGGTGAGGTGGGAGACAACGGTCGGAGATGATCGGGAAGACCTGCTGCTTGCGTTTCAGCTCGCAGGGCAGCGTGCCGATGCGGTCATCGTGAATGGCGGGCTTGGACCCACAGTCGACGACCTGTCGCAGGAAATCGCCGCGAAAGCCGCTGGTGTCGATCTCGCTCTGAGCGAAGAGTGGCTCGCGAAAATGGAATCCTACTTCGCGCGCCGCAGCCGTGTGATGCCGCCTAACAATAGAAAACAGGCGATGTTACCCGCGGGCGCCGAGGTTCTCGATAATCCCGTAGGCACGGCTTGCGGCTTCGCGGTCAATATCGGCAAGGCCCGCTTCTTTTTCACGCCGGGTGTCCCTCGCGAGCTGCGTCGCATGCTCGAGGACCAGATCGTTCCGCGATTGCTCGCGAAAACCGGCGCGCATACGGCGATCTATCTCAAGCGCTTCCATTCCTATGGCATCGGAGAGTCGCACGCTGACGCATTGCTTGCGGGCGTCGAAGCGCTTGCGCCGGACGGCGGCGTGAAGCTCGGTTTCCGCGCGCATTACCCGCAGCTCGAGACCAAGCTGACGGTACGCGGCAGCGATATGAACGACATCCACAGAAAGCTCGCACCAGTCGAAAAGGAAGTGCGTCAGCGGCTGGGGAACTTCGTGCTCGCAGAAGACGATCGCACGCTGGAAGGCGTGGTGCTTGCCGAGCTGCAGAACCGCGGCGCCACGCTGACCGTTGTCGAAACGTTCACCAGCGGGCAGATTGCTGCGCGCATCGGACCTCTTCCCGGCGCCGAGAACGTCGTGCGCCGCGGGATCGTTGCGCGTGAGTTTCGCGAAGTATGCGCCGCGGTCGGATTCGAGGGCGCGATACCGGACGAAATCACCCGTGAGACTGCCGAAGCCATCGCGTGTGCCGCGCAACGAACGACGGGTAGCACACATGCAATGGCGGTGCTGATCGATCTCGATGAAGGTGCCGATCGAATCGAGTTCGCCGGTACGGTCTGCCTCGCGATCGCTACCTCGAGCGACGTTGCTTCACGACGCAGCCGGATCGTCGGCGGCCGCGACTGGGTGCGCCTCGGCGCGGTCGAGATGGGGCTCGACTGCCTGCGGCGTTTTCTTCAGGGGCTGCCGGTGCGCGAGCGCATCGATTTCGAAAAGGCGGAAGAGCCGGCGAAGACGTGAATGGCGGTTCCAGCGCCGAGGACATGATGAACTGGATCGAGCTCCTCCAGATGGGCTTGAATTTCGATCGTCATCTCGAGAGCATCATCGCGCTGTATGGCGCGACGGTCTACGTCATGTTGTTCGCAATCGTCTTCAGCGAGATTGCGTTCATCCCGTTGTTTTTCCTTCCTGGCGATCCTCTGCTGTTCGTCTGCGGTGCGTTGTGTGCGACAGGGGTGATGAACGTCGCGATCCTGGTCCCATTGCTGTTCATAGCGGCTGTCGCCGGCAGCATCGTCAACTACTGGATCGGTCGTGCGATCGGTCAAAAGCTTTACACGACCGATTACAAATGGGTGGACCAGGCGGCGCTATACAAGACTCGTGCTTTCTATGAGCATCATGGCGGCGTAACTTTCCTGCTGTCGCCCTATATCGCGGTCGTACGGACTTTCGCGCCTTTCGTAGGCGGCATCGCAAAAATGGAGTTCGCCCGATTCGTCGTATGCGTCGTGGCTGGCGCAGCCCTCTGGGTCGTGTCGCTCGTCTTGGGCGGTTACTTCTTTGGCACGATTCCCGTTATCCACGATCACCTGACATCGATCGTGCTGCTCGGCGTGGGACTCGGCGTCGGTGCGCTCGTTTTCAGTGGAGCCTGGCGGTACGTCAACTCACGCAAGGCGAAATAATGAACGCGGCGTTTCGGCTTGCGCGTGACACAGCGCGCACGGTAGCGAGAGATGCTGCCACACCAAGCTTTGCAAGCCTCATTGCAGAGTACATCAAACCTCGTCCGTTATAGTCCGCTCTTTGGAACAGAATAACTGTGAGCATGTCCGATGGCAAAGGACTGTCGCATGATGAATGACGAATCAGCAATCCAGCGCGGTGGTGGATATGAAGACCACGAATCTGTTCGATGATCTACCGGTGGATTGCGCTGTTGAGCAGGTCATCGAACTTCTGTCGAGACCGGGGCTCAGAATCGAAAGAATCGTCTCTACCGGACAGGTGAGCCCGCCCGATTGTTGGTACGACGAACCGCACGGCGAGTGGGTGTTGGTGCTGCAGGGCGAAGCCCGCATTACCTTCGAATCCGATGCGGCATCCCGTTTGCTCAAGCGGGGAGATTTCGTCAACATCGCGCCTCACCAACGGCATCGCGTGGAATGGACCCATCCTGAGGTGCCCACTATCTGGCTTGCGGTGCATTACGCGGAATAAGGAAACATGCATTTATTAGTTAAGTGTGCGGGCGCGATGAGCTTGTTGCTTGTAACGACAAGCGCAACGCTCGCTGCTGCGCCGCCAGACGCTCAGCGCAGCTTCAAGGCCGAAGTGCTGTTCAGACTGGCAAATCCCTGCCCAAGCACAGGAGAAACGCGAGGAGAGTGCCGCGGTTATGTGATCGACCGCGTCATTCCGATGGTATGTGGTGGGGCGGAGGAGCCCGGGAACATGCAATGGCAAACAATCGCGCAGGCGCGAGAGAAAGGTCGCTGGGAGAGGATTGGCTGCCGCCCCGGCCGGAAGCTTGTCATCCCGGGACCGCCTTCGTTCGCGGAAGCTTATCCGCTGGAGGAATCGCCTACTCCGACTGAAGTTGCACCGTTGCCTGTTCAATAACAACGCATCAGGTGGCCGCTCACGAATGAAAACCGGGCCGGTCGGGGTCTGTTCCCGATTTTGCAATGAACGTGGCGATGATCTCGCGTGGACGAGCATCGCCGTCGAGGCGTGCCACCAGGTCCACCACTTTCGCGATGCGCTCTGCAGTCAATACGTGCGAGACCGTATCGCGAAACAGCCCCTGAAGCTCGTCCCATGTCATTCGCCGGTGAGGGCTGCCGCGCGGATGCTCGACGCGTGCAACGAGCACGCGGCCGTCCGTGAGACGCAGCGTGACGCGTGAGGGAACTTCCTCTGTGTTCGTGCCGGCCTCGATCTCCGGATCGAGAACGCAGCGTATGCGGTTGGACAGCGCGTGTACTTCCGGCGACGCGAGCGCAGACTCGTAGTCTTCGCGCCGAAGCGCCGCGCTGGGGCCGCGCGCAGCACCGAGCGTGAGCGCCATGGCGAGGCTGAAAGGCACGCTCAATTGCGCGCTCTGCAGATCCGGTGGGTCAGCCTGAGTGAGCCTGCCTTCGATGACCTTGGGTATGCCCACCTCGGCATCTGCGATGTGCTCCGCCGCCAAAGCATGTTCAGCGCCGAGCGAGAGCCCTGCGTCGACGGAAGCCTGGAGCCGTCCTGCACCGGCGTGAATCTTGGTGCTCACTTCCATGAGGCGGTATTCGCGCCCGAGGCCGCTGGTCACGCGACTCGGGTCAGACTTCTCCGCAAACGCGCGAAAGAATCCGGCCTCGCCTTCGAGTATGTCGCGCGGACCCCAGATCCCTTCCTTCGTCAGCAGGGCCGCCATGACGCCTGATTCCGCACCCCTCGCACCGTTGATACGCTTGATGAACGAACCCGATTTGTAGAACTGCGCGAGGCCGCCCGCGTAAGCGCCGGCCGCACCCAGCGCGCCTGCGAGATCCTCCGCGGTGAAGCGCAGCAGTTTTCCGACCGCCAGCGCTGCGCCCAGGGCACCACATGTGGGCGTCGCCATGAATCCGCGGTGAAACAGCGACGGCTGCGCGGCGAGGCCGATGCGCAGCGAGGCCTCGTAGCCGCAAATCGCGGCCTCCAGCAGCGCCGGGCCGCTTGCATCCTCGCGCTCCGCAATGGCCAGTACGGCCGGGAGTATCGATGCACCCGCATGATGCATCGAGCCGACGTGCGTATCATCGAGATCGCACGCGTGAGCGTAGGCTCCGTTGACGAATGCAGCTCGGGCCGGATCCAGACGATCGCCGTACAGCAAAACGGTGCTAGTACCGTTTCCGCCGAGCGTGAGCGCAAGACGCCTCACAGCCTGGCTCCACGGCAACGGTGCGCCGACAGCCACTACCCGAAGAAGATCGAGGACAAGCGCCTTCATCCTGTCCACTACCGCGTGCGGGGCGTCTTGCAGCCGAAAACCTGCTACCCAATCGGCGAGAACGGCCGTCGTGTTTTCACTTGCAGTATGTGCTGACACGTAAAGCAAACTCCTCTATTTACTTTCACCAGGCGCGGAAACGACGCGCCGCGCACGAATGCGGAAACGCACGTTTACCGCATCCTGCACCGCGATGGCGCCGCCGAGTATCGAGAAGGGAGCGATGCCGAACTCGCTTTGAATCAGCGTCAAACGGCCTGACACATCGATCTCATCCGCGGTCTTCGCGATTTCTACCGGTACTTGCATCGACCGGGCAACTCCGTGCAGCGTCACCGATACGTTCAACCGCGATCCGCCATTGTCCGGGTCGATGGCTCGCACGCTGATGAGGGCGAATGGATGCCGCTCGAACTCGAGCACTTTCTCGAGCATGTTCTGGCGCGTGCCGGCGATGAAAGCAGCGGACGGCTGAGTGTCTAAGCCCGCCTCGGCCCGCAAGTCAGGCTCGTCCACCACGAGGCGCTCGAGCTCGACGTAAAGGTCAGAGCGCCCGTCATCGGGCGCAATATAACCCTGCACGTCGTGGCTTGCGACCACATGGTCGTGCCCGAGGCGGGCGAGCGCGCCGCTGCGGCGTACTTCCATGACGACCAGCGTTAGCGCAGGATCGACACGGAAGATCGCATCGCCGTGCTCGATCGCTTCGACATAATGCGTTTGTGGAAATTCAGCGGCTACGCTTTGCTTGTCGTGCGCGGGTTGCGGGACCGACGAGACGCACGCGGAAACGAGTCCCGCAATGATGGCGGCAGCAATGAATATCTTGTGCACGTGGGCTACCATAAACGAATGACAGCAACCGCTCCGTTGAACAGGACTCCACAATCGGGCGCATCACGCACCCGGTCCTGCGGCCGCAACCATGATTGCACGGATTATCGGGGGCTAGCGCTGGTTCTGGCTATAGCGATTGCACTCGCGGACGCTTTACCTGCGCGCGCGGCGAGCATCAGCGTCACCGCCGATCGACGCGGCGACACGATCGACATCAATGCAAGTGCAGTGCTGAATGCGGACGCTGCCACGGCATGGCGCGTCCTCACCGATTACGATCGGTACACGCAATTCATCCCGAGTCTGCGCGTAAGCCGCGTCGTTGCGCGTCACGGCTCGACCGTGACCGTCGAGCAGTCGGGGAACGCGGTGCTCTGGATGTTCAGAAAGCGGGTCGATGTGACATACGAGGTGACGGAGTCGCCGCCGAATATGATCCAGTCGCGCGCGATCGCGGGAAGTCTGCGCGCGCTCGCAAGCACCTATTCGCTAACGCCGGACAAGAACGGCGTCCGGCTCGACTACTCGGGGCACATTGCGCCGGGGTATGAGCTCCTCGGGCGCATCGAGCAGATCGCGGTGCGCCGAAACGTCGAAAGCGAGTTCCGCGCGATGGCAGACGAAATCGAGCGCAGGAGCGCCGCAGGCACTGCACAAGACACCCCGGTCTCGCGGTGAGCGTCGGGCCGCGGGGCGATCAGCTCATCAAAGCGGTGTGGATCGGCGGCGTAGTCGAAACGACGTGTTCGGACAGGGGAATGGGAAGCAGCGCATAGCGCATCAAAGCGGAGCGGGTCGAGCTATACATCGGTAACGCGCGACATGTTGGTAAAGGCTGCAGCCGCGCCGATCAACGCGGAACTGAAAATCCTCTCAAGGCGGTCGTGATCGCCTCGTAGTCTGCTGCGTCCATGTCTTTGCGCCAAATCCAGGTTTTTGCATTATCGGCCCGGACGACTTCAAACTTGAGCGCGTTATACCATCCGCCGTAGAGCGGCGCGACGCGCACGAGGTCACGCGGATCGCCGCCAATGTCACGATAGAGGCGGGAGACGAGCGCGAGAATCTCGGTTTCTGTTGTCAATCTCACCATCGACGATATGCAGACATAGATAACATGGCCCAGCGATGCACATTCCTTTGGACTCGCAGGACGCTGCGTGAGCTCACGTCGATAACAGACGTGAACAGGACCCTGAGTCCCCTACTCAAAGACGGTGCGGTGGCTATAGCGTCCTCCAGAGCGACGGCCAGTTATCTCTAAACCAGTCCACTGCCGTAGCTGTTTTCAGAAGAATGCGCTTTGCACAGGCTGCGCTTTCGTCGCGGCCGCACGTTTCGAACATGCCGCGAATAAAAGCACCTCCCAGAGGCATGTCGAACGAATCGTAGGTTACGTTAATGGCCACTGCAGTGCGCGCGCCTGACTCTATCGCGCTCGTCAGCAGCTGCAGCTTGATGCGGGGGCTCGATACGCCGCTCGTGAGCCGGATCCCGTAGCGTTCGACGGTCTCAACTTTGTTTCCCTGCGCGTCAGGTAGACTTTCAAAGAGAGGGATGGCCTCGCGCAGCTCGGCTAGCAGCGTGACGCCGCCGGGATCGTTCCCGATGTGGCTGATCTCGAGCGCAACTTTGCGTTGGGCGAAGCAGGGCGGCGAAATCAGGACGGCTATCAGAACGCAATAACGTATGCAACGCATGTCCTACCCCGCTGTTGAACGCCCCGTCCGTGAACCTGCTCAGCGATTTAACGCAATGTGGAATAGTGCTCACGAGGTAATGGGTCCGGTTTCGTGCAAAAAAGCACGATTTGGGAATCAAACCACGCGGGGATGAAAGGACAGTCCGGAGCCCCAGCACCTCAGATTCGACCGCGTCCGCAAAGCGGAAGGGTGTGCTGCTGCGTCAGCTATGCCGCGAGCAATGCGGCAGCGCGCTGCTCCTGCTCTTCAGCTTCGACGATTCGGGCGATAGTCCTGGCTGTTGCCGCCGGCGCGGGAGAAGCAAGAAGGTCGCGCAAGGCCCTTGCCATCATCGCGGCCGCGAGCTTCTGAAAGGGAATGCTGCGCGCAACGCCTAGACGCACGGCCCGTCGGGCGTTGTCGGGCTGATCGAACCCGACGGGCACGATGAGCTGCGGTTTGCCCGCCGCGAGCGCCTGAGCGAGCGTCCCGATGCCCGCCTGATGGACGGTTACCGCCGCACGCGGAAAGACGCCGGAATACGGCAAGTATCGGAAAACCTTGATGGTGCCAGGCGCCAGACCCGCGGAGGCAATCTGGGTGTCATATTGAGTCGGATCCTGACCGGTGATGAGCAATGCACGCCGGCCGATTCGCCCGGCCGCGTCGATTGCCATGCCAAAGAAATCGGTGGCGTACATCGAGACCGACGAGCCGAGCGTGAAGACGACAGGGGCCGGCCCCGCGCTGAGCCAGTCGTCGAGCTCGAGCCTGAGCGCTGGATCGACAGGCGTTCCGTCGTAACGGGAAAACCCGCATATCGTGGTACCCCGCGGCCAGTCCGCCTGTGGCGCTGCAAGCACGCCCGAGAACAAAGCGAGGTTACCCCGCGGAGCGTACTGACCTTCGAATTGAGCGGACGAGCGCATCGGCGGCAATCCGAGATCTGCACGCAGCTCGTGCAATGGTTTTTCCCAGCTGCCGACACTGCGCTTGATCATCCTGAAAACGGCGCGATAGGGTGCGATCCCAAGCCTGCGTACCCATAGTAGCCACGGGGCGGGCCCCAACAGCGGCGGATCGATCTCGGACATCAGGCTCAAGGGCGAGAGCACGCTCGAACGCCACGCCAGTCGACGTTTTTCAGCGACCAGCCTGCCAGCGAAGGTGAGCGGGTGTGTGACAAGCATATCGGCTCCCGCGCACGCACGGTCGAGATCCTCGTACGCGGCTCGAACATGAGGCATGACCAGGTCCCGAATGAGGTATTCCGGTCCTTGCGTCGGATGGAACAGCTTGCGGACGAGCTCGGCCGGATCGCCCATGTCCTCCACATTCGGCCGCATCGGCGCGAACTCGATGTCTTCGCTTTCGACGGCGGCGCGGTGCACGTCCGTCGTGACGATCAAAGGGCGATGTCCGCGGCGCTTGAGCTCCAGTGCAATCGCCAGATAGGGATGAAGATCTCCGAGTGAGCCGAAAGTTGCGAAGACGATGCGCTTCACGAGTGAATCAGGCCCACACCGCGGGACATTTCACGACGCATTTGCCAGCGCTTCCCGCCGCCACAGGTGGGTGCGCCAGCGTGCGACGATCAACAGCATGAAGGTCAGCCCGAAAACGCAATAGACCGTCGCTGTTGCCGGGTAACCAAAGCGCGAGATCAGCGGACCGGACAAGAGCAGTCCCGGCAGGTTGCCGTAGATCGCCAGCATCCGGATCCCCATGACGCGTCCGCGCAACTGTTCGTCCGACGTTCTCAGGAGCATCGCCGCCATGGGAACCTGACTCACGCTTTGCGCGCAGCCGACGAGCATGAGCACGAAGATTCCCATGGCGTGAACTTCGACGTGAGCGAACACGAGCAGCAGAGAGTACCAAGCCACACACGCGATGATCATCATGCGCGCCGGATGGATGACGCTGCCGTGTCGAGAAAGCGAAATAGAACCGAGCAGTGCCCCGAACGCGACGCCAGCGACCATGTAGCCCAGCCCCGTCTGATCAGTCTGATAGATTTCCTTCGCGACATACGGCAGCAATCCGTTCGAGAGCGGAAAAACAGTCATGTTGAGGAGGAAAGCGAGACACATCGCCGCGAACAGGTGGGGCGTGCTCCAGACGTAAGCGAGGCCTTGTCTCAAATCGTGCCATGGCGACGGCAGCACGCTCGTTGGCGCAGCCGCGATCGATGCATCGCGCTTTGCGCGCGTACTACCTGCCTTTAATGTCAGCAGCACGCTGGTCGTATAAAGGCCTGCGACGACCACGTAGGCCGGCGCCATCCCGAGCGTGGCGACAAGTCCCGCACCCGTCAGGGCACCGGCGATTCGGGCGGAGTCCTGCGTCGTTCGCTGGATGCCCATGGCGCCGATCAGCTGTGGAGACGGCATCGTGTCGGCGACCAGGGCGGCGCGCATGCCGATATCGGACGGGCGCACCAGGCCCATCAGCGCGGTGATGACGAAAACGTGTACCGGAGTGAGCGCGCCCATGAAAGTGAACGTCATCAGCGTGGTCGCAAGGACCGCGTAAAAGCCGCGCATCGCGCAGAGCAGGTTGCGATGGCCGATCCGGTCGCCTGCGACGCCGAACATCGGCGCGATCAGCGTTCCGATAAACTGCAGCGATGCGAATACCGTAAGCAGCAGTATCGAGCGCGTTTCGACCAGCACGTACCAGCCGAGAATCAGCGACTCCATCTCGAAAGCCCACGAGGTCGCGAGATCGGCGGGCCACTGATAGCGGAAGGCGCGGATCTGGAATGGCGCCAGCGCCGAGTGTGTGTTAACGCTCAAGACGCGGCACTGCGGCGCATCGTCCGTATCATGATACGGCTCCTCCCTTTCTTTAGTCGGAAAGTAGCAGCATCACCCGTTAAGTTCAATGAGCGCTTGAGAGCATGCCCCGATCGATATCGCAATGGCGTATCGCTGTGAACGGCGAGGAGACGAGCGCGCTGTTCGAGCCTGCGACGCAAGGCGATGGCGGGACCGTGTTCGTGTGTGCGCACGGCGCCGGGGGCCACATGGAGGATCGGGGCATGAGCCGCCTTGCGGAGGTGCTGTGTGCCTCAGGCTTAGATGTCGTGAGATTCAATTTTTTGTACAAGGAAAAAGGCTCGCACCGGCCTGACCCGATGCCGCGCCTCAAAGCGTGCATGAATGCGGTCGTGTCGCGCACGCGCAGCGAGCTGAGTCCCCGCACCGTCATCATTGGCGGACGCTCGATGGGCGGACGCGCTGCGTCGATGACCGCTGCAGAATGTCGCGACGCATGCGATGCCCTTTTGCTGCTCGCATACCCACTGCACCCCGCCGGCCATCCGGAGCGGCTTCGCGATGCACACCTGCCGCAGATCGAAGTCCCGGTGCTCTGCTTCAACGGCACGCGCGACGCCTTGTGCCAACGCGAGCTGATGGCACGCACGCTGCAGACCGTAGCAGCGCCATGGCAAATGCACTGGCTCAACGGCGCTGACCACGCCTTCCACGTCCTCAAATCTTCGGGGAGAACCGATGAAGACGTATTCAGCGAAATCGGGGAAGTCAGCAGGAGTTGGCTGACTCGCCTGCGCAGTGAGATACTTGCGGGCCCGAAGTGAACGACTGCGCCGTCGCATCAAAAAGCCCGGACTTTCGAGATTCTCGCGCGGCACCCTTGCCGCTCGCATGTTCGCAGGGAACAGCATTGCGTTCCCATTCGACAATGGGATGCTCGTAGTTCTTGTTAAGCAATAGGAGTTGCCGCATGGCATTCTTCAACAAACCTGAAAAGTCGCCGCCTGCGTCCCGCGTGCGACGTATCGTCAACGATGTCATCTACGACAGTGCGAAAGCCGAGTGCGTCGCTTCTCACGTGAAGAGACGCTCGGCGGGCGCGTGGAGATATTTTTCGCAGGAGATTCTTTATCGCTCCTCGCAGGGCAACTGGTTCTTCGTGCTGGGTCAGCGGCTTCACGTCGAACAGCAGCCGGAGGTTTTTGTGCAACCCGTTTCGGCCGAACAAGCTTACGCATGGCTGTGCGAGTACAACGAGATCGATCTCCTGGAACGTTATTTCCCGGACAAGGCGAAATATGCCTGATGAGAAAGTACGGCGATGATTGGTTCGGTCGCGGGATGACGTTGCGCACACCACCGAGCCCTTTTTCTTGAGCCCGATGAACGACCGAGGTGAGGCCGCAGGCAGGACCTGCGATTGATCGCTCCCGAGTGGTTGTGGATTCCGATTACCATCGGCGCGGCCCTCGCGCAGACGGGCCGCAACGCAGCGCAGCGTCATCTCACACCCATCCTGGGTACGCTCGGCGCAACACTCGTGCGCTTCCTCTACGGACTGCCTTTCGCGCTGGCCTGGCTGTGTGCGGTCGCGCTCGTCGGCGATTTCCAGCTACCCGCGCCGAATGTACCCTTCCTGTGGTGGATACTGGTGAGCTCGGTCGCGCAGATTGCCGCCACCGCCTTGCTGCTGCGCGTAATGGCAGAACGCAACTTCGCATTGGGTACCGCGTATGCGAAGACCGAAGTCGTCCAGGTCGCGCTGTTCGGCCTCATCTTTCTGGGCGACCCACTGACTTCAGTCACACTGATCGCGATCGCATTCAGCACGGTTGGCGTGATGCTGCTGGCACCGATCGATCGCAAGCGGCCGCTGCGCACATTGATCGCTGGATGGACCACGCGATCCGCGCTGCTCGGCATCGCCTCCGGAACCGGCTTTGGAATTGCTGCAGTGGGTTACCGCGGGGCTGCACTTGCGCTTGAAGGCGTCGCATTCCCCATGGCTGCTGCGTGCACGCTGGTTGCCGCGCAGGCGCTGCAGACACTGCTCCTCGGCGGCTGGCTTCTCGCCCGTAATTCCGAAGTTGTCGCGCGCGTTTTGCGCGAGTGGCGCAAGTCGTTGTTCGCGGGACTCATGGGCGCGACTGCCTCGGCTTGCTGGTTCACAGCGATGGCGATCGAGCCGGCAGCACACGTGCGCACGCTCGCCTTGGTGGAGATTCTCTTCAGCTATGCTTTATCGTGGCGATATTTTCGCGAGCGAGTGAGCAGAAGCGAGCTCACCGGCATGCTGCTGCTCATGGCCGGGCTCGTCGTCGTGACACTCGCGCGTTGATCCTGAAGCTCAGGGTTTTCGAGCGCGTGCGGCTTCGATCGCCACGGCGATCTCGCGGCTGATCGCGCCGAGCGCGCGGCTGTGAGCCGCGACGAGCTCATCGTAACCGGCTCCCGCGGGCTCGCTTACGAGCGAGCGTCCAATCAAGGGTCCGCCGGAAGCTGGCCGCACGCTCCACGATGCCTGGATCGTAGCGCCTTGCTGGGGGGCCGACTCGAAGCGCTGGATGTCGATCAGTACACGATAATCGGGCGTTCCGCTTGCGCGCTCAGCAAATACGGCCGTGCGGGCACCGTTGAGCAGGCGTGCAAGATGATCGGCGATGACGCGCGGAATCTCGCTCTTCAGCGGCGCGGCCCAGCGGGCCTGTTCGGCGATCTCAACGCGGCCGGGGGCTGTGCGCAGCACGATCTGCGGTCGATCCACCACCTCTGGAACGGTGATCGGACCAACGACGATAAGGAAATCCCCGACGGCCGTGTTCGGGGCGGGCTGCGACGCAGGAGGAGACTCGAGCGTGAAAAAGCGCTCCTGAGGGGGCGTGCTACAGCCTGCGGTGACCGTGAGCACACCACAGATCAGTACCATCGTACGTCTTAACGCTAGTCCTACCATTTCATGCGCGCGATTCATCGGAGGTCTTCTTTCTTGCCGCGGATCAAAGCTTCTGGATGGCGCTCTAGGTAATCCGCAAGCACACGGAAGGACTGCGCGGCGCGCCCGATCTCACGCATCGCTTCGGTCGCTTCGAGCGGCAGCGGCTCCGTGTCGTTGAGCGTGCGCTCGACCGATGCAAGTGCTTTGCGCGCATCGATCATCGCCTGCCGCGCGTCGACCATCGTATCGCGGGCGGCCGGCACGATTTCTTTATCGATGCGGTTCAGCACAGTCGAGGCGGTTTGCAGCGTGCGCCGCAGGTCTGTACCAATTTCTTCGAACGGTATGCGCTCGAGCTTCTTGGCGATCGACGTCACCGTCGTTTGCAGCTCCTGCGAGCTGCCGGGCACAGTGGGTATTTCCGGAGGCGTCTTCGCCATGTCCGTGCTGGCTTTTCGCGTCCCCGGGAAAAAGTCGAGCGCGACAAAAAGCTGGCCGGTCAGCAGGTTCGCGGAGCGCAGTTGCCCGCGCAGTCCGCGCTCCACGAGACGCGACAGTGACGGAAGCTCTTCCGTCACCGGTGTGGCGGTGCGTCTTCGCCGGAAAAGCCTCTCCGGATAGAACTCCACTTCCACCACCATCGAGAGCTCCCTTTTCGCGCGATCGAAGTCGACGTCGATCGATTTGACTTCACCGACGGTGATACCGCGAAAGTCCAGTGGCGCGCCGACGGCAAGACCGCGCACGGAATCGCGGAATCGCATCGCGTAGCGCTCGGCGCGCGTGACCGGCTGTTTCATCGCCTGCACGCGGTCCGAAAAAAGCGTGAACGTGGTGTTGTCGGCTGCTGCCGTCTGGCGCGCGTATCCTTCCGGCGTGAGGAATGCTATGCCTCCGACGACGATCGATGCCAGCGTTTCTGTGTTGATCTTGAGACCGTTCGCGTCGAGGGAGACATCGATTCCGCTCGCGTGCCAGAAGCGGGTATTGGACGTCACGTAGCGATCGTAAGGCGCGTTGACGAAGACCTTCACCATGACGCCGGTGCCTTCCTGGTCCAACTCGTAGGCGACGACCCGTCCCGCCTCCAGTCGCCGGTAATAAACCGGCGAGCCGAGGTCCAGCGAACCGATGTCTTCGGCACGAAGCACGAATTGTTTGCCTTCGAGCCCGGTCGTGATGACCGGAGGCGTTTCGAGACCTTCGAAGTCGCGCCGAGATTCGGTCGACTTGCCCGGATCCATGCCGATATAGGAACCTGAGAGCAGGGTACCGATGCCGGAGACGCTGCCACCGGCGATTCTCGCGCGAACGACCCAGAAGCGAGTATCGGCGACGAGGAGATCCTGAGCCGCTTTGGAGAGCGTCGCTCTTACGATGATCCCCGTGCGGTCGTCGCCGAGCGAAATGCTTTTCACCACTCCGATTTCCACATCCTTGTATTTCACGCGCGTCTTGCCCGCTTCGATGCCTTCGGCGGTCTTGAACAGTATCGTAACGGTGGGTCCGTGTGACATCACTGCGCGTACTGCGAGCCAGCCTCCAATCACCGCTGCAATGAGCGGCAGCAGCCACACCCACTGGAACCCCCAGCGGCGTTTTGGCGCAGCCAGCGCTTCAGGTATATCCGGGAGCTCAGGTCGTTCGGCCATAGCGTTCCTCCCGGCGGGCCGAATCCCAGATGAGCCGCGGGTCGAAGCTCATCGTAGCGAGTATCGTCAGCACGACCACAGCGCCAAACGCAAGCGCGCCGGGTGCGGGGGTAACCTTTCCAAACACGCGTAGCTGGACGAGCGTGACGAGTATCGCGAGGACGTAAATGTCCAGCATCGACCAGCGCCCGATCAGCTCGAGAAGTCGATACAGACGCGTCAGATCGTAACAGTGCTTACGCACGCCCCGATGAACCGCGATGAGCAATGTCATCAGCGAGAGCATTTTGAGCAGAGGCACGGTGATGCTCGCTACGAACACGATGATTGCGAGTGGCCACGATCCGCTCGTCCATAGAAATACGACGCCGCTCAGGATCGTGTCGCTTTGCGAATCGAAGATCGATTCGGTCTCCATGATCGGGAGCACATTCGCGGGGATGTACAGGATCATCGCAGCCACCAGGAACGTCCACGCGCGCAACAGGCTTGCCGGCTTTCGCAGGTGCAGGCGGGCGCCGCAGCGAGGGCAGGCCGCCGCGTCAGCGTGCGTCCGGCGCGAAAGAAGTCCGCACGTAAGACAGGGAAGCAGCCCGGCTTCCGCGGCAGTGAGTGCGTTTGCGCTCATCGCCGTAAATCCTGTTTCGACCAGATGGCGCGTGCATCGAAGGAGGCGATAGCGGCTGCGATCATCATGAGCAGCCCCCCGAAAGTCCAGAGCGCGATACCCGGCACCACCGTTGCTACCCCTCGGAGCTTCACGATCGAGATGAGCAGGCCTAGGATGAATACTTCCACCATGCCCCAGGGCCGGACTGCCTGCAGTACGCGCAGCGCAAGTGCCAGCATGCGCGGGATGTGTCCGATACGCAGCGAAATGAGCAGGTAAGACATTGCGGTAAGCTGCAAGCCGGGCACCAGCACCGTTGTAAAGAACACCAGTGCGCCGAGCAGCTTCATGTCCTGCTGCTGGTAGAGCGCCTGCGCGGTGCCGATCAGCGTCGCGGTCGTGTTCTGTCCTTGAAGCTCGAGTCCGACGATGGGAAAAATGTTCGCGATCACGAACAGGATCGCGGCAGAAAGCGTGAAGGCAAGCGGGCGGTCGATGTTCTCATCTGTAGGGCGGTACAGCAACGACAGGCATCGCCTGCAGCGTGCGACCGTGTCCGCTCCGAGCGGCGGCGGCCGCTGCAGAAGGTCGCACTCGTGGCAGGCGATCAGCGCTTGGTCCATAGAATTCGGCAGGATGTCCTCATCGACCCGGGACTGAAGATCGCGGCAGCTTCAATTGCCTGGGGCTAGAGCAAAGAGCGAGCCGGGTTCGCGGGCGGCAATTCTTGCGGCGAGGGCAACCGAACCCACGCATTGTTACTGCGATGGGCAACCTGGCATGTCCGCACCTCGCCGCAGCGAAGCGCGGACATGCCGCTGCCGCAGGGCGTCTCGTCAGCGCCAATCCGATGCAATGCGCTTGAGCCGGCGCCTTTCCGCCATGCGCAATGCCGAGCGCTGCACGAAGCTCAATACGCCTGAACTCGCCGAATATGCGGCCCTTAGACACGCGTCTCCATCGGTCAGCGCGTCACCATGCGCCTGCATAACCTTCACGTCGCGGATCCGCGCCAGCGTGCTTCTGGCCGATGTCGGGATGCACCATGACCGCACAGACGCCCGCGTTCGCAGCCGGGAACTGCGGCCAAACATCGACGTCGTGGCCGCGTGCGCGGAGCTCGTCGATCGTTTCGGGGGGAAAGGTGTTCTCGGCATTGAGCCGCGCCGGGTGGTACGCGTGGGGCGCGAAGGAATTCGGAAAACTCGAGCCCGATATGCGCGGAGCCTCGAG
Source organism: Betaproteobacteria bacterium (assembly GCA_028291945.1). Lineage (GTDB taxonomy): Bacteria > Pseudomonadota > Gammaproteobacteria > Burkholderiales > SG8-41 > JAQGMV01. Next base: position 18,744 of record JAQGNH010000329.1, read on the forward strand.
GGCTTGCTGCACCGGCATGCCGAACTCGACAGCCTGTACGACTTTGCGCCAGCGCACGAACTCCTCTTCGACCGCGTGTGGCGAACTGCGCGGGTGCGATGTGTAGCCGATCCGATCGCTAGACTTCTGCCACGCGAGCGGCGCACGCCGCCATCGGCGTGCCCGCCTTAGGCGGATGCGTCACAATGGATTTCAGTGCCGGCGTGGGTTGTGCGAGTTTGCTGATGTCGGGCACCGGACGTCGCAGCGAAGGTATCGCTGCGAACGCCTGCTCCATCGCGTGGGAGGCGCTAAGGAGCGCGTGATCCTGGCGAAAAGGCGCGACGATCTGAAGGCCGAATGGCATCCCCTTGTGATCGACACCACACGGCAGCGCAATCGCGGGATTCGTCACGAGCGTGACGACGTAGGTCAGCGAAAGCCAATGATAGTAATTGCGCAGCGGCTTGCCATCCATCTCCGCAAGATAGAGTTGCGACCATGGAAACGGCGAGACCGGTGTCGTCGGCGCAAGCACGAGATCGTAATCTCGATACGTTTGCTGAAACCGTCGAAACATGCGTGTCTGCTCGACATGCGCCCACGCGACGTCGGCCATCGTCATACCGGCAGCGATCTCATAATTTGCGCGCACGTTCGGTCCGAGCGAGCCTGGGTCTTTCTCGTATGCGTCCCGATACCGCGCAGCGTAGTTCGCTGCGCGGATCACGTCGAAGCAGCGATCGGCGTCCGCGAACAAGTCGAACGCGACTTCATCGCATGACCTGAAGAGATGCCGCATCGCGCCTATCTTCTCGCGAAAAACCTGGCGGATCGGTTTGTCGACCGGACAGATGCCGAAGTCTTCCGTGTAAGCGATACGGAGCGAACCCAGGTCCCGCGGCTCGGGCAACGCGAATGCACGCGAGTCGACCGGGTACGATAAAGGATCGCAGTCGTCCATCGCTGCCTGTGCCGCCATGAGCAGACACGTGTCCGCGACGGTGCGGCCCATCGGGCCGACGACCGAAATCGGCGTCCAGCCGAGTGAGCGGCGCTCGACCGGCACCAGACCGGGTGATGGACGAAAGCCGATGACACCGCATTTCGCGGCGGGAATCCGTAACGAGCCGCCCGTATCCGATCCGGTGCATACGGGCAGCATGTTGCACGCGAGCGCGACCGCCGACCCGCCTGATGAGCCGCCGGCGTTGAGCATGGGGTCGAAGGGATTGCCCGTCGCGCCCCACACCAAGTTGCGGCTGTTCGCTCCGGCGCCAAATTCCGGAACGTTGGTTTTTCCAACCACGATGGCGCCTGCGGCACGCACGCGCGCCACCATCGCGTTATCGCGCTCGGGAATGAAATCGCGGTAGAGCGGCGAACCGAATGTCGTGAGCAGTCCGCCGGTTTCCTCGAGATCCTTGATCCCCGCCGGCAGACCGTGCAGCAGACCCAGTTGATCCCCGCGCAGCGCCGCTTTTTCGGCGGCGCCCGCTTCATCGCGCGCGCGACTGTAACACACGGCGGTCACGGCGTTGACTGCAGGATTGATGCGCTCGATGCGCTCGATGCACGCTTCGAGCAGCTCGACCGGTGAGATTTCTTTCGAACCAATACGACGGCGCAGCTCGACGGCTGACAGCTTGAGCAGCTCTTCGTTTGTCTTCACCGTGTGTCTCCTGATTCTGATGTGTTGGCGACGATTGTGCACGGCCACATCGCTGCTTGAGGCCGCGCCGATCAGCGGATTCAAAACCCGTAAACGCCCGCCGTTGGCGCCGCAAGCGCTTCGGCCGCCCGCAGCAGACAGATTTGATTCGTGCCGTCCGAATGCAGGAAGCTCGCAGCATCGCGCAGATATTTCTCCACCGGATGGTCGTGCATGATCGCTGCGCCGCCGAGTATCTCGCTCGCAAGCTTGCAGGCCTCGAACGCGGTCTCGGACGCATTGACCTTCGCGAGCAGTCCCAGGGTGCGCGCCTCCGCTTGCTTGCGATCAGCGAGCCACGCCGTCCGCCAAATCTGCGTTCGCGCGGCATCGAGCTTCATCGCCATTTGCCCCAGCATCATGGCCACGGCCTGCTGCTCGACGATAGGCTTACCGCCCTGTACGCGCTGCTTCGCGTAATGCATGGCATATTCGTACGCGGCGCGGCCGACGCCCAACACTGTCGCAGCGGCTTCGGCCTTGCTGCCCGGCATGTAATCGCCCCGCAATCGTGCCATCAGGCCTTCGCCGCCCAGCAGGTGCGATGCCGGCACGCGGCAGTTCTCCAAATGGAACGTTCCATTGGTCGCCAGCCGCTGACTGCTTTTCTCGTGAAAGAAGCCTGCGCGGAATCCCGGTGTGGTCGATGGCACGATGAAGACGCTGCCGCCTTCACGCAGCGATTTGGTCGGATCGGTGCGCGTGACTACGAAATACAGCTTCGCCATGCAACCGTTGGAAACATACCGCTTCGTTCCGTTGATGATGTAGGACTCGCCATCACGCACGGCAGTGGTGCGGAAATCGATATCGGCTGAGTCGTAGTAGCCCTGATGGTCGGAACCCGCGCCCGGTTCGGTGAAACCAATTGCGAATGTTGCCTCTGCATCCTTCACGAACGGTGGAATAAACAGGCGCTGCTGTTCAGGTGTCATGGCTTCGCCGAGGATGTTCGCCATCTTCCAGCACTGGTCCATGATCACTGCGAATCCGAGGTCGCCTACTGCGAGCTCTTCGCCGACCAGGCACATCGTGAGGATGTCGACGCCGGCGCCGCCGAACGACTTGGGGACGCCGAGTGTGCGTATGCCGAGTCTGTCGGCTTCTCGTATCCAGTCCCAGGGTATGCGCTCGGCGGCGTTCGGCAGCCGATCGCGTCTCGACGCGTCGGGCTTGATCACGGTCTCGGCGAACTCGCGCGCGAGCGCACGCCAGCGCACCTGCTCTTCTGTCAGCGTGAAATCCACTGTGCTCCTCTGGAACGGCCGCCTTGCATCAACAACGCCGTCTATTGTGTGCGTTTATTGTGTCACACGTACGAACGACGAGCCCGGCGTTGCCGGCCGCACTCGGTGCGTGTCACTGCTGCGGGACTCTGGACACAACCTTCAAGTTCCTGACAACTGCTGCGAGCTTGGCGAGATCCACGTGTGCCAAGGTAGAGAACCGCGAGACTGAGGCTAACGCCTGTTCGGTCTCGACAGGCGTCGTGTTGCGAACCGTCCGTGGCCGCTTCCGACACGGAGCTTGACCGACCGGGCAGCGCGACTGAAACTTGAAGTTGCCGCTATCGCAACACTCAAAGTCGCCTTTCCAAGGAGATCAACGTGGGCAGTTTATGGAACAAGCTTCGACGTGGCGGTAGCGTATTGGTTGTATTGGCCGGCGCTTCGCTCGGCCCGTTTCACGCCAGCGTCAGTCGTGCTGCTTATCCAGAGCGCCCGATTCGCTACGTTCTTCCCAGCGCCCCTGGCGGGGGCCCGGACGTTGCGGCGCGCGTGGTCATGGCTCAGCTGAGCCGGCAGCTCGGCAAGCAGATCGTCGTCGACAACCGGCCCGGAGGCAGTGGCACCATCGGTACCGAAGCGATTGCGAAAGCGTCGCCCGATGGTTATACGATCGGACACGGAAACATCAACACGATGGGCATCAATCGCAGCGTGCTGTCCCGGCTGCCGTACGATCCGGACCGTGACTTTCAACCCGTCGTGCACATGTACGGGACGCCCAACCTGCTCGCCGTCACGCTGTCGCTGCCGGTCAGGTCGGTACAGGAATTGATCGACTATGCGCGCAAGAACCCGGACGCGCTCCTGTTTGCGTCGACAGGGAACGGCACGAGTCAGCACGTCGGCATGGAGCTTTTCAAGCTCATGACGAACACGGAGATGGTGCACGTGCCGTTCAAGGCGGCAACGGTCGCGCTTGCAGATCTCACCGCAGGACGGCTGCACCTTATGGCCGACAATATCAACTCGATCGGGCCGCACGTCAAAGCAGCGCGGTTGCGAGGTCTTGCCGTGACCAGCGCGAAACGCGTCGCGGCTTTTTCAGAGCTACCGACCGTTGCAGAAGCGGGCGTGCCTGGTTTCGATGTGAGCGCGTGGGCCGGTGTGATCGTTCCGGCGCGTGTGCCGAGAGAGATTGTGGCTCGACTGAACGTGGAGATCAACAAGGCGCTGGCTGCACCGGCAGTCAGCGAGAAGCTGCCGGAGCTCGGTCTGGTGGTGGTCGGCGGGACGCCCGAGCAATTCGAGGCGCATATCAGAAAAGAAGTGGCGCGGTGGGCCGACGTCGTCAGACGCGCAGGCGTAAAAGTTGATTGACGTCGCTCGCATGCGCCATTTCCTTACACGTATGACATCAAAATAGTCACGTAAGGATGTGACGGTCTCCTCGTCTAACGCGCACGGCGATACCGAGCAGGATTGCATTCCGCAGCCTTCCAACGGCGCCGATCCACTTTAGGAGATCTGTCATGTTGAAAATCAAATTGGCGAGTGTCGTCATCACCGGGTTGTGCCTCAGCGCGGGCGCCGTTCAGGCTGCTTCCGTGTTCCCGAGCTCGACGAACGAAGTGTCCCCCAGCGGATACGCGATGAGTATCGAAGGTCCGACTGAAGCTCGCATGGGTGCGATGCAGCCGATCTTCCCGAGCGCGGCCATCGAGCACGGGATGCTGCGCGAGTCTTACGCCGATGCCCGGCGCGTGCGCCCGAGCCCCAGTATTGCGGGTGCACGCTCGATTTTCCCCATTTCCGTCAGCGAGACCGGCCGCCTGTGATCATGGCGTCGTGAAAGTACAGGCGGCGCTTCAGTCGCGCCGCCTCTTCTAATCCTGGCACAACGGTCGCTCGCCCAAGAAAGCACGCGCAAAGCAGTCGCTTTAGCCCGCGGTTTTCCGTGGCAAGCAGGCGTACGCCCAATGGCGAGCGCGTGTTGATGCGCCGATTTGCGGCTGGTCTATCTCTTTCGATGCACGTGGCTGAAAGGTAATCGCGGGTCGAGCGACGAATGGGAACGTACCCGAGGAACGGAGCAGTCCTGTACGAGGAGAACACATGAGGACACGTTACGGCGTAATCGAGCTCATCCCGACGGTGCTCGGCGAGCTCACGCCGCTCGCATGAAACGAAACACGTGCGTTCCAATTCCATCATGTCTCTCGGTCTGGATATCGCGCGCGGTTCGTATGCAGCGTATCGCTTGTTGCGGGGCGGTATCGAATGGTTTAGATTGCATGCTCCATCGATGTGCGTGAGCGGAGACGTTATGACTAGCACAGCCTCGCCGCCAGTCGAAATCCGCGATCTCGAAAAACATCGCCGGGCGATGCTCAAGTTCGCGATACTGCAACTGCGCAATGAGACCTACGCGGAAGATTGCGTTCAGGAAGCCCTCACCGCAGCAATCCAGAGCGCAGACCGTTTCGCCGGTGATTCGTCGGTCCGCACTTGGTTGATCGGAATCCTCAAGCACAAGATCCTGGACCACTTCCGCAAGGCGAGTCGCGAACAGGCCGTTACCGTGAGCGATGAAGAGAGCTCGCTCGACGATTTCGACGGCCTCTTCAAGGAAGACGGGCACTATATCGAACCGCCGGCGCCCTGGGCCAATCCCGAACAGGCGCTCTCGCAAAGCGAGTTCTTCGAAGTGCTCGAGCGCTGCCTCCAGGCGCTGCCCAACGTTACGGCGCGCGTATTCACGATGCGTGAAGTGATGGGCGTCACCACCGACGAAATTTGCACGGAGCTGGGGATTACGGCGAACAATTGCTGGGTGCTGATCTATCGCGCCCGCATGTCTCTGCGCGAGTGCCTCGAAAAGCGCTGGTTTGCTGCTGGGCACACTGCGGCCAGCTCATGAAGCTCACCTGCAAAGAGGCGAGCCGGCTGATTTCAGTAGGGCTCGACACGAAGCTGAGCCTCTCCGACAGGGCAGCGCTGCGGTTGCATCTTGCGCTGTGCGACGCTTGCAACAAAGTCAAAGCGCAATTCCAGTTCATGCGCCGCGCGCTGTCCGCGTACACTAAATTGGACGACGATCCGCGCTGACGTAGAAGTGATGCCATAAAAAAAGCAGGCAGCGCGAACGGGCTGTCTGCTTAGGACCTGTGTCGAGCAGCTAGCGGGCCGGGCCCGTTTCGCTCGCGGAAGTCGGGAACGTGGTCGCCATCATCTTCTTATCCATGAATTCCTTCGTTGTGAGCATGCGATCCTTGTTCGCGTCCATCCTGTCGAACTGCGCGCCCATGTACGAAAGAAACTCGTCGCGACTGACCATGCCGTCCTTGTTCGTATCCATCGCTTTCATTCTCAGCTCGCTCCAAAACAGGTCCGGGAAGTCAGTGTTGCCCGCTGCTGTCACGATGGGGGCGGCCATACTGGCCAGCACGAAAACGCCTGCGGCTGCCGCTGATTTCATGTGCTTGAACATGTGTTGTCTCCAGTAAATGAGTTGTGATTCCAATATCGTTCGATACATGAGTGCCGATGGGTCGGACCTCTCATGTATCCTCCTTTGGTCGAAGCTGAACCACGAGCCTTACTGGATCGTTCGTAAATTACATCGCCAAGTTCAACAGCGAGCGTTGCGCCCGAACGTTGGAATCGATGACCGCTGCGATTGTCTTTTCCTGGGGGTGACCTGCGAGGGCGGTAAAGCAGACATGGTGAGGCGTATGCATGGAGATCTTCGCGATGTCATGACGGGCAGAGCCAAACGACAGCAACGACACTTGCCCGTAACAGCTCACGATCTGAAACAGGAACGGGTATAAGATCGTTCCTGTGCTCCCCGACGCGACAACGAATTCGCGAAAAGAGCTAAAGATCGGTCACAACCGAGCGGAGATACGACGATCATGACACCGTTGAACCGATACCTGCTCGTACTCTCGTGTGCAACAGCGTTGCCGGTTCTTGCTGCAGATCCGGCCTACCCTTCGAAACCGGTTCGCATGATCGTGCCTTTCGCACCGGGCGGTTCCACCGACGTCATCGCACGCTTGATCGGGCAGAAGTTGAGCGAAGTGTGGGGGCAACAAGTCGTCGTCGACAACCGCGCTGGTGCCGGCGGCAACATCGGCATGGGATTGGCCGCGCATGCGAACCCCGATGGCCACACGATCCTCGCGGTAAGCTCGAGTTACGTCGTGAATCCGACGCTGTACTCGAAGGCGCCATACGATCCATTCAGAAGCTTCGTGCCAATCACGAATGCAGCGGCTGCGCCCAATGTCTTCACCGCGCATGCCTCGGTGCCGGCCAAATCGATGCAGGAGCTGATAGCGCTTCTGAAGAAGGATGGCAAAAAGTTCAACATTGGCACGCCTGGCGTGGGCACGACACCGGACCTGTCAGCTGAGCTGTTCAAGATGACGGCGAAGCTGGACATCGTGCGCGTTCCCTACAGCGGCGCAGGTCCGGCGGTTGCGGCGGTGGCGGGCAATCAGGTACCCATAGCCTGCACGGTGCTGCCCCCGGTCGTCCCGCACATTCAGGCGGGCCGCCTGCGTGCGCTGGCCGTCACTGCGGACAAGCGGTCGAGCACGCTTCCTGACGTGCCGACCATGGCCGAAGTCGGATTCAAAGGACAGGAGGCCGATACGCTTGCCGGCTTGCTGGTGCCTGCCGGCACACCCAAGCCGATCATCAACCGCATAAGCGGAGAAATCCAACGCATCCTCGCGCAGCCGGACATCCGCGAGCGCATAGCGGGCCAGGGCTTCGATGTGATCGCGAGCACGCCTGAACAGTTTGCAGCCCAGATCAGATTCGAAGTCGAGAAGTGGGGAAAGGTGATCCGCAGCGCCGGGATCAGGGTGGACTGAAGAAACAAAGTTCACTGCACGTGCGCGGCGAAAGCCGCGGCGTGTTGGGCATGCGCTCCAAGACGCACTTCACAACTGATTCACAACGTAGCTCACCGCCATTGGATCGAGGTCCAGGCTTGTTTCGTGTCTGGCGCTTCTCCAGCGTCTTGCTCGTCCGTGCCCATCCGCCAAATCGAACACGGACGGAATGACTAAGAATGCGCGACTATCCGCCGTCATCCTTCCGTATGGCAAACACGCGAGCATCCCATGGCAGATACGATTCTGGTTCTATTCATTGTTCTCAGCGCTTACCTTGTACGCGGCATCACCGGCTTCGGTTCGGGCCTGATCGCCGTGCCGCTGCTGGCGCTCTCTCATCCGCTGCAGTTCGCCGTGCCACTCGTCCTGGCACTGGACTTCACGGCTTCGCTGGTGCTTGGCGGCGCCAACACCAAGAAGGCTGACTGGGGCGAGATCAAGGTGCTGCTGCCCTGCGGACTGGTCGGAGCATGCATCGGCGCGTTTGCGTTGCTAAAGCTGCCGGCTGAGCCCGTGCTGCTGACGCTTGGCGCTTTCACAATGTTCTTCGGGTTCCGTAACATATTCGGCGTGTCCTCCGCAGCGCAGATATCCCGCGCATGGGCAGTACCTACGGGGCTCGTCGGTGGCGGCGCCGGTGCGTTGTTCGGCACCAGCGGCCCTCCCTACATCATTTACCTTACGCATCGCCTTAAGGATAAAGGCGCGGTTCGAGCGACGTTTTCATGGCTCTTCGTCCTCGACGGCGGTTTTCGTCTTGGCCTCTTCCTCATCGCCGGTCTGCTGCTCGAAACCAAGTTTCAGATCGCATACGCACTGAGCCTGATTCCGATGGGTATCGGACTCTACGTGGGCAACCAGGTGCACCTGGACATGACTACGGAGGCAATGTTGAAAGTCGTAGGCGCATTGCTGGTGATCAGCGGCGCGTTGCTCTTCATCAAAGTCGGTTTGTAGATCGCGGCCGACCGTTAGGTGCATTTCTGCACCGTCCCGAAGCCGAGCTCGTATTTCTTGCGTAACTAGCGGAATACGTCACGAACTGCTCTTGTGGGAACAACGTCAAGTGCACAAGAATGCGCTTGACGTTGTCATTTGCTTGTGAAGCGTCGGCAGCATCATCTTTCCAATACAGTGCAGGGACGCCGTGATGTTTGTGGACGAGTTACGCGAATTGCTTTTGAGCCTGCCGATAAGCCAGGTTACGTTGAGCGTGTTTTTGACCGCTTGTGTGTTTGGCGGGGTCTGCACACTGACGTGTGCCGCGCTTCGTGCACTGCCCGATGCCGTAAAGGATTTGCGGAGCTGGCGGCTGGATCGAAGAACGGTGGTCGAAGCACAGCCGGCGTGGATCAAGGAACACGCCGACGCGCGTAGCGGGAGCAAGTAAGTCTGAGATGCACGCCTCGCGGGGCGCCGGATCCGCGCTGGGGTGGTCTCGCCGTTGCAGCTGTAAGATATAGTAAGTCGTATCAAGAACTCCCTACAGACAGCGCGCCTGCTGTTAGCGAGACTTCTCCTTCGGCCGCATAACGGCTGGCGCTTCGCATTCATGGGCGTGTCCCCGGCGCAGTGCGCCAGTTCAAAGGAGGCGCACGATGCTCTACAGGATCATTCGCGAGCTCAACGATGGCCGTCTCTACTACAAGGGCGGCGCAGCCGGTGAAGGCGCTTCATGGACTGATCTCGCGGCGAACGCTCTGCACTACCGCTCTTCCGATCAGAGCGTTCGTGTGGGCGCCACAATTGCAGCGCTGATCGAGGCAGGAAAGGTCGGTATCGAGGAGATCGACGGCTTGCCGGCTGGATCTGAGGCCTGAAAGCACGCTGCAAGCCCCCCAACGTAGGGCGTCAGGCGTGCGCGAGCCTTTTATGCGGATTCGCGGCATCTCGCTCGTTTTTCCAAGTCAAATGAACGACTTCAGATCGCTACGCGCGCGAAATGCGACTTTTCGCACGCCTGCGAGGCATTAGTTCACCACAAAGAAGCAGGGCGGTTTCGTGGACTCGAAATTTGGACAGTAGACATTGAGGGGGCATACGTCCTCGACGCCGTTCGGCCTATAATGCCAAATGTGACGTAATGCTCAGTCAGAGCAGTGGAGGGCGTCACAGTTGTTCGGCGCCCGCTGCCAATTCAAAGACTGCGTGCTTTACGTAACAATCGCACCGTTATCTATTTCACACGGATACCTGCCATGAGCTTACTTGACCCGAAGTGGAAATACACACACAGCACCGCTACTGACATCCGCAAGACCTTTGCCAAGGCTCGACGAGACCTGGCGAAAAAGGAGCGATCCAGTGTGAGGCCCCCGAAGTTGCAGCTGATGCGTGGCCCGGCCGCTGCCGTGCCTGCAGTTAGCTACAGCAGTCAGCTTTCGAGCGCCATCCGCCATGGCATGAGAAGCATCGGAGACGACGACGCGTCAGATCGTAAAACGGCCGACCCAGCGGCTCTGGTGTCCGCCCGACACGATCCACGCATTGCCTCCAGGTGACAGGCCTTTCCATTTGAGAACGGCGTAAAGCGATAGCTCTACGTCCGAGTCCTGCTCTTCTTGACGCGGTGGACCGCTCCGATCGGAGTCGTCCACCGCAGCCTCTTACCTCGACCTAAAGCTTGCGCACTTGCTCCAGCAGCTCCTTGCTTTCGGGTATCGTCCCCGGCTCGTAGACCTTCGCGTATCGAATTACACCCTGCGCATCCAGGACGAATGCCGAGCGCTTATCCATCCCGCGTTCGTCGTTGAAAACACCGTAGGCTTTCCCGATCGCGCCATGAGGCCAGTAGTCGGATAGCAGAGGGAATGGAATGCCGCCGAGCTGTTCAGCCCATGCCTTGAGGCTCGGAACGGTATCGGCACTGATCTGCAGAATCTCGACGTTCAACTTCTTGAATTCTTCGTAGTTCGCACGGAACCCGGTGACTTGATTTTTTCAGCCGCCCGTAAAGGCGAACGGAAGGAACGAGACGATAGTGGGACGACCGCGAAAACCCCCCAGCCCGACCTTTTGGTCGGCGTGCGACGCGAGCGTGAAGTCAGGCGCTGCGGTACCTGTTTGAACCATGCGAGCTCTCCTTGGGTGTTGAAACGGCAAAGCCGTTATTGAAGAATACTCGTGGGCGTCGCTCCCCGCAATGAGTCAGCCTCGACGTTATGACGATGTCGCGAGCGTGATTTGCACGGCTTGGGAGGACCCACGCCACTGTAAGGAGCATCAAATGGCCGCACGGAAGAAGCGTGCTAAACCGGTACCACAGTCGACCGCGAAACTCGATGCGGGCTGGCAGTCCTTCATTTCTACCGCGTTAAACAAAGCCGGCGCTCAGACGTCGTGGCCTGACCCGACTCCTGGCAAAGGCAGCAAAGCGCGGAAGACCGTCGTGAAACGCGCGAAAAAGAAAGCGAAGTAAGCGCGGTTCGGTGTCGCCAGCGGTATCGAACTACTGCTCCACTTTGACGTCGGCGTCGATGATGATCTTTGCAAACTTCTCCGACTCCCTGCGGATGAAAGCGCGAAACTGCTCCGAAGTCATCGGCGCAGGTTCGAAGCCCATCGCTTTCAGCTTCGTCGCGATATCAGCGCTTTGAAGCGCCTGTACTGCCGAGGCGTTGAGCTTCCGCAGGACAGGATCCGGCAAGCGGGCTGGGCCTAGAAACCCGAAGAAATTGACCAGCTCGTATCCGGCGAGCGGCGGATACTCCGCAACTGCGGGCACGTTCGGCATCATCGACACACGAGCGCTCGACGTTACTGCGATGGGCTTCACTTTTCCGCTCTCAATGAACGGCAGTGCCGCAGCGATACTGGAGAACGTCATGGTGATGTGCTTTCCAGCGACGTCCGCAAGCTGTGGCGCCGCTCCCTTATAGGGCACGTGCATGATTTCAAGCCCCGCCATCTTGTTCAGCAGCTCTCCGGCGAGCTGCTGCGGGTTGCCTACGCCACTCGTGGAGAAGGTCAGCTTGCGTGGATTGGCCTTGGCATAAGCGATCAGCTCCTGGACCGATTTGGCCGGGACATCTGCGTTAACGACAAGAATGTTGGGCACTTTCACGAGGAGCGTGATCGGCACGAGGTCCTTGTCCCAGTCGTACGCCATCTGCTTGTACAGGTGCGGATTGACCGCCATCTCGCCGGATGCGACCAGCAACGTGTATCCGTCGGGCGGGGATTTCGCTGCGGCCAGTGTGCCGATCATGCCGCTCGCCCCTGTTCGATTGTCGACGACGATAGGCTGACCGAGAGCTCGCCGCAACTGTTCTCCCAGCAGCCGAGCCGTGATATCGGTGCCGCCGCCCGCAGGGAAGGGCACGATGATCCTGATCTGTTGGTTGGGATAGGCGTCCTGCGCCGCACCGCTGCCTGGGACCGCTGCTGTCATGAATGCTGCGGTACAGACAAATGCAAGTAGCTGCCGTGTCATTTCGTTTCACCTTCCGCTCGCGTGTCAGTTCGCGCCTACACGGCATTCTAATGCGCCGAGCCAAGGCTCCGCGCGCGCCTTTTACATTGCGGTGTGGCTCTCTGGCCGGGCCGGGCCCGCCGTTTGCAGCTCGCGTCTGACTCAACCGTTGTCGTTGTTAACCACTAACATACGGAGAACTCTCATGGCATCTGCTGGCAACAACACCCCCGATACGTCGTCGCGCGGACCCACCGGTGCTTTGAATGCGGCGTCAGCGGCTGCGCACGACCTCGTGGACAAAGTAGGCGGTCCCGCCGAGAAAGTCGCGTCCCGGGTAACTGCGACGACCGATACGATCCGGCAAGCCGGTCATAGTGCGGTCGACAAAGCCGTAAACGCAGCGGCACCCGCAGCGCAGTGGCTGGACCAAAAACAGAGCTACGTACAGGACCAACTCAAGACGACGACCGATTACGTAGTCGGGAATCCGCTGAAAGCAATTGCGATTGCTTTCGTTGCAGGCGTGCTCGTGGGGCGCATTACGTCGTAATCGGTGCAGCGCGCGCCTAAGGCTTAACGCCCCGCTTTGCGCTGTTGATCTGTTCCGCTGGCGGCAGCATGCTCGCCGTCCAGCCGCCGCCCAGCGCGCGGATGAGGGCCACGTTTGCGGCAAGTCGACGGCTGCGTATATCGACGGCATTGCGCTCGCTCGCTAGAGCAGCTGCTTGTGCAATGATGACATTGAGGTAGCTCACCGTACCGGCCTTGTACTGATTGAGCGTAAGCTCGACTGTGAGCCGGTTGCCGGCAAGGGCTTCTGCCTGGACCGACGCTTCCTGCTCCAGTATGCGCAGTGCTGCGAGGTTGTCCTCGACTTCCTGAAAGCTCGTAAGTACGGTCTGCCGATACGCCGCTACCGTCGCGTCGTACACCGCGACGGCCTGTGCCGTGCGTGCGCGCCGCGCGCCTGCATCGAACAGCGTCTGCGCGAGCGTCGCCCCCAGCGACCAGAAGCGCGCGGGCGCGCTCAACAACTCTCCAATAGCCAAGCTCTGAAATCCCCCTGACGCAGAGAGTGAGAGCGCCGGAAAGTAGGCGGCTTGCGCAACACCGATCTGTGCGTTGGCCGAGGCGACTCGACGTTCCGCAGCCGCAATGTCCGGGCGCCGTTCGAGCAACTCGGATGGCAAGCCCGCCGGGACGAGCGGCGGCTCGCCTGCGAGTGGTGTACGCGGTAGTGAAAATTCCGCCGGCGGCTTACCAATCAGGACCGCAATGGCGTGCTCGAATTGCGCTCGCGCTACGCCCACATCGAGCAATTGCGCCTGGGTCGATTTCAGCTGTGCGTCGGCCTGCACCACATCCAGTCGGGCGACGACGCCAGCGTCATATCGGTTTTGCGTCAGCGTCAGAGACTTCTGGTATGCGCCCACCGTATTTTCCAGAATTTGCTGCTGCGCATCGAGCGCACGCAGGGAAAAATAATTCTGTGCCAGCTCCGCCTGAAGCAAAAGGCGGCTCGACTCGACGTCAGCAGCGCTCGCCTGTGCAATCGCGACGTTCGCTTCAACTGTCTTGCGCACGCGGCCCCAGAGATCCGGCTCCCAGGTCGCGTCGAGGCTGATGCTGTGTACGCTCACCGCGCCCCGCGAAGCTCCGCTGCTGCTCCCGCTGGTCGATGCGCCCGAGCGGTTCGTGGATGCCGATAGATCTACCACTGGGAAGTAAGCTGCACGCGCTTGCGCGACCAGAGCGCGAGCCTGACGATACTGCGCTTCGGCTTGTGCAAGCGTCTGGTTCGAGACACTGACCTGACTCTCGAGCGAATTGATAACCGGATCGTTGTAAACCTCCCACCAGTTTCCCCGCAGCTCGTGGTCGCGCGGTTCGGCTGTTTTCCAACCCGCCATCTCTTTGTACTCGGCAGGCACCGGCGCCTTGGGTCTGAAGTAGCTCGGTCCGATTGAGCAGCCCCCGAGCATCAGGCACGTGCATACTGCCGTAATGGCTACGTTCGCGCGGGCCATGCGTTTGTCAGGGTGAGCGTGACCACCAGGCAAGGCCGCAAATCTGCGGGAGCGGCGCGGCAGATCGTTTCGTGTGATGAAGAGAGCTCGCGGCGAACGGACCATTAACTCACCGCGTCCGAAGGCACAGATCCTGCCGGCACAGGTGTGCCGCGCCTCCTGCGTCGCTGCGCCCACAACCGGAAGCGATCGAGGTACAGATACATGACGGGCGTCGTATAGAGTGTGAGCAGTTGGCTCACGAAAAGCCCGCCAACGATTGCGATCCCGAGCGGACGCCGCAGCTCCGCGCCGTCGCCGGCGCCGAGCGCGAGAGGCAGCGCGCCGAACATGGCCGCCATCGTCGTCATCATGATGGGTCGAAAGCGCATGACGCACGCCTGGTAAATCGCATCGCGCGGCGCAAGGCCATCCCGCCGCTCAACCTCGAGCGCGAAGTCGATCATCATGATGGCGTTTTTCTTCACGATGCCGATAAGCAGTATCACGCCGATCAGGGCAATGATCGTGAACTCGGTCTGGAATGCGAGCAGCGCGAGGAGCGCGCCCACGCCTGCTGAAGGTAGCGTGGACAATATCGTAATCGGGTGGACCAGGCTTTCGTACAGCATGCCGAGCACGATGTACACGGCGAGGAGCGCGGTAAGTATCAGCCACGGCTGGCTTTTGAGCGATGCCTCGAAAACCCGCGCGGTTCCTTGAAAGCTGCCATGGATCGTCGTGGGCACGCCGATGCGCGCGAGCTCCTCAGAGATCGCGCGCGTCGCATCCGACAGTGAAACGCCCGGCGAAAGATTGAAGGACACTGTCGTGGCTGCAAACTGGCTCTGGTGTTGGACGGCGAGCGGGGTATTCGTCATTTCATAGCGGCTGAACGTCGAGAATGGCACCTGGCTGCCATCGGGTTTGACGATGTAAAGTTCTTTGAGCGCTTCCGGGCTCTGCCAGTACTGCGGTGCTGCTTCCATCACGACTTTGTACTGGTTGAGCGGGTTGTATATGGTCGAAACCTGGCGCTGCCCGAAAGCATCGTTTAAAGTGGTATCGATCATCCGCGGCGTGATGCCGAGTCGTGACGCGGTGTCACGGTCGATGACGAGCGTCGTCTGCAGCCCCCGGTCCTGCTGATCGGTGCTGACGTCCGCGATCTCAGGCAGTCGCGACAGCGCCTGCCGGATCGGCGGCTCCCACCGTCGCAGATCTTCGAGGTCGTCCGCTTGCAGCGTGTACTGGTATTGCGCCTGACCCTGTCTCCCGCCGACGCGGATATCCTGCACGGCCTGCAGAAAAAGGTTCGCGCCTGGTTCGCGCTCGAGTTGCCTGCGCAGCCGCGCGATGACCTGATCCGCAGAGATCTTTCTTTCCTTGATCGGCTTGAGCGTGACGAACATGGAACCGCTGTTGCGTGAGCCCGGCCCGCCGCCGCCACCCGTGAAGCCGACGACGGCTTCGACTGCCGGATCCTGACGCACGATCTCGATGAACCCATTGAGCTTCTGTACCATGGCCTGGAAGGAAATGCTCTGGTCAGCGCGCACGAATCCGATCAGCCGTCCGGTATCCTGTTGCGGGAAGAAGCCTTTCGGCACGATGACGTAGAGATAGATGTTCAGCCCGATCGTCACCGCCAGAAGCAGCATCATCAGCGGCCCGTGTCGCAACGCCCAGGCGAGGGACCTCTCGTAGCCGCGCAGCACTCGATTGAAGACGCGCTCGGACCCGCGGTCGAAGCGGCCTCGTTCGCGCTCGGGCCTGTGTTTCAGCAGGAGCGAGCACATCATGGGTGTCGTCGTGAGCGAGATCAGCAGCGACACGAGGATCGCGACTGAGAGCACCACCGCAAACTCGCGGAAAAGCCGTCCTACGATGCCTCCCATGAGCAGGATGGGAATGAACACCGCGATCAGCGAAACACTGATCGAGAGCACCGTGAAACCGACCTCGCGTGCGCCTTCCAGGGCCGCCTGCTTGCGCGGCACGCCCTGCTCGATGCGGCGGGAGATGTTCTCCAGAACGACAATCGCGTCGTCGACGACGAAGCCGGTCGCTACCGTCAAAGCCATGAGCGAAAGATTGTTCAGGCTGTAGCCGCACAGATACATGATGCCGAAGGTGCCGAGCAGCGAGATCGGCACCGCCACGCTCGGGATCAGCGTCGCGCGTGCATTGCGCAGAAAAAGAAAAACCACCAGGATCACGAGCGCGATCGAAATCAGCAGCGTGCGCTCGACTTCATTGAGCGAGGCGCGAATCGTCGGCGTGCGGTCGAGCACGACGTTCAGGTCGATTGCTTCAGGTATGGACGCGCGCAGCTCCGGCAGCAGGTTTGTTACCCGGTCGACAGTTTCAATGATGTTCGCGTTAGGCTGACGGTTGAGTATGAGCAGTACCGACGGCCGCCCGTTCGCCGATCCGTAATTGCGTATATCCTGGACCGAATCGACGACTTCACCGACGTCGGTCATGCGTACGGCCGCGCCGTTCCGGTACGCGACGATGAGCGGCATGTAATCGGCGGCGCGCTTTGCCTGGTCGTTTGCCCCGACCTCCCAGCGCTGATCGCCCTGTTCGAGATAGCCCTTTGGACGATTCACGTTGGTCGACGTGATTACGGTGCGTACGTCCTCGAAGGCAATGCCGTACTTGTGCAGCGCTGTCGGATTCAGTTCCACCCGCACTGCCGGAAGCGAGCTGCCGCCGACCGTCACCTGACCGACACCCTTGAGTTGCGCTATTTTTTGCGCGAGTATGGTGGCCGCTGCGTCATACATCTGACCGCGTGTCATGGTGTCCGAGGTGAGCGCGATGATCATGACGGGCGCGTCAGCCGGATTCACTTTGCGATACGTCGGATTGCTCGGGAGTCCCGTCGGCAGTAGCGTACGCGCGGCGTTGATTGCTGCCTGCACATCCCGCGCTGCACCGTTGATGTCGCGGTCGAGATCGAACTGCAGCACGACACGCGTGCTCCCGAGCGAGCTCGACGACGTGATCTCCGTGACGCCCGCAATGCGGCCGAGCGCGCGCTCGAGCGGCGTTGCTACCGTTGCCGCCATCGTCTCGGGGCTTGCACCCGGAAGCGAAGCCGACACGGAAATCGTGGGGAAATCCACCTGCGGCAGCGGCGAGACCGGCAGCAGACGGAAGCCGATGATGCCCGCAATCGCGATGCCGAGCGTCAGCAGCGTCGTCGCAACGGGGCGCTCGACAAATGGCCGTGACAGGTTCACGGCTCGACTCCGCGCGGAGCGATGTCATCGCCCCGGGAGAAACGCTCACGGGCGCGCTGCGAGAGGCGATCGAACGCGAGATAGATTACCGGTGTGGTGAAGAGCGTGAGCACCTGACTGACGAGCAAGCCGCCCACCATCGTGATGCCGAGCGGATGTCGAAGCTCGGAACCTACGCCAGTGCCGAGCATGAGCGGCAAAGCCGAGAGCAACGCCGCCATGGTCGTCATCAGGATCGGCCGGAAGCGCAGCAGGCATGCCTGGAAAATCGCCTCGCGCGGGCTCTTGCCTTCCTCGCGCTCGGCGTCGAGCGCGAAGTCGATCATCATGATCGCGTTCTTCTTGACGATGCCGATCAGGAGGATGATCCCGATCACGGCGACCAAGCCAAGGTCGGTGCCCGAGAGCAGCAACGCGAGGAGGGCGCCTACGCCTGCCGAAGGCAAGGTCGACAATATCGTGACCGGGTGTATATAGCTTTCGTACAACACACCCAAGACGATGTACATGGTCACTATCGCCGCGAGGATCAGCAGCAGTGTGTTGCTCAGCGAAGACTGAAAGGCGAGCGCTGCGCCCTGGAAGCGCGTGCGCACGCTCACAGGCAGACCGAGCTCCGTTTCCCCAGCGCGTATCGAGTTCACCGCGGCACCGAGCGAATAGCCGCGCGCGAGATTGAAAGAGATCGTCGTCGACGGAAACTGGCCGAGGTGGTTGATCACGAGAGGCGTCGCGCGTTCGGAAATGCGCGCAATCGCCGACAATCGCACCGGCTCGCCGGCGCTCGACACCACGTAGATGTCGTTCAGCGCGGCCGGCCCGCTCTTGAAATCGGGTTGCACTTCGAGCACCACCCGATACTGGTTCGATTGTGTGTATATGGTTGATACGAGACGCTGCCCGAACGCGTTGTAGAGCGCGTTATCGATTGCAGCCGTCGTCACGCCGAGGCGGCTCGCGGTAGAGCGGTCGATTTCCACGTACGCCTGCAGCCCCTGATCCATAAGGTCGGATGCGACGTCCGCGAGCTCCGGCAGCTCGCGCAGCCGATCTACCAGCCGCGGCACCCACGTGCCGAGATCATCGGGGTTAGACGACTCGAGCGTGAACTGATATTGCGTGCGGCTCACACGCGTCTCGATGGTCAGGTCCTGCACCGGCTGCATGTAGAGGGTGATGCCATCGACGTTCGCGATGCGCGACTGCAGACGGCGGATCACGTCGACCGCGCGCGCGTCGCGGGATTCGAGCGGCTTCAGGTTGATCAGCATGCGGCCGCTGTTGAGCGTCGTATTGGTGCCATCCACGCCGATGAACGACGAAATGCTTGCGACAGCAGGATCTTCGAGCACGACGCGCGCGAGCGCCTGCTGCCGCTCGGCCATTGCCGAGAAGGAAATCGACTGCGGCGCTTCGGTGATGCCCTGGATCACGCCGGTGTCCTGCACTGGGAAGAAGCCTTTGGGCACGAGCATGTAGAGCACGACAGTAAGCGCGAGAGTGGCGATTGCGACCAGCAACGTCGCAGTCTGATGGTCGAGCACCCAGTTGAGCATTTCACCGTAACGGCGGATCACACGGTCGAACCACGCGCCGCTCGCGCGATAGAAACGGCTCTGCTTCTGTTCCGGTATGTGCTTGAGCAGTTTCGCGCACATCATGGGCGTGAGTGTCAGGGAAACGAGCGCCGAAATGAGGATCGCGACCGCAAGCGTGATCGAGAATTCGCGGAACAGGCGGCCCACGACGTCGCCCATGAAGAGCAGTGGTATCAGCACCGCGATCAGTGAAATCGTCAGCGATATGATCGTGAAGCCGATCTGGCCCGAGCCTTTGAGGGCGGCCTCGAGGGGCGTGTCTCCGGCTTCGATGTAACGCGAGATGTTCTCGATCATGACGATCGCGTCGTCGACGACGAAGCCTGTGGCGATGGTCAGCGCCATCAGCGTGAGGTTGTTGATGCTGAACCCGGCGAGATACATCACGCCAAAGGTGCCTACCAGCGAAAGCGGCACGGCAATGCTCGGTATGACGGTCGCCGACACGCTGCGCAGAAACAGGAAGATCACCAGCACCACGAGCCCGACCGCGAGCATCAGCTCGAACTGCACGTCCTTGACCGAAGCGCGTATGGTGACCGTGCGATCGGTGAGCAAAGTGACTTCCACCGCCGCAGGCAGCGTGGCTTGCAGCGCCGGCAGCAGCTCCTTGATGCGATCGACCACGTCGATCACGTTTGCGCCGGGCTGCCGTTGAACGTTGACGATGACGGCAGGCGCGGTATTCGCCCACGCCGCGAGATACAGGTTCTCGGCGCCGTCGATGACATCCGCGACATCGCTCAGACGTATCGTCCCGCCATTCTTGTACGCGACGACGAGCGAGCGGTAATCGTCTGCGGAACGCAGCTGGTCGTTTGCATCGATCGTCGAAGCCCGCGTCGGTCCATCGAAGCTTCCTTTGGCCTGGTTCACGTTCGCGTTGGCGATTGCCGTGCGGACGTCTTCCAGACCGAGGTTGTAGGCAGCAAGTGCTTTGGGATTCGCGCGCACGCGCACGGCCGGGCGCTGACCGCCGCTGAGGCTCACGAGACCTACACCGGGCAGCTGGGAAATCTTCTGTGCGAGGCGTGTGTCAACGAGATTTTGAACCTGCGGCAGCGGCATCGATTTCGACGTGACCGCAAGTGTCATGATCGGCGTGTCGGCCGGATTGACCTTGTTGTAGATCGGAGGCACAGGCAGATCGACAGGGAGCAGGTTGCTTGCTGCATTGATCGCCGCCTGCACTTCCTGCTCGGCGACGTCGAGACCGATCTCAAGGCTGAACTGGAGCGTAATGACCGACGCGCCGCCGGAGCTCGTCGAAGACATCTGGATCAGCCCCGGCATCTGGCCGAACTGGCGTTCGAGTGGGGCCGTGATCGAGGATGTCACCACGTCCGGGCTCGCCCCCGGGTACAGCGTGACGACCTGGATTGTCGGGTAATCGACCTCAGGTAACGCTGAGAGCGGCAAGACGCGATAGGCGACGATGCCCGCAAGCAGGATCGCGACCATGAAAAGTGCCGTCGCGACCGGACGCAGTATGAATAGGCGGGAGGGGTTCAGGGCTGCCCCTGTTGGGCTTTGGCGGGCGCCCCGTCTTCACGCTTGCGCCGGCCACCTTCGCCCTTGCCTGCGCCACCCTTGCCTGCCTTGTCAGGCCGCGGCGTGCGGTCGGCGATCTGAACGCGAGCGCCTTCACGCAGGCGATCTGCGCCGTCGGTGACAACGAGTTCGCCCGGCGTGACGCCTGCGTCGACCGCGACAATCTCGCCTTGGGTGGGGCCAAGCTTTACCGGACGTACGGTCACTGTGTTGTCCGCGTTCACCACGTACACGAAAGTGCCCTGGCTGCCGCGCTGGATCGCCGCGGTCGGCACCACCGTCGCGCCGCGCAGCGTGTCGACGAGCATGCGTGCATTGACGAACTGGTTGGGGAACAGTGAGAAGTCATCATTTGAAAATTGCGCTCGCAGCTTGACGGTCCCGGTTGCCGGATCGATCTGATTGTCGACGGTGAGCAGCGCGCCGCTGGCGAGCTTGTTTTTCTCTGCGCGGTCCCATGCGTCCACGGGCAGTTTGTCGCCTGCCTTGAGCCGTCGCATGACGGTCGAGACGTTGTCCTCGGCTATCGTGAAAATCACACTCACCGGCTGCAGCTGTGTAATCACCACCAGACCATTGGTGTCGCTGGAGCGAACGATGTTCCCAGGATCGACCTGACGTAATCCGATGCGACCCGTGAGCGGCGCGGTCACGCGCGAATAGGTGAGCTGCAGCCTCGCGCTGTCCACCTGGCCCTGATCTGCTTTGATCGTGCCTTCGTACTGCCGCACGAGTGCCGCCTGTGTATCGAGCTGCTGCTTTGCAATCGAGTCCTGCTGGAATAACGTGCGATAGCGCTCGAGATCGATCTGCGCGTTTTTCAGCAGCGCCTGATCTTTTGCGAGCTGGCCTTGTGCTTGA
Organism: Betaproteobacteria bacterium; assembly: GCA_028291945.1. Lineage (GTDB taxonomy): Bacteria > Pseudomonadota > Gammaproteobacteria > Burkholderiales > SG8-41 > JAQGMV01. The sequence goes on from JAQGNH010000329.1 coordinate 40,251, forward strand.
GTGAGCTGTACCTGAAACGGCCGCGGATCGATTTCGGCAAGCAACTCTCCCGCTTTGACGAGCTGGCCTTCGCGGAACAACACGCGCATGAGCTGCCCGTCGACTCGGCTTCGCACGGTTACGGTTGCGAGCGGTGTCACTGAGCCGAGGCCGGACAGATACACGCTGACGTCCGCAGTTCGCGTGGGTGCGGCGACGATCGGCACTGGCTGGCCGGCACCCGCTCCACCTTTTCCTTTTCCTTTTCCTTTCGCGGCAGACGTGCCTTCAGTGGCCGCTACGCCGGAATCCCGGGTGTGGTAGTAATACGCAATCCCTGCGCCGACGCAGGCCAGCAGCAGGACGATGATCCAGATCCTGCGCTGCTGCCGCGGCGGCACGCTCAGGGGGTCGCGGGGTTCATTTACGGGGTCCGGGCGTGTAGTAGGAATTTGGGCCATGCCTTTGTCGTAAGGGTTTAGGCGAACACTGCCGTCCGGCAGCCCTAGCAGCAGACGTGCCGTCCGGTTGTGCTTTATAGCTTGAGCGAGCCTGTTGCACCAATAGCGATTTGTAAACTTTTGTAAAAGAGTCCCGTCCCCTGCTGACGAGGCGAAAAAGAGACGCCGCGACAGCCCACGCGGACCCGCACGCTCCGCCGAGGAGTTGCCTATAATTGAACGCTGTGAAAACCGAGGGCTACCAGCCCCGAACAGGCGCTACCAGCGAACGAGGAGCGGGCTCAAGATGTTCTGCACCCATGAGACCGTCGTTCTGACGAAGCGTTTAGACGACTTTTGCGACATGCAGTTCGCGACCTGCGCCAATCGCGTCAGACGAACTACCCGATTAGGCTACCAGAGGACGAGGCAAGATGAGCGTGAATCATTTGAACAGAGGTCCGCAGGACATCGGCGGCGAGCACGCCGGCGCAGTGGATCCGATCGATCACGGCATGAAATTCTGGGAGCGCCAGGCGAACGCGCTACGCTCGGTCCTGCAGCGAAACAAGGTTCTGCGCACGGACGAGCTGCGCCGCGCCGCCGAGGATCTTGGCGAGCGTTACTCGAAGCTGCAGTATTTCGAGATCACGACCTCCGCGCTGCGAACGATTCTGCTCGAAAAAGGCCTGATCACGGAGCATGAGCTCACAGCCAGGATGGACGCTGTGCGCGAGCGCTTCAACGTTCCTGATGAGATGGAATCGCCAGTCAAGAAAGGAACGGCTCGATGACGTTTGCCAGCAGCAAGTCTGCGCCCAGAGCGCAACCTTCGACTTACGCGCCTGCGCCGGGTCACCGTTTCAACGTCGGCGACCCCGTCGTCGTGCTGCGCCGGTTTCCCCCCGGGCATCGCCGCACGCCGTACTACATTCGCGGCAAATCGGGAACCATAGAGCGGATCTGCGGAGCGTTCCGGAATCCTGAAGAGCTTGCATACGGATTCGATGGTGAGCCCCGGAAAGTGTTATATCGCGTTCGGTTCCTGCAAAAGGATGTCTGGCCTGATTACCGCGGACCCGCGAAGGACATCATCGAGATGGAGATCTATGAGCATTGGCTCGCGCCTGCGCCGGGCGACATGGGTGTTCCACACCAAAATCCAGGGTAAAGAAAATGAGTGATAACCGCATCGACTATTACGCAGCGAAGAAGCACGCTCACGATCACGGCGATCACGATCACACGCCGCTGGATGAGCACGACGACGGTGGCGCGCCTTCGGAATACGAAATCATGAGCCGTGCCATGCAGGAGCTGCTCGAGGAAAAAGGCATCATCACTGCCGAGCAGGTCAGGCGCAGGATGGAGCAGTTCGAAGAAGAGTTTCCGTACCGCGGGTCGAGAGTGGTGGCGAAAGCGTGGGTCGACCCGCAATTCAGAAAACGTCTTCTGGACGATGGCAAAGCGGCATGCGCCGAAATGGGTGTCGATCTCGAAGTCGATCGCCTTATCGCGGTCGAGAACACGCCTGAGGTTCACAACATCATCGTCTGCACGCTGTGTTCGTGCTACCCGCGCGCGCTTCTTGGCATGCCGCCGACATGGTACAAGAGCCGCAACTATCGCTCGCGCGTGGTGTTCGAGCCGCGCGCTGTATTGAAAGAATTCGGCACCGAGCTTCCGGAGCACGTGACCGTGCGAGTGCATGATTCGAACGCGGACATGCGTTACGTCGTCATCCCGATGCGACCTGAAGGAACGACAGACTGGAACGAGGAACAGCTCGCTGAAATCCTCACACGGGATACTCTCGTTGGTGTAACGGTGCCGCGCGTTAAAACGTGAAGCGCAGCGCCGCGCCGCGTGTCAGCAGACCTCGCGGTCAGCCGGGCGGCGGAGTCGCCGGTACAGACCGCCACCCCGAAGGACACTCCGAGACGTACGGGTAATACGCGCGCGCGGAGTCACAGTAGTACCAGTTGCCAGGCTGAGCTGGAGGTACGGCGGATGGCGCCTGCACAACGGCGGGCGGTGGCGTGACGACCACGGGCGGTACGTAGGGATCCGGGTAAGGGTAGACCGGCGCAGGGTAAGCGTACCAGACACCGTCGACGACCCACCACCATGCGAGGCGCCCCGCATGACGTCCATGAATCCAGCGTCCGGCGCGCCACCGTGGCAGGTCGTGCCGGTGGAAAACGCGGATGTCTCCATGCCATTCCCTCTCGTGACGCTCCCTGTGCTGCGCGTTACTCGAAGTGATAGATGTCACGCCGGCAATAAAAAGCAGAACTGCGGATGTCTTTGCGACTTTCATGGGATCTCGAGAACGAAATCAGCAGAAGCCTTGGACCGTTTGCGCGGCCGGAATGTTCGCGCGCAATAAAAGAGACCCGGTCTACACCGGGTCACGTGGGGAGCGCTGGAGGCCGGAAGGTTCCACAGGCGCCATGATGTAAACCAGCAGCTTCGATGCTGCTCCCTGCGCGCTACTGACTGCCAGAGGGAGTGCCGCTCGCGCGTGGCGTCGCTCCGGTTGTGGAGGCCGCAGCGGAGGCAGGGGTGTTCGAAGAGTCGCTTCCGCTTGTGCTGCTGCTCGCCGTTGCCTCGCCGTCTCCGCCCGTGCCGCCAGTGGTGCCTTGGTCGGTCGGTGCAGTGCTCGGCCTCTGATCTGCTGCGCTTCTTTCAGCAGCGCGGGGTGGCGTTGTGCTGGTGCGGGTATCGTCCTCGTCTTTATCATGGCCGCATGCCGATACCGACAGTGCCAGGACGATGGCGGCTGCAGCCGATAAGCTCTTTGTCATCGCTAACTCCAGGTGTGCGTGGACGTTCGAATAATTGCGTAATGCCGCGCGTAGACCGGCAGCGTACTTGCAGTCTGCACCGGTTAGTTCGCTTTTGTGTCTCGCCAGCAGACGAAACGCGGCGTTGCTTGGCACGCGCTCAGGGTCGGCGCACTGACCTAGGTCGTTAAACGACAGAAGCATGCGTTCATTAGCGTTTCTATAGCGGTATTGCGCGATCACGGTGATGACACCGTAATGCGGAGACATCGTGCCTCGCACGACATCGGCCGCGCACTTGCCTCGATCGTGATGCTGATGGGTTGGCGAATTGTTGCAGTAACTTAAGGGCGTCGTTACTGCCGAAATCTGTGCCAGGCGCTTCCGAAATTATTTGCCGCTCCACGGCAGCCGCGCTCGCTACCAGCCGGAAGGCCCCTGAGGCCGATGCGCGATACTGCAGGAAGTGTGGTGCGCAACCCGTTGATGGATAAAGATTCAGCACGCAGCACAACGTCTGGCCAGGCACGGCAGATCAGCAGGCACTAGGCGAGCGACGATTCTCCGCTGTATATTTCATGTTCGAAGCATCGTTCACACGCCGCTGGATGGCCTCGCAACAGGAGCGCGGCGTCTCCGTCGCCAGGTTTGCGCATGCTCCGTTCTACCCAGGGGATTACCAGATGAATATCGAAGTGCTGCAAGCGCGCAGCTTTGTTGTTGTGGTTGTTCTCTCGTTTTTTCTGTCTGGCGTCGTTGACGCGACAGCCCAGACCTCTGACAGAAATCTCAAAAACGTTCGAGGAACCAATCCGACATTGCTGATCGGTACGGTGTGCAGCGGCACCTTCGAAGTGCTTGGATCGCGATCCGACAGAGATCACGGTGCGTTCAAGATCGAGTTTTTCGAAGCAGAAGATTTGCTGCGCGTAAGCCACAGCAGCAAGCTGGGCTACGTAGCTTACCGGGATTCCCTGAATGGCAAGGCCGTTCTCGACAGCAGCGGCCCCGCGCCGACTTTGCAAGTCGAGGGGAACAAGATGACGTTCGTAACGGGCCTGGGCAGCAAGTGGGACATTGTGATCAAAGATGGTGGAACGCTCGTTGGCACCGCCGACCCGCGTGCTATGCCGGGGCGCAGAAACTGGGAAGTCGCGAACGTAGATGGAAAATGTACCGCAGGCTTCCACTCTGCGGAGCGTGCCAAGTAGATCGAACCCGTTGTGTCGCGATCGAGCGACATGGCGCGATCGGAAGCATTCCCGGTCTGTGACAAACTGGCGCGCTAAAACCACTCGCGCCCCTTGTAATCGGCTTTAACGAACGAAAGGGCAAACCCGACCGAAAGGCGGGGGCGCAAAGTCACCGGCCTAACGAGCGCACGCTCCATGGCGGCGGGATTGCCGAAGTCGAGAAAGCCTCGTGCTCCGTCATTTCCGCATTTCGACTTTCCTGCTTTTTCGTGCAGCTGCTTTCCGTTCGTTGGCGGTTCGGTAACAACGCCAACTGCGTTGCGCATAACGCCATCCGCAGCCAGGCGTGACGTGACGGGATAGTGCGGAACCACTGTGGAGATGACCCATGAACGAAGGTACTTTTGACGCCGACATCGATTACGCGCTGCGCATGGTTCGCTCGGGTTGCGCGTCGGTGGAGCAGGCTGCACGCACCTGCGGCGTTCCTGTAGCTGTTCTGCAAGCGCGGCTTGCCGCCAGCACCCCGAAGTCCGTGAAGCACCCGAACACCCTCTTCAAAACTTCTCCGAAGAGCTCCGTGTAGGGTCCTGGTTTCGACACGACGCTCTGTCCAATGCTGTTCTGAAGCTCCCTTAGCCCGCCCGGCGGCGGGTTAAGGCGTCCTCCCGCAATCCTCCCAGTTCCTGAACGACTCGGCCGAGCCAATGGCTCAGTGCGCGCGTCTTTTGTCTGCGGTAAAGGCGCAAAGATGACGCGACGCGCACGGTGTGCCGTGACGCTGCCGCGACATCGACGTTCGACGAGCGCCATGCGGCGCTACACAACTGAAACAAACACGCGTGTTCGCGACATCGGACGGATACGTCTGCTGCGTACACTGCCCTACAACGACACGGCACCGATTCTCCAGCCGTGATTGCGCGATAACACCGAGCAGCAGGAACCGAAGATGAACACCTCACATTTGCAATCGCTTTTAAAAACGCTGCGCAACTTCGGGCCGTATCTTCTGATCGAGCTGCTGGTGCCGGGAGGAACGCTCGTCGCGATCCTGCTCTGGCTCGCTCAGAACGCCGGAAGGCGGCAGAACGCGAAAGCCCGCTTGCGTCCCGTACCGCGCAGCGTCGCCACACTCCGCGTCGTGCCGTCGGGGTGGCGCGGCGCGAAGGCAGTCAAGAGAGCTGCGTCAGGCCTGCTGGCCCTTCAGAAGAAGCCGCACAACATCGGGCACGATCGCGGCGGCGCGCTGATCGAGCTCCGCCGGGGTCAGGTTCGCGATCGGATGGGGCATCGCGAGGAACTGAAAATCCGGAAGACCCCACGTGCGTGCCATTGCCTGCCCGGTTACTTTGAACACATCGGTGATGATCGATGCGGAGGGAACGCCGTGCTGTTCAAAAACGATGCTGTCGAGCACACTGCCCGAGCTGCATGACCCTCAGTCGCCGACACCCGCGACGATGACGTCGCAGTTTGCCTTCAGCTCCTCGATGATCTCGGCGTGCGGTGCTGCGCCGGCGCTCTTCTTCCTGCGTATCACGTGCGCTTTGGCGCCGTGATCGCGCTCGAGCAAACCGGCGATACGCAGCAGCAACTGATCAGAATTGTGCTTCGTGTTGTCGACGAGGCCGATCCTCAGGCCCTCGAGCGTTTTCGGGCGCGGCGCGAACGCGATGTGCCGTCCTGCCACTTCGGTCGTCGGATCGTAGATCTGTATGGCCATGGTGCCTCCTTGTTCGTCGAGCATCGCTCGTCAGTTCTCCATGCCTCACCAGGGGACCGAGGTCACGAGGCAAAGCTTGCGATAGCACTTTAGCACTGACGGCGTATCGGGTGGTCGCCGGAAAAACAGGATAGCTGCAGCCTTGAACGACGGCTTTCACATCAATATCTGCGGCGGCGCGGCGACTTCAGGCGCCGGGACGGAGCCTTCGACACCTGCTGGTGACCGAAAGCGCTGCGAAGTGCTGGCGCGCGGAGCACTTCGCGCGCATGATGCAGAAGTAGTCGATGTGGTTTCCAAAGAGTTGGCCAGCCATGGCTTTTCGCCTCACTGTAGACCAGCCCAAGAGAGTTTTGACGATGAGTGAGCCCCTCACAGGATTAAGGCCGGCATTCGGTACTAGCGACGCGATGTCCGCGTTCCAGTTCGAGGAGGAGCTGCGACACGTCGCGCGCTTCGACCCGCAGCGAATCATAGAAAACCCCTTGGCCGCGGCCGTGCAAAAAATCCGGGACAACCCGGCGTTTGCGCAGTCGCGGCTGCTTGGCCGCATCGTGACTGCGCTCACCTATCAGCGTGGTGAGTTTCGGCGCGCCGAAGCTTCAGCGCTCGATACGGCGACTCTCGGACTCGTCATTGCGCTCATGAACGCGCATCGCGCCGGTGCGACCCCGAGTGATGACTGGATCAACGCCGCCAAAGCGGTCAGTGCCGCCTACGTAGATGGCGATGCTTAAACACGGTTAGTCTCACGCCAGCCCGTTATGTTCGTTACCGCACGACGCTCGCCGCAACATAGATCAGGCGGATAATCTGCGCTTACGAGCGAATGTCCAGGATTCAACGATATGAGCAGCACTGTCACGTTCACGGGCAAATCGGGGGAACGCTATTGTTTCCAGGCGTGGCCCATGGGCACCAAATTCAAAGCGATCGCCGGCGTCTACGTCTTCACCAAGCGGTCATTCGAAGACAGGACTTTTCAGACACGGGCAAGTCATACCTCTTTAGGCATTGGCCAGACGAATAACCTGGGCGTTTTGCTCGCGACGAAATCGGACCGCACTAAAGTAAGCTTGCAGGGCGCGAATTGCGTTTGTGTCTGCGCCGTTGCCGACGAGGCTCGCCGCGCCGAGATCGAGAAGGATCTGATCGAAGGCAATGAATGCGGCGGGATGCATTATCTGGTCCATTTACCTGTTCCAGAAAAGGCGCCCGGAGCCGGAACAGTCGAACCCTGACTGCAGCGATTCAGTTCTCTCGCTTTCGTTTACGGCCGCCGTACTTCTCTCGTGACGCTTTGCGAGCCGGCCTTGCTGCCCCAGCCCGGTATGAAAGCCGATTGCACGCCGGCGTGCCCGCCCGCAGCGATCACAAGAAAATCCTGCGGCCGTTCCACGAGCGCGTAAAGCGTTCGCTCATCATCGGTACTGACCTCGCCGGGCAACAAGTTGGCGCGCTTAAGCTCGGCTATCGATGCCTTCGAATTTTCGAAGCAGTAACGCTGGACGTCTTCACGCGCCCAGCCCGCTTTCTTCATGATCGCCTGATGCTCCCCTGCGAATACGAGTGCGTATTGCGGCTGCCGCGCGGAGCCGGCAGAAATCCGCATGTGCGAGCACGCCGTCGCGAGCACGCCTTCGGGTGTAGCGCTCAACCGGTTCGAGTACTGGTGCGGCGCGTAAGCGGCGAATATCGTCACGGCATTCTGGTCCGCGCGAAACCCGCGCGTCGTATGCATCGGCGGCCACGGGCTGTCCACCTCATTCTCGGCGATACAGTAGGTGTACTTGCCAGCATGGCCGAGACTGCTGCGATCGAGCTCACCGGGAAGCGTACCAATTACGTTTCGCATGATGAGCCGTACGGCGCGGCCGATCGTCGCGTTCGCGCGCCAGCCGGGCCCGAACAAATTGTCTCCGGAG
>JAQGNH010000355.1 GCA_028291945.1 Betaproteobacteria bacterium
TTCGGCCTGGCCTTTTTACTTGGCGCTGCCGGCGTGGCAAGCGCCGGCTCCTTTGCAGTAAACCCCGTGCGCGCGACGCTCTCTGCCAAGCAGACCGTGGGTTCGTTGGTTGTGCGCAACAGCGGCACGGAAGCAACGGTGATCCAGCTCGAGGTCACGAGTTGGATGCAGGAAGACGGTAAGGACGTTTACACCCCGACTAAGGAAATACTTGCCACGCCGCCCATCTTCACGATCCCTGCTGGCGGGTCACAGGTGGTGCGGGTCGGCCTGCGGCGTTCAGCGGATACTCAACGCGAGCTCACCTATCGCTTGTTCCTGCAGGAAGTGCCGCCTGCGAAGACGGATGTTCAGGGCCTCCGCGTCGTGCTTCGCATTGGCGTTCCTGTCTTCGTAATCCCGCCGGTTCGCGCGACACCCGTGCTGCGGTGGCAAGCCTCGCGGACGCCGGAAGGCACACTCAAGCTCAGCCTTAGGAACGACGGCAACGCTCACATCCAGGTCGCTAAGTCGAAGCTCATGCTCGCGACGACTGAGCAGCCGCTTATGACGCAAGAAGTCGCCGCCTACGTACTCCCCGGCCAGAGCCGCGACTGGATTTACAAACTCAGCCCTCTGCCAGCGGCGGGTGCTCCGTTGCGTGTAGCCGCGCAAACTGATGCGGGCGACATCCAAGCCGAAGTCGTCGTGGAGTAGCCTTGGGCGCCGCAGGCTTTCAAGGCAGCGCTGAAGGCTGCCTAAATTGCCGGCCCCGCCCCAATTCCATTAGGAAGACGATTGCAGTCGCGTTTGCCTCGCAGATTTTTGCGACGGCACCTGGCATTGTCTTGGCGGCAAGTGACGTCGCCACAGAATTGTACGCTGCAGGTGCGTCATCACCATCAGAGCCGCAGTGGAGCCAGAGCCCGTACCGAGTTGTCGAACCTCGTGAGCTCCTACAGAGCGCATACCAGGTGGTTGAGCCTCGGGAGCTCCGAGTGCCCGAAGCGCGCGCGGTCCTGGTTCGCGGGACGGCAGACGGATCCCCAAAGTCACTCGGCGAGAGAACCCCGCGCGATCAAATCACCCTTGATGCAAGCAGCACCGCCCTGCCGAACAACGACGCAATCCAAGAGGCAGTAGCCGAGGAAACAGTAATAACGGCAGTACCCGCGCCCCGATCTTACCTAGCAGCGCCTACCGCAGCAGTCGTATCGCTCGTTAACACAAGCGATCAGCGGCCTGTAAACAATGGCATTCCACAGGCGCCTGCCGCGCCTACCTCGCATCCGTCACCGGAGGCGATCACATCGTCGATCGTTCAGACGGCTGGCAGACAAGTCCCGTCGGTGGCCTTGATCAACGCTCCGCCCAAGCTGCCCACGCGCGGTATGTTGTATGAGGCAATTGCTGCCGCTTCCGCGAATGAAATGATGAAGCCCGACGACGCGAGCTTAGATCAGGCGCCAGACAATCCGATACTCGCCCGAGAGGCTGCGGCCCACGCGACGCGTGCCCCAGACGTGCAGACGCCCCTGAATCTCGCGGTGGCCGCCGCCCCGGACGATCGAGCGGAAAGCTCAACAGCGGCGTCTTCTACACCGCTGACCGTTCTAGCTGCCGATGCTCCGCAGCAGGACGTCACGGCAGCGGTGCTCCAAGAGGTATGGTTAGCGGTCAGCATCAACGGGCAGGACCGCGCGGACTCCGCTTTACTGCTGCGGCAAAAAAATGGGCGTTTGCTAGTCCGGGCTGAGGACCTGCGCCATTGGCGCATCCGCACGCCTGATACGGCTCCTCTGCTGCACACTGGCGAAAGCTACTATCCTCTCGATGCGCTGCCGGGTGTGTCTTACCAAGTGAATGAGTCGCGCCAGTCGATCGCGTTGAATGCGCCGGCCGGGCTTTTTGACGGCACCGTGCTCAGAAACGCAACGGGGCTTACCGTTCCGAGCCTGCCGCCTGTGGGCGGGTTCCTCAACTACGACCTCTTCGCCGACCACTCAGTAGGCCTAACCCGCGGCAGTGGACTACTGGAAACGGGAGCCTTCGGCCGATGGGGTGCGGGCATCAGCAGTTTCCTCGCGCGCGACGTGGGTGGTAACGGTGCGCGCTACATCCGACTCGATACGACATGGACACAAGACCGCCCAGCTGATCTCGCGACCCTGAGGCTTGGGGATGCCGTCAGCAGGGCAGGCGCGTGGGGGCGACCGGTGCGCTTTGGCGGCGTGCAGTGGGCGACGAATTTTGCCACGCAGCCGGGGTTCGTCACGTTCCCGCTTCCTGCGTTATCGGGCGAGGCGGTGCTGCCGTCGACCGTGGACCTTTACGTCAATGATGCCTTGCGTCTGCGTCGTGACGTCCCGAGCGGCCCCTTCAGCATTCCCGATCTGCCCGTCGTGACCGGTCAGGGCGAAGCGCGTCTCGTGGTGCGCGATCTTCTCGGACGCGAGCGCATCATTACACAGCCTTACTACGCAACGCCGAGACTGTTGCAGAAGGGACTGCACGATTACTCGTACGAGGTCGGAGCCGCGCGCAGAAATTATGGTGTCGCGAGCAGCGACTACGGTAGGGTTTTCGCGATCGGAACGCACCGCCTGGGTTTCAGCGAACAGTTCACGGGAGAGGCGCACGGCGAGCTTCTCGCCGATCAGCGCACAGCAGGGCTGGGTGGCGCATATCTATGGAGCGGCCTAGGCCTCTTTTCCGGATCAGTGGCGGCGAGCCAGGGCGACCGAGGAGCCGGCGCTTTATTGGGCGCTGCGTTCGAGCGACAAAGTCGTGCGATCAGCGTCGGCGCAAACACCCAACTTGCCACGGAAAAGTTTACGCAGGTGGGTCTGCAGCCCGGTGAGCTCTCGCCAAGCCAGATCAGCCAGGCGTTCGCCAGCTTGAGCGCCAAGAGCTCCGGCTCGTTCGGTGTGAATTACGTGCACCAGGCCTATCGCGATCGCGACGATGTCAAACTGGTCAGCGCAAACTACAGCGTGAGCTTGGGCAAGGTTGGGGTGGGCGTCTCGCTCATCAGGTTTCTCAACGGCGATGAGCGAACAGTTGCCGGTTTGACTCTTACCTTGCCTCTGGACGATCGGACCACCGCGAGCATCAACGCTACGGCGCAACCCGGTAACCAGCAGGCGCTGTTGCAGGTACAGCGTAACTTGCCAGCGGGGACCGGCGTCGGCTACCGCCTGCTCGCGGGCGCCGGCGATTCAGATCGCCGCGAAGCCGGTGTGAGCGCTCAGAACGATGTTGGAACGTATATCGTGGAAGCGTCTCACAGCGGCGGCGAAACCGGCTACCGCGCCAGTGCAAGCGGAGGTGTAGCCGTAGTTGGCGGACGCGCTTTCCTAAGCCGGCGCATCACTGACAGTTTCGCCGTTGTGCAATTGCCTGATTACCCCAATGTGCGGGTCTACGCCGATAACCAGCTCGTTGCGCGGACCGGCGAAGACGGCAGCGCGCTGTTGCCGCGCCTGCGTCCGTACGAGAAGAATTTCATCAGCATCGAACAAGCTGATCTGCCGCTCGATGCACAGGTCGATGGTGTCCAAGTCGACGCCATACCGTATTTCCGCAGCGGGATGGTTCTGAAGTTCCCAGTGAAGCGCTCGCGCGGCGGGTTGCTCACAGTGTTGCTGGACAACACCGAGCCGTTGCCGAGCGGCGCAGTGGCACAGATCATTGGAGAGAACGAGGAATTCGCAGTGGGGATGAAAGGGGAGATCTATCTGACCGGGTTGCAGGAGATGAATCGCTTGCGCATCACGTGGCGCGGGCAAAGCTGCGAGCTCTCGGTTCCTTTCCCGGAAACGACCGATCCCCTCCCACACCTCGGTACATACACCTGCGCGGGCGTGGCGCCATGACTCGAAGCTTTAGCAGGAACGGCGAAACTCGCGCATTGACGCGCACGCGGCGCGGTCTGTGCGCTTCATTGCTCGCACTCACACTCATGTTGACGGCTCAAACAAGCTGGGGGGCTTGCACCCTGAGCGTCCTCGGGGTGATTTTCGGCAGTTACGACACGTTCAGCAATGTGCCGCTCGACAATGCCGGCGGAAACGTAGCCGTCACTTGCGATATCCCTACGCCATACACGATAGCGCTGGCTCCTGGAGGTGGCTCATATACGCTGCGCACCATGAGCGGCGCCGGATCTTCGCTCAACTACAATCTGTTCAGCGATCCGACCCGTCTCATCGTCTGGGGTGACGGCACCGCAGGCACGTCCGTGGTCATCGGGGCCACGACCAGCGCAAACCACACGATTTATGCGCGCATCCCGGCGCGGCAAAACGTGCCGGTGGGCAGTTACACTGACACTGTCATCGTCACGCTATCTTTCTGAGACGTTCACTTTTGCGGGCGCCAGGTACTGCAAATGGCACCTGCCACGACCCAACGTTTAAGCACCGATAGTGGGTCGCCCTGGATGGTGCGGTCCAGGCATCGCGCTCGTTAGACGGGCACAGTCTTACGGAACGATTCGCGCTCGCCGAGCCGCCCTGCAAGGCGCGCCAGATTGGGATGCGAAGGGCGCCATTGGATGTCGCGCAGAACGCGATCCAGATAACCTAGTGCATACCCGGCAGCGATGTCAGCAAGGCTGAATCGGCCGCCATGACAGAACTCATTTCCACTGAGCGCCTGCTCCATTGCCGTCAGGCCTCGATCGATCTTGAGCCGCTGCTTCTGATACCACTCCGGGGTGTCCTGTTTGTCCTGAGGCTTGCGGCGCTCGTGTGAAATTGCAACGATCGCATCGGCGATGCCGTCTCCCAGTGCTTCCCAGCGCTTTACTTCAACGCGTGCCTCTGCCTCGATCGGTATCAGGGGTGGCTCTGAAACGAGCATGTCGAGATATTCGACGATGACCGGAGAATCGTAGATGCCCTTGCCTGCATCGGTGACGAGCACCGGTATTTTGGCGAGCGGATTGAACTGCGGGACGGGAGAATCAGGAACTGACGGCCTCGCCTGCACGTATTCGTATGGAATCTGCTTCTCTTCCAGCACAATGCGGACTTTGCGAACGTACGGGCTCGCATCCACACCTAACAATTTCATAGCACTCTCCCTATTTGATGGTCGATTCTATAGCGTGGCACAGCGGAATGGGTTTTGCTCGGCACGCTTTCTTTCTTTCATCCACCATATGACGCTCCTAACCAACTTGGTTTCAGCATCGCAGCGCGTGTCTGAAACATCACGCCGCCTTGAAAAGATCAAGGAAATTGCGGTTTGCCTGCGTGGTGTGACGCCGGACGAAATTCCCGTCGCGATCGCGTATCTGAGCGGCGAGACATGCCAGGGCAAGCTCGGGGTCAGTTATGAATCATTGCAAAATGCGCGCGAAGGCGATGCCGCTTCGCAGCCGTCATTGAACCTGCAGGATGTCGATCGCGCATTTGCCGAAATCGCGCAAGTCAAAGGCAAAGGTGCGAGCACCCGGCGCACCGCGGCGTTGCGCGCGCTGTTTTCTTGCGCTACGGCTGAGGAACAGGATTTCCTAACCCGTCTGATCGTCGGCGAGCTGAGGCAAGGCGCTTTGCGCGGCTTGATGGTGGAAGCAATCGCCATCGCCGCTGAAGTACCGGCCGCTGATGTTCGACGTGCCGCGATGTCGGCTGGAGGCCTTGCCGAAGTCGCGCGTGCGGCGCTCAGCGAGGGCGTACCAGGGCTGTCACGGTTCACGATCCAGCTCATGCAGCCCGTGCTGCCGATGCTGTCGCACTCGGCCGAGAGCACGGACGAAGCGCTCGAGCAGCTTGGAACAGCTGCATTCGAATGGAAGCTCGATGGTGCGCGCGTGCAAGTGCACAAGGCGGGAGACACCGTGCGGATTTACACGCGCAATTTGAACGATGTCACCGAGCGCGTACCCGAAATCGTCGAAGTCGTTCGTGCCTCCCCAGTCCGCAGTCTGATCCTGGATGGTGAGGCGATCGCGCTTCGACCGGACGGATCTCCGCTGTCGTTCCAACTGACGATGCGACGGTTCGGTCGCAAGCTCGAAGTCGACGCAATGCGCCGCGAATTGCCTCTGTCAGTCTTTTTCTTCGATTGCCTGCTGCGCAATGGCGAGCCGCTCGTCGATCAGCCGGCGCACGAGCGATTCGGTGTGCTGGAAGGCTGCATTGCTCGCGACACGATCATTCCGCGAATCGTTACTTCAGATCATGCGACTGCCACCGAGTTCTTCGAAAGTGCATTGACGCGCGGGCACGAAGGCGTAATGGCGAAAACGCTCGATGCACCGTACGAAGCGGGCCGCCGCGGCGCGAGCTGGATCAAGATCAAACGAGCCAATACGCTGGATCTGGTCGTGCTCGCCGCCGAGTGGGGTCACGGCCGTCGCAGCGGTTGGCTATCCAATCTTCATCTTGGCGCGCGCGATCCCGCAACCGGAACGTTTGTAATGCTGGGTAAGACTTTCAAGGGACTTACGGATGAAATGCTGGGGTGGCAAACAGCCGAGTTCCTCAAGCGCGAGACGGGTCGTGACAGCTGGACGGTACAGCTGCGGCGCGAGTTGGTCGTTGAAATCGCCTTCAACGAAATACAGGAAAGCTCGCAATACCCGGGTGGGTTTGCGCTGCGCTTCGCACGAGTGAAAGGCTACCGCTTGGACAAGCGCGCTGAAGAGGCCGACACCATCGAGACTGTGCGCAAAATCTTTAAAGCACAAGTGCACGCGGGGGGAGGGGCGGTTGACGCCTCGCTCCGCGAGGCGGGCTGGTGAACCAACAGAGGGAAACCAAAGGTTTCCCTCCGTAACCTTCCATCCTTCGGCGATCTATCGATCGGTCGGCAACCCAAGAGAGGCGGCCTCGGGCGACAACCTTGTGGTCTGTATTGCGTGTCGTCGCGTACACTGTGCCATCTCTATTCGAGTGGTTTTACATGTGTCAACTGATCACGATTGTGTTTTTGCTTGCAGCAACGGCCTCATCGGGGTTTGCGCAGGTGAAAGCGCCCGACTATCCAACAAAGTTCATTCGCTTCATCGTGCCCTATGCGCCGGGCGGCAGTTCCGATGTGCTCGCACGCACTCTGGGGCAAAAACTCGGAGAGGCTCTGGGCCAGACCTTCGTTATCGACAACAGACCTGGCGCAGGCAGCATGCTCGGCACAGATGTGGCGGCTAAGGCGCCGGCTGACGGCTACACGATCATCCTGTCCGACATGCCTCACACGATCAATCCCAGCATCCACGCGAAGGTTCCCTACGATCCCGTCAAGGATTTCGCGCCCGTGACGCTTGTCGGCGTATCCCCGATGTTCCTGTTTGCGAATCCTGCGCTGCAGGTGCAGAGCCTAAAGGATTTGATCGCGCTTGCGAAAAGTCAGCCCGGGAAGCTCGCTATTGCTTCGGGCGGCAATGGTGCGACGACGCATCTCGCAGCAGAGCTGTTTCAGACTCATGCAGGAATACAGCTGACACACGTCCCCTATAAAGGTGCGGGCCCTGCGATCACCGATGTCGTGGGCGGCCAGATTCCGATCACGTTTACCTCGATGGCCACCGCGGCTCCCTTCGTTAAGTCGGGGCGATTACGGGTACTTGGTGTTACGAGCAGCAGGCGACTCGCCGCTTTTCCCGATGTGCCTACTTTTGAAGAAAGCGGAGTGTCAGGTTTGGTGTTCGAGCACTGGTGGGGCGTCATGGCTCCCGCGGCAACGCCAAGGCCTATAGTGGACACCCTCAATCGTCTCATCGCCAAAGTTCTGAACGCGACTGATGTACGCGAACGCTTTTCAGCGCTTGCAGTCGAGCCCCGAACCACGACACCCGAGCAGTTTCGGGCGTTGCTCGAATCCGATCTCAAACGCTGGGCAAAAGTTGTCAAAGACGCCGGTATCAAAGCGGAGTGACTCACTACGTCCTGAGAATTGCAGTCGCATGTTCGACAAAGATCTAATCGAAATACTCACGGCGCTCGCTGCGGACGCCGCGTTGTGGTCCGACTTTATCGCGCTATGCGACTGTGGCGGGCGCCGTGCGGGAACCGAAAGTGAAAGCAGAGCGCTGCAGTTCGCACAAAAGCGTCTTGCCGAGATCAAGCCTTCAGTCCGTGTGGAGCGCGTTCCATACGCAGGCTGGCGGGTAAAGGAGGCCGCGCTGACGCTTGCGGACGGGACTCCACTTGCATGCAATCCGCTTCTCGGCTCGCAATCGACTGCGAGCGAAGGTGTCGTTGCAGAAGTTTGCGATCTTGGTCGCGGCGCGCCGGAAGATTTCGAAAGCCGCGCCTCAGACATCCGTGGCCGACTTGTCCTCGTGCGCCACGAATATCCTTTCAGTGCCCAGCATATTCATCGGCGCCGCAAGCTCGCGTGGGCGATCGAGCGCGGCGCCGCCGGTTTCATCATCGCAAATCCGTATCCCGGCGCTGGCCCGGTCGCTGGGTCTTCGGGACGTGCGGGGCAGCACGGAATACCTGCAGTCGGCACCGATTATGAGTCGGCGGAAAGGCTGTCGCAGATGAACCGCGAGCATCGGCCTGTTCGCCTCCAATCTGTGGGCGAGGACTACGACGCCGAAACTTCAGTCCTGAGCCTGGATTTGCCAGGTCACGCGCCGGAATGGATCGTCCTGAGCGCGCACGTCGACGGCCACGACCTGGCCGAAAGCGCCATGGACAATGGGACCGGTGTAGCAGCAGCGCTTGCGGTAGCGCGAGCGTGCGCACCGCTGCTGGCGCGCGCGAGGCGTGGGCTGCGTGTATGTCTTTTCAGTGCAGAGGAGTGGGCGCTCGCCGGATCCAAACACTATCTAGACACGATGAAGGATGCCGAACGCAACGACATGCGGCTGAACGTGAATCTGGACACCCTCGCGGGAGATGATCGTCTGACTGCGTTGACGAGTGACTATCCGAAGCTCAACGAGTACGTTCAGGACGTGGCACGCGCGGCTCGAATCACGCTGAATACTTATCAGCCGATCATGGCAAATTCAGACCACTATAATTTTGCGCGGCACGGCATACCGGCGATGCGGCTCGTCGCAGGCTTCGACCGGCCTGACAGCGATATCCGCTACATACTTACGCGCGGCGATACCCGGGACAAAGTGCGGCGCTCGGATTTGAGCGCAGCCGCAGGTATCGCCGCGAGGCTTGTATGGCGCGGATTGACGATGAGTGACTTGGAAATATGCGCGCTTCGAAAGAAGCTGACTTATTTCACCGCAGGTGCAGTCGACAAGCTTTGAGTCGCTTTCAGTGTCTGCAACGGAGTAGTCGAGTCGGATTTGGTCGATTCCGCCGGCTTTGCAGACAGCGATGCTTTGACCAACTTAGCGGGCATCGTATGCGACCGGTATTTTTCAGCGCAGCGGTGAATCTGGTCGTTCGTCGTCAATTGCAGACACTCTCGTGCGTCGGCGTCGTGCTGGCCGCGTTTGAAATCCATTCCGAGTTGCGGAGTAGTCGAGTCGAGCACGGGCCGCCCGGGCTCTGATTGCTCCGGCTGCACCTTGGCAGAGGCGGGGTCGATCGATTCTAACTGCTGGGAATAGGCCGACGCAGCAAACGATATTGCAAGCGACGCGATGAGGATTCGATTCATGTGTCAGCTCCTTTTCATCTATGGGGAGGCTCCTGGCGCTCCTTGAACGCTGCAAATTAAGGGTAATGGCCGCCGAATGCAATGCCATAATGGTTCGCGCCGTCATTCCGTGCTGTTTTTCACCGCTATCCGCATCAATTAATTATCAGGAGGAAAGCATGAGTATTTCCAGCAAAACCGAGAAACTGATCGCCCGTAAAGAAGACGGGATCGGGTGGGTGATATTCAACAATCCGGAAAAACGCAATGCCATGTCGCCGGACATGCACGACGCGATGGGCGCGGCTCTGCAGGATTACGCCACGGACCCCGCGGTGCGGGTCGTCATCCTGAAGGGTGCAGGGGACAAGGCTTTCATTTCTGGTGCGGACATTTCCAAGTTTGCCGAGAACCGCTCGACACCCGAGCAGGTGCGCCAGTCCGAAGCCGGATCGGAAGCGGCAAACCGCGCTTTGCGTGAGTGCCCGAAACCAACGGTTGCGATGATTCGCGGCTATTGCATGGGCGGAGGGCTGGGTGTCGCTATCGCGTGCGACCTGAGGATTGCAGCAGAAGGATCGCGCTTTGGAGTGCCGGCCGCGAAGCTTGGAGTGGGCTACCGCTACTCGGGCCTGCAGCGCCTATCCGACATCGTGGGACCTGCATTCACCGCAGAGATTTTTTATACCGGCCGCCAGTTCAGTACTGCGGAAGCGCTGCAAATGGGGCTCGTGAATCGCGTGCTGCCTGCCGCCGAGCTCGAGCCGTACGTCATGGATTACGCCAGGACCATGGCGAACAACGCACCGCTCACGCTCGCCGCGGTAAAACGGTGCTTGATCGAAATGCGCAAGAATCCTGATGAGCGCGATCTGGAGCTCTGTCAGAGCATGGTGGAAGCGTGCTTTGCGAGTCAGGACTTTACCGAAGGCCGCACGGCCTTCATGGAAAAGCGCAAGCCCGCGTTCCAGGGACGCTGATATCGGTGCAGGTCTCGACAGCCTAGCGAGCGGGTACAAGTCCTTTCGCGATCCGGTCAATACCAGCCTGTCCACATTTCGAGTCCGCGTCGCCACCGCCCGCGCTCCCGGGCGTGCCGGATACACCGACCGCGCCGACGACATCATTTCCGGCGCGGATAGGAAGCCCGCCCGCAGCGGTGGTGATATTGGCGAGTAGCTGGGGACCAATGGCGCCCGGGGTCGCTGCCGCGCGCTTTCCGTATTCGCCTGAAGGCATGTTGTAGGTCAGCGCGGTGTAGGCTTTGCGCAAACTGTGCTCGAAGCTGTGCGGAGCCGCACCATCGTCGCGCACCGCCACCTTGGTGCGACCAGAGCGGTCAAGTAGGGTGATGCTCACCTTGTGGCCTTCCTTGCGGCAATACGCGAGCGCTGCCGAGACGAGCTCCTGCGCCGCATCAGCGGAGATCGAGGGCTCCTGAATGATCGTTTGCGCGGCCAGCCGTTCCGACGTCGCGACGAATCCAATGCAGATACACAACGCGAGTGCGCTCTTCATTTGATCTCCTTTGGCCAGCAGGTGAGGGCACACGCTGTATACCAGTCACGTGCCATTTCCGCTATAGTTCGCGGAATCTACACGGCACTCAAACGACCAAAACTGCAAATCGAATGAAGAAGCTTTGCGCGCTGCTCATGTTGACGCTCACGTTCGCGGGTTGCACAGTTGTATCTCTGGCAGGAACCGCGGTGACGACCACCGTCTCGCTTGCAGGCACGGTCATTGAAACGGGCGTGAGTGTTGCAGGATCCGCTGTGAAAGGTGTCGCTAGCGCCGTTACGGGATCAGGCGACAAGAACTAGCAGTATCCGGGACGCTGCATGCCGCTCATCACGCTGAACCAGGCGTCCCTCGCCTTTGGAGATGCACCCCTACTCGATCACGCCGATCTCTCGCTGGATTCTGGCGAGCGGGTTGCGTTGATCGGCCGTAATGGCAGCGGAAAGACCAGTCTCCTCAGAGTCATCGCGAAACAGCAGGCGCTCGATGACGGGATCGTGTGGCGCAGCCCGAGTTTGCGAATCGCGTTCGTTCCCCAGGAACCGGCACTCGAATCGGAGCATTCGGTGTTCGAGGCCATCGCGTCCGGATTCGGCCAGCTTCAGCTGACGCTGCTCGAATACCACAAGGTTTCTCACGATCTTACACTGGCGAGCACGCCGGCCCAGCTCGAGCGGCTGCAGGCGCTCCAGCATGTGCTCGATGACGGCGATGGCTGGCGCATCAATTCGCGTGTCGATGCGCTGATAGATCGGCTGGGGCTCCCCGCCGACAGTATCGTGCGCGACCTCTCAGGCGGCCTTCGCAAGCGTGTCGCGCTTGCCCAGGCACTCGCAGTCGAGCCCGAAGTGCTTTTGCTCGATGAACCGACCAATCATCTGGACATTACAGCGATCGAATGGCTGCAGGATCTGCTGAAGAGCTACTCGGGCGCAGTCATCTTCGTGACGCACGATCGCAGGTTTCTCGACGATGTTTCGACCCGCGTGATCGAGCTCGACCGGGGCGCGCTATCCAATTTTCCAGGAAGCTACGCTCAGTATCAGCGGCGCAAACTGGACATGCTGCAGGCAGAATCTGTAGCCAACGCGCGCTTCGACAAAGTGCTTGCGCAGGAAGAAACGTGGATCCGCAAAGGGATCGAAGCGCGGCGCACGCGC
This sequence comes from Betaproteobacteria bacterium, assembly GCA_028291945.1. Lineage (GTDB taxonomy): Bacteria > Pseudomonadota > Gammaproteobacteria > Burkholderiales > SG8-41 > JAQGMV01. The sequence continues at coordinate 12,222 of JAQGNH010000355.1, forward strand.
AATGAAGGCCGGGTGCAGCGCCTCGAGCAACTGCGCCGTGATCGTGCGGAGCGCCGCGATCGGCTCGGGCAGGTCAGCTTCGCGGTCGGTCGGGGCGATCGCTCGGGCGAAATGGTGGTGGAGCTTACCGATGTGTCCAAGCGCTTCGGCGACAAACGCGTGATCAGCGATTTTTCGACACGTATATTGCGTGGCGACAAGATCGGGCTCATTGGGCCGAATGGGTCGGGAAAATCCACGCTTCTGAAGTTGATTCTCGGCGAGCTGAAGCCCGACACCGGCAGGATCAGACACGGGACACGGCTTGAAATCGCGTATTTCGATCAGCTGCGTGAGCAGCTCGACGACGAAGCGACGCTTATCGACACGATCAGCCAGGGCGCGGAATATATCGAGATCTCCGGCGCACGCAAACACGTGATGAGCTATCTCGGCGACTTTCTTTTCCGGCCCGAGCGAGCCAGAGCCAAGGTGTCAGCATTGTCCGGAGGCGAGCGCAACCGGCTGCTGTTGGCGCGGCTGTTTTCGCGGCCTGCGAACGTTCTCATTCTGGACGAGCCGACGAACGATCTCGACATCGAAACACTGGAGCTTCTCGAATCGTTGCTGCAGGATTATGACGGAACACTGTTCCTCGTGAGTCATGACCGGGCTTTTCTGGACAATGTCGTCACCCAGGTGATTGCTTTCGAAGGCGACGGCATGCTGCGCGAATACGTCGGCGGTTATTCGGACTGGCAGCGCCAGCGTTCCAGTCCCATCTCGCAGGAGCCGCAGCGGCGCGCCGAGAAGCCTGCTGTCGCATCGCGCGGCAAAAAGTCTGCGAAGCTGAGCTTCAAGGAAATCCGGGAGCTGGAAGCACTACCTGCGGGCATCGCTGCACTCGAGCGCGAGCAGGCCGAGATTACAACCCAGTTGGCCGATCCCGCGTTATACCGGGACCAACCCGACCGCGTGCAGGCGCTACAGCAGCGTTATAGCGCAATCGAATCCCAGCTCCTGCAGTCTCTCGCGCGCTGGGAAGCGCTGGAAGCGCGACAAGAAGCGGGTGGAGCGTCTTAGCGTTCAAACACACGGAAAACCGACGCGATGAGTTGCCGCTTCCTATGAGGTCGTGAGTGAGTCGATTTGCCTTTGTTAAAGACAATTACGAGGAGAAAACAGTTTGACCACGCAGTTCTGTAAATCGGTAGTGATTCTTGCGGCGCTCGCGTTTTCCGGCGTGGCGTTAGCGCAGGCTTATCCGGCAAAACCGCTGCGTGTTCTTGTACCGCAGGCGCCGGGTGGTGGCAACGACTCCATCGCACGATTGATCGCACAACGGCTGTCGCAAACACTCAAGCAGCAGGTGGTCGTCGACAACCGTGCGGGTGCGGGCGGCCTCATCGCCGCGGAGACTGTGGCGAAAGCGCCTCCTGATGGTTATACGCTGCTGCTGGGCAATGTCGCGACGCTGACCATCATTCCCAATGTTCAGAAAAAGGTTCCTTACGATCCGTTCAAGGATTTCGAACCCGTCAGTCTGATCGCGTCGGCGCCGCTGCTCGTGGTCGTACATCCGTCGCTGCCCGTGACCACAGTGAAACAATTGATCGCGCTTGCCAAAGCCAAACCGGGTCAGCTCAATTACGCGTCGAATGGCGTCGGCAGCTCTACCCATCTTGCAACGGAGCTCTTCAAAGTCATGACGGGAACAGATATGACACATGTTCCGTACAAAGGTCTTTCGCCCGCGACTACAGACCTTCTGAGCGGCCAGGTGCAGGTCATGTTCTCGAGTGCGGTGGCGATGCTCCCCCATGTGAAATCGGGACGCATGCGGGCGCTCGCGATGACCGGCGCGAGCCGGTCGAAAGCAATAGCGGATATTCCAACGGTCGCAGAAGCGGGCGTTCGCGATTACGAAGCGGGCTCGTGGTATGGAATTCTCGTGCCAGCCGGCACCGATCGTGCAATCGTCGATGTGCTCGCGCGCGAAATCGGCGCTGCGACCCGCTCGCCGGAGATACAGGACCGACTCAACAGCGAAGCCGTGATCCCGATCGGGAGCACGCCCGCGCAGTTCGCCGCACACATCAAGAAAGAGTACGCGCGCGTGGCGCAGGTGGTGAAATCTTCGGGCGCAAAGTTCGATTAAAAGAACCGCACACTCCTAGGCCCGGAAGGACGAGACTCAACGCAAATACGAGCAACCGGGTTGTGACGGTTTTTATATTCTCCAATCCACGCCGCAGTATTGCACTAAACGCCGCAAGGACAGAGAAGAACGCGTGCTGGTCGTCACCTAAGCTCTTGGAAGATCTGCGCCCCCTGCAGATCGCTGGCGCGGACATTGCGGTTCTCGGAACTCGGACGTGTCACTCGACGACTGGGTACTCTCGTTACAGCACACGCTGGATCGCAGCGTGCGGCGCTTTCGGCGCGGTGAGGCCCCCGCCATCACCCAGCGCCGGCTCCTGATCGTTCAGATCGATGGCCTGTCGCGCGCGGTGCTCGAGCGCGGCATCGATACGCGGCGCATGCCATTTCTCAAGAGCATACTCAAGCACTACGGGTACATGATCGAACCGATGTCCGTCGGACTGCCGACATCGACACCCGCTTTTCAGATGGCGGCGATGTACGGCGTGCGGCCCGACATTCCCGGCTTTCACTATTTCAACCGCGAGCGACAGTCGGACATCCACTTTCCCCGCCCCGGGCACGCGGCCTGGGTCGAGGAGAAGCTTGCATCCGGTCGGCGCGGAATCGTGCACGGCGGTAGCACGTATGGCTGTGTCTTCACGGGCGGCGCCGACAACAACTTCTTCAGCTTCACGAGCCTGACGAAGCCGAGCGGTCGCGGAATTCTGAGCGCGTTATCGCCCTTCGTCGTCGTCGCTTGGGTGCTCGTGAAAAACACTGCGCTGAGCGTCGGCGAGCTCTCCAGAGCGGTGGTGCGCTTCATAGCGCATCCGCGAATGATGCGGCGCGGCTGGCGCTGGACGACCATGAAAATCGGCATGTCCGTATGGGTGCGTGGTTTTTTTACGATGGCGGTGTCTCGCGACCTGTATGCCGGAACCCCCGCGATATACGTCAACTACCTCAACTATGACGTGGCCGCGCATGCATTCGGACCTCGCAGCGTGCAGGCCATGCAAGCGCTGCAGGACGTGGACCGCGCGCTGCATCAGCTATGGCGCGTCATGCGCCGCGTGCCTGAGCATCGTTATGACTTCTACGTTCTGTCGGATCACGGGCAGGCGGGTTGCACGCCTTACCGCGATGTCTGCAAAGGGCAGCGCCTCGAGCGCTGGATCTTCGATCAGTTTCTGCATCCTGCGGGCGCCGATGAGCCCGAAGCACGAGCGCGTAGCGGCCTCGCACAGGGTATTCAGGCGCGTCGTCGCGGCACGACCGGCCTTTTTCAGCAGTTCCTCAACTATATCGAAGAGGATTTTCTGCGACGCGGCGATCCCGAAGCCTACGAGCGGGGCGGCGTACGCGTCATCTCGGCGGGTCCCAACGCTTTTCTATACGTCCTCGACCAGAAGACGCCGCTCGACATCGATGCACTCGAGCGCCGCTACCCGGCCCTGCCGGAGAAGCTTTCCCAAAGCCGCGGCATCGGCTTCGTTTTCGCACGCTCCCCGGATGGGCCTGTCTGTTTCTGGCGCGGTGAGCGCCTTCAGCTGCACGAAATGCGCCCCGGACCTTTTGCCGCTCGACCTGATGCGGCAATCGTTGTGAACAGCGTCGCGGACCTGATGAGGATGCCGAGCGCAGGCGATCTCGTCATCTACGGTAACGACAGCACGCAAGGGACCGTCTCCTACATCCCCGAAAGAGGGGCGCACGCCGGACCGTCCTCTGAGGAAATGAATACGTTCGTCGTGCGGCCCGGCCACGTGAACTTGCCGCTACCGCTTATCCACCCGATACAACTCTATCCGCACTTCATTCAGTATCAGCAGGCGTCGCAGTGACGCGACAGCGTCGTTGCTTCGACGGCGCACGCTGCGAATGAGTGATGCTCACGGTCCTTCGTCTGCAGGCGTGCGCAGCTTGCGCAACGGATAGACTTTCCCGGGATATTTCTTGAGCGATTCCTCGTCGACGTCGATGCCAAGCCCCGGCGCGGTTGGAAGCTCGATGTAGCCGTTTTTCGGCTTCAGCTGATTCGACGAGATCTGATCGCAAAAATCGACGAAAGGCAGGAAGTATTCGGTGATGATGAAGTTCGGCATCACGGCTGATGCATGCACGGTCGATGCGAGCGCGACGAGCGTCGAGTTGTAATTGTGCGGCGAGCACGCGACCAGGAATGACTCTGCCATCGCGGCGATTTCTTTCAGCTCGAGGATACCGCCCACGCACGCGACGTCGGGGTTCAGAATGTCGGCTGCGCGTTTCTCGAGCAACGGGCGAAAACCGGTCTTGGTATACGTTGCTTCGCCGATGACGACGGGAATCCCGATTTGACGACGGATTTCGGCAAGCTCGTCCGGATACTCCGCCTGGCAGGATTCCTCCATCCAGTACATGCCGAATTCCGCGAGGCGTTTGTTGAGCCGGATGGCGTGCATCGGGGCAAGCCGCCGGTGCTGATCGATGAGAATGTCGACGTTCGGCCCAACCGCTTCGCGAACGGCTTTGATCACGCGCACCGCGCGCTCCTCGTGTTCTTTCGGGATCCAAGTGCGCCACGGTGAAGGCAGCGGATCGAGCTTCAGCGCGGTCCACCCTTGCGAAACCACTTTCTCTGCAGCGCGCGCGTAGTCGGCGGGCTCTTTCATGCCATAGCTCCAGCCGTTCGCATACACGCGGATCTTTTCACGGCAACGTCCGCCGAGCAGGTTGTAGACGGGCTGCTTGCACGCCTTGCCGACGATGTCCCACATCGCCTGCTCGATTCCGCTGATGGCGCAGAAGAGCTCGACCGAGCCGCGCCGCGCAGCGTAATCGTCGAATGCAAACTGGGTAAAGTGCTTGATGTCGAACGGGCTGCGTCCGACCATATAGGGTCCGAGCGCTTCGAGTTGCGCGACCACCGCCCGATCGCGATCGTACTGTGAATACGATTCGCCCCAGCCGTGCAGGCCTTCGTCGGTCTCTACTTTCACGAAAATGAGATTTTTGCGCCAGCCGGGATGGACGGTATAGCTTTTAACCGCAGTGATTTTCACAGACGAGCTCCTGTCAGCGCAGATTTATAAGGGAAGGAAACTGCTGATTGAAGGCTGGTTATTTTAACTGTGATCGCACCGCGTTTCGTTAGAATGGTTCTGTCTGCAGTCCAATAACGCGACCCAGCACGCATCGGTCGTTGATCGCTCGTGCCTGGGAGGAGCGATGACGAAGGACCGCGCCTGTGACGCGCTCGGCCTCGAAAGGCTCTTGTCATCATGAAGATATCCAAGATTACGACGCACGTCGTCAACATGCCGCTCAAGCTCGATGGCGACGTGCCGCACGTAGGCGGTCAGGCACGCACGGCGCTCGAAATGCTGCTCGTGCGCGTGGATACGGATGAAGGCATCACCGG
>JAQGNH010000394.1 GCA_028291945.1 Betaproteobacteria bacterium
GCGCTCGCTAAAGGGCAGCCCGATCAGATCGTGTTTGCAAGCGGCGGCAGCGGCTCTTCCAACCACCTCGCGTTCGAGCTCTTCAAATCGATGTCCGGCGTAAAAATCGTGCACGTGGCGTACAAGGACGACGCACCCGCGATGAGCGATGCGATGTCGGGCTACGTCCAACTCACGATGCCCACCGTCATCGCTGCTACGGGGCATATCAAGTCCGGCAAGTTGAGGCCGCTCGGCGTCGGCACACCCAAACGCGTGCCCGCACTCCCGGACGTGCCGACCGTGGCCGAGGCCGGCGTGCGGGGATACGAATCCGAATCCTGGGGCGGCGTCATGTCGCGCGCCGGGACGCCGCAGCCGATCATCGACAGGTTGCACGCGGAGATCACACGCATTCTCAAAGTGGCGGACGTGCGCGAAAAGCTCGAGGCGCTCGGCGGCGAAATTGTCGGCAGCACGCCGTCGGAATTCTCCGCTTATCTGAAGTCCGAGATCGCGAAATGGGACAAGGTCGCCAAAACGGCGAACATCCGACTCGACTAAATACGGGGATCGCCCGCTTCGACGGGCTCAGGACAGGCTTCGACTGTTCGTTTCGTTCGTCCCTGAGTGTCGCAGCGCGACACAGTCGAAGGAGAACGCAACGGGCTCAGGACACGCCACGTTGCCGCGCTCTTTCCATGACATGTACTGTAAGTGACTGTTTTTACATGTCACGGTCCGTGTGCAGTTTCGATTCGAAACTGCAGACTCGCGATGACAGTTTCCTCGATCTTTACCTTCGTGTCCTTCGTGTCCTTCGTGGTAAATGCTTTGCTTTTGAATTGATTTGGCATGACTCGCGCCAAAGGCGCGCCGGTACTATTTCAACCCCAATACGTCATGCATGTCGAACAGCCCACTTTGCTTTCCCATGATGAAGCGCGCCGCGCGCAGCGCCCCATTGGCATAATTCGCGCGGCTTGAAGCGCGATGCGTCACTTCGACCCGCTCGCCGGTGCCAATGAACATGACCGTGTGGTCGCCCACGAGATCGCCGCCGCGAACAGTTGCGAAACCGATCGTGTCGTCCTTGCGCTCGCCCGTGACGCCTTCGCGGCCGAAGATCGCGGATTGTTTCAGATCACGGCCGAGCGCGTGCGCGACGATCTCGCCCATGCGCAGCGCAGTGCCTGAGGGTGCATCCACCTTATGCCGATGGTGTGCCTCTAAAATCTCCACGTCGTACCCGCTGCTCAAAGCTTTCGCAGCCACATCCAGCAACTTGAACATTACGTTGACGCCGATGCTGAAGTTGGGTGCCATCGCAATCGCCAGCCCGCGCGCTGCATCAGCAATCGCTTTCTTCCCATCATCAGTGAATCCCGTAGTCCCGATCACCAGCTTCACCGCGAGCTTGCGGCAGGCATCCAGATGCGCGAGCGTGCCGTCAGGACGTGTGAAATCGATGAGCACATCGGAACCTGGGAGCGCTTTTTCGACGTCGGCGGTGATCTTCACGCCGCACGCCGATCCGACCAGCTCCCCCGCGTCTTTTCCGATATTCACGTTGCCGGGCTGCTCCAGCGCTGCGGCCAACTGCATACCGGGCTCGCGCAGCACCGTCTCGATCAACATGCGGCCCATGCGCCCGGAACTGCCGGCAACTGCAATGTTCAGTGTGGTCATGTATCACTCACGGGGTGGAATCGGTATCGTTATATCGCAGGAGCGGGTTCTATGCGACACGGCTGTGGCTGCACGGGCAGCCCTCGCGGGTCAGTCGTGCGCTGATGGATGTTGTTATATTCTACCGATCGTGCCGACAACAACTCGCATCGAGACGTTCGAACCCACTGTCGTGCGTCTCACGAACAGGAGGCGCGTCCTAAAAGCATTTTTGCGATGCGCGCGCGCCGGCACGTTCCTGCTCGCAGCTTCCGGTTGGGCGGCCGTGTACCCCGACAAACCGGTGCGAATCATCGTACCCTATCCTCCCGGCGGACCCACAGACATCCTGGCTCGTCTCATCGGCGAGAAGCTGACCAACGCTCTGAAGCAGCCGGTACTGATCGATAACCGGGCCGGAGCCGGCGGCGTCGTTGGAAGCGAGCTCGCCGCCAAGTCGGCGCCGGACGGTTATGTCGTTCTATGGGGCACCAGTGGCTCGCACGCCATCAACGCGACGCTGCACCCGCGTCTGCCCTACGATCCTGTGAAAGACTTCGCACCGATCACGCTCGTTGCCAAGGGCATGAATATTCTTGTTGTGCATCCTTCTCTGCCGGTACGCAGCGTGAACGAGCTCGTTGCGCTCGCGCGGACCCAACCAGGCCGCATGAATTTCGCATCGGCGGGCAATGGCGCGACGTCACATCTCGCGGGCGAAATGTTCAAGCTTCATAGCGGCGCCGCAATCACACACGTGCCATTCAAAGGCGCAACCCCGGCGATCGCGGCGGTGATGTCGGGCGAGGTCGAGATGGCGATACTGGACATCCCTGCGTTGCTTCCGCATATACGCTCAGGAAAGCTTCGCGCGCTCGGCGTGGCGAGCCTGCGCAGATCCGCCGTACTGCCTGAGCTGCCCACCCTCGACGAAACCGGGCTGTCGGGCTTCGATACGAGCTCGTGGCACGCGATGTTTGCGCCAGCGCGCACACCGCTCGAGCTGGTCGCGCGTCTCAATGCCGAGGTCCGCAACGCGTTGCGGACGCCTGATGTAGCCGAACGATTGGCCGTGCTCGGCGTGGAGCCCGTAGGCAATACGCCCGAGGCGCTTGCCGAGTTCCTGCGGCAGGAGATCGTACGCTGGGGCAAAGTCGTTAAACAGTCGGGCGCAAAAAGCGATTAGCGACCGAGCCCGCGACGTCGTCGCAGACTTTTAGAACCCCAGCGCAAGACCCCCCGGCCGCGGGTCGGTCGCGCCGCGCAGCACGCCTCGCTCGTGGTCGAGCTGAATGAGCTGGGTCGCGCCACCGCCGCCCCACGGTCCCACCGTTTCCACGGTATGGCCGCGTTCAGCCAGCGCATTGCGGGTTTCCTCCGGCACGCGCTGCTCGGCTTTGACGATCGGCGCGCGTCCGAGGTTCGCGGGATCCGTTCCAGGGAAGCTGTGCCAGCGAGGCGCATCGAGCGCATCCTGCAGCGACATGCCGCAATCGATCACGTTGCTGAGTACCTGGATGTTCCACTGCGTCTGCTGGTCGCCGCCGGGCGTTCCGCCAACGAGCCACGGCCGGCCATCGCGATTCACCATATAGGCATTCAGCGTGTGCATGGTGCGGCGGCCGGGCGCGATAACATTGGGATGATTCGGATCGAGGCTGAAGCCGCGGCCCGCCCGGTTGTTGAGCGTCACGCCGGTTTCACCCGCGACGACCGCGGATCCGAAAGCATTCGACAGACTGTGTATGAAAGAGATTGCGTTGCCGTCTCCGTCGGCGACCGCGAAGTAGCTGGTGTCGCCGCTATGTTCAGCTACCGGGGCCGCTTCGTGCCAGCGTGCACGCTGCAGGTCGATTTCGGCGCGACGACGCGCGGCGTGTTCCTTCGAGATGAGTTGTCGCAGCGGCCAGCTCACGTGCGCCGGATCGCCGGCGTAGCGGTTTCGATCGGCGAACGCAAGCTTCTTCGCTTCCACCAGCAGGTGGATGCGATCGGCGCTGAGCGGACCGAGGCTGCCGATGTCGAAGCCTTCGATGATGTTCAGTTGCTCCAGTACGAGAAAACCCTGCGAAGGCGGGGCCGTCTCGTAGACGGTGAGGCCGCGATACTCTGTCGAGATGGGCTCGTTCAACACGGCCTGCTGCTGCGCGAAATCATCCGCGCTGAAGAGCGCTCCCTCGCGCTTCAGGAACGCGAGCAGTTTCTCTGCAATTTCCCCGCGATAAAAAGTGTCAGCACCGTCCTTCGCAACCGCGCGCAGCGTCCGGGCGAGGTTCGGCGCCGACCAGCGCTCACCTGCGGCAGGCGCGCGGCCATTCGGAAGAAATTGCGCGGCCGAATCGGGATAGCGCGCGAGCTCCTCGGCTTCATCGGCAAAGCGGCGGCTGACGTAGTCGGTGATCGCGACGCCCTGCTCGGCCAAGCGAATCGCAGGCTCCCACAACTCGGCCCAGTCCATGGTGCAGTAGCGTTTCCAGAGCGCCTCATAGACGCTGAGCCCTCCCGGCACACTGACGGCATGGACGCCTTTGAGCGGCATGGTCTTGTGACCGCGGCTCGTGTAGTAGTCAGCGCTCGCGCCTGCGGCAGCCACTCCGCTACCGTTGTACGACATGGTCTCGCGCCGCCGGGCGTCGTGCAGCACGACAAAAGCATCGCCGCCGAGACCGCATTTCATCGGAAGCAGCACGCCTTCTGCTGCAGCGACGGCGATTGCGGCGTCAAAGGCGTTGCCGCCGCGCTGCATGACACCGAGCCCGATGAAAGCCGCTGCGGGGTGAGCGGAAGCCACCATACCGCGCACGCCGAATGCCTCGGGCCGCTGCCGAGCGCGTCCCGCTTCGCTTGCGCTCAAACTCCAGGAACCATCATCGATTTTCATGGGCTCATCTCTTATCTGCCCGCCATCTGCGGGAGCCGCAACGATACCGTGAAACGCGGGGAAGAGCATCGCAAATATCAAAACCGCCGTCCATCGCTCGGAACGTCACGACAGCGCTCCAGGAATGCTCCTCGCTGCCACGGTCTCGACGAGGTCCTGCTCCTGACGCCGTTCGCCGTCGGGGAGGCGCGCCTTGCACTCGCGAAAAATCCTCCTGTCACAGCTGCGGCAAATCGCAGGATCCAGATTCGAATAAATGAATCCGACTGCGTTGGTATTGACAGGAAAAATGTTCTCGGTGCCAATGTCCTCCAGACGCCCGCTTCGCGTGAGGATGCGCAGGACCTGGTCGTTCACTCGATACAGATAAAGGCCGCCACCGACACGGCGCCGGCGCTTCGCTTCATCCGCGAGCATTTCTGCGCCTGCAATGTCGATGAAGTTGATTCCCATGGCATCGATCAGCACGTGTTTCTGCTCGACGTCCCGCAGCACTTCCTGAACGTACGGCGCAGCGCCGAAGAAAACCGCGCCCTGAATTCTGAAAATCTTGAGCTGTGGGCAATCGGGCAGCCCGCTGTCACGCGTGAAAAGATAAGTCTCGTCAGCAGGATCCGGCTTCACGTCGATGATACGCGGGTGTGCGGTGCGCTTCAGATATAGCATCAGCGACAGCATCACGCCGAGATAGATCGCAAACCCGAGTTGCACGAACAGAGTCGCCAGCATCGCCGCAATGAGCACGGCGCTTTCCGTGCGGCTTATTCTGAATATCTTTCTGATGTTCGCGAAGTCGATCAGGCCCCAGCCCACGAGGAGCAGCACCCCTGCCATTGCAGAGAGCGGCAGGTATTGAGCCAGTGGAGCAACGACAAGCAGGATCAAGACCAGAAATATTGCGGAGAAAATCGAGGCGAGAGGCGTTTTGGCGCCGGCTTCGTAGTTGAGGCCGCTTCTATTCAGCGAACCGCTCGCCGCATACGACGAAAAGAAAGCGCCGACGATGTTGGCGAGACCCTGACCGATGAACTCCTGATTCGCATTGAGCCGCTGTTCGGAGCGCAGCGCGATGGCACGTGAAATCGAAATGGCCTCCGTCAGTCCGACGACGCCCACGACCATGGCTGCGGACGCCGTCTTACGCAATGCCTCGAACGAAAAATGAGGCGGCGTAAACTCGGGCAGGGGACCCGGCAGCGCCGACACGGTCGCGATGTGGTGCGCGGCGGAAAATCCTGGAATGAATCGCAGCAAATACGCGTAAACACTGCCCACCAGCAAAGCGCCAATCATGTAAGGCAGCCGCGGATACTGGCGCCGCATCACGATCGCGGAAATCAGCGTGATCGCTGCAACAGAGGTTACGTACCAGTCGATTTCGCTCGCGTGCATGGCGAGATGCTCGAACGTCTGCACGAAGGAAAGCCCACGCGGCATTGAGATCCCGAAAAAGTGCTGAATCTGACTGCCCGCGATGAGCAGTCCCGCGCCGGCGGTGAAGCCGATGACGACAGTTCTCGAAACGAAGTTGACGAGCACGCCCATGCTGAGAAGACCCATCACGAGCTTGAACAGCCCCGCCATGAGCGACATCAGCAGAACGAGCTGCACGTATTCGTTGGTGCCGGGCGCCGCGACGGCGCTCATCGTCGAAAAAATGACGATCGAAGTGGCGGTCGTCGGACCCGCCATGAGGTGCCAGCTCGAGCCGTAGAGCGCGGCGACGATCGTCGGCACGATGGCTGCGTAAAGGCCGTACTGGGGGGGCATGCCTGCAATCGCCGCGAATGCCACACCTTGCGGCACCACAAGGATCGCACCTATGACGCCTGCAACAAGGTCCGCGCGCAGCGTGACGCGATTGACCCGCGGCCACCACTGCAGAAATGGAAAGAGGCGTGCAAGCCAGGGCGAGGCCTGCAGCCGTTCGGATGCGTTCAACTTGATTACAAAGAGGCTTGCTTGAATTGCTGCGGACTAAACATACACTCAATTCAGCACGTCAGTAAGGGGAGCGATTCGCTTCGGCGCCGACGTGCGATTGCGTTGATTCCAATCGGACCTGACGATACGCCGCAGGTTCCTCTGCTGGTCATCCTGGACTCGATCCAGGTCTTCGCTTCGCAAAGGTCTTTCGATTTCATGAACAGAGGGAAACCGAAGGTTCCCCTCCGTAACCTCCTCTCCTCGTCATCCTGGACTCGATCCAGGATCTTCGCTTCACAAAGGTCTTTCGATTCACGAACAGAGGGAAACCGAAGGTTCCCCTCCGTAATCTCCCCTCCTCGTCATCCTGGACTCGATCCAGGATCCATAGATGGACGCCCCCGGTATGTCAAGCGCTCACTCGATGATGGGCGAGAAGAGGAAGATTGCAGCCATAGATCCGGACTTTGGTTCAGGCGCATGCCTGTGTCCCTGATGGAATCGGCTGACGGGGTCCTCATCATTTTGACGCACTCGAAGTGCGATGGATCCTGCAGGTTTGTCCCGTCACGGTCTGACCTATCTTGCCATCACGTCATGATTGCCTGAGCATTCAGCGGAAAGTCCCCTCCTTGCTAATAAACAGTTTGCTGGTTCAAATGCACGCTGCGATTCAACGGCTTGCAGCTTGCACAACGTAATCGGACTGGTAGCCGCGCTCATGGGCCAGCAACGCCCAAGCGATGCGTGCGTTCTTCGCCGCCAGTGCCACCGCCGCGATGTTCTTGTTACGCCGAGCAAGCAAGCCCTTGAGCCAAGGGTCCGATTGCTCGGGTTTATGCTCGACATGGGCGATCACCGCGCGCGCCCCGTGGATCAATAGCGTGCGCAAGTACGTATCGCCTCGCTTGCTGATTCTGCCCAGCACCACTTTGCCTCCGGTGCCCTCGTGACGCGGCACCATGCCCAGCCAAGCCGGCACCTGTCGTGCGTTCTTAAAACTCTTCGCCTCGCCTACCGAGGCGACAAACGCACTGGCGGTAAGCGGCCCAATGCCGGGGATTTCTTGCAGCTTGCGGCTGTGCAGATTATCCCGGTGCCACAGGGTGATCTGCCGCTCCAGTTCTGCGACTTGGCGATCCAGTTCCTTCAGCTGGCTACCCAGCCCAGCGAGCAGCGGGCGCATCATGCCGGGCAAGCCATTCTCCCCGTCTTCGAGGATCTCCGGCAACGCCCCAGTTACACGGCTGATGCCCGTCCGAATCACGATCCCGAATTCAGCGAGCAGCCCCCTGATCTGATTCGCCTGCGCAGTGCGCGCCTTCACCAACCCCTGACGCGCTCTGTGCAGTGCCAGCACTGCCTGCATCTCCGCCGTCTTCACCGGCACAAAGCGCATACTCGGGCGCGAAACCGCCTCACAGATCGCCTCAGCGTCGTTGCGATCGTTCTTATTCGTCTTTACATACGGCTTCACAAACTGCGGCGCCATGAGCCTCACCGTGTGACCGAACTGTGCCAGCTTCCTCGCCCAGTAATGGGCCCCGGCGCAGGCTTCCATTCCAATCAGGCACGGCTCGCAATTGGCAAAGAAGCTCATAACGTCTTTGCGCTTGAGCTGCTTGCGCAGCACCGCTTTGCCACGCTCATCCACCCCATGAACCTGAAACACGTTCTTTGCCAAATCGATCCCGACCGTCGTAATCTTCATCATGACGCTCCCTTCTCATTTAGTGGTTGTATCGCAACCTCCACTATGGCACCTCGATGCCGTTTGAGTTAGGGGGCGTCCATTCCATTATGTTGACGGTGACGTCACGCTAGCGGGCCGCAAGCGATCGGCGGTCCCAGCTCCCGCCCAGGGCCTTGATCAAGCGCACGCTCGCTGCGAAGCGCTGGCCGTGGAGTTGCACCTGCCGCCGCTCCTGGAACAGTGCGTTGCGCTCCGCCTCGGCGACCTCGAGGTAGTTCACCGTTCCTGCGTCATATCGCACCTGTGCCAGTGCGACGACGTGCCTTGCCGAAACGAGTGCGTCGGTCTGCGCTCGCGCCTGGTCGTTCCGCAGCGTGATCTGGGCGAGCGAGTCTTCGACCTCTCTGAAAGCCACCAGCACGGACTGGCGATAGTCCGCCAGCGCCTCTTGGTAGGCCGCTTCGCTCCGTTTGACCTCGGCAGTAGTACGCCCCCCCGTGAACAGAGGAATGCTGATGCGCGGCCCGATCGACCACACACGGCTATCGCTCGAGAAGAGATTCCCGGCGTCGTTGCTCAGGAATCCGCCCTGGCCCGTCAAATGGATTGAAGGAAAATAAGCTGCGCGCGCGACGCCGATCTGAGCGTTGCGGGCAGCGAGGTTTCTTTCGGCTCTGGCGATATCGGGCCGGCGCTCGAGGAGCGCCGAAGGCAGATCCGCCGGCACAGCGACAGGCGATGCTGCCGTCGCCCGCTCGTCGAGCTCGAAGGTACTCGCAGGCGTCCCGCACAGCACTGCGAGGGCATTCAGCGTCTCCGCACGCTGACGTAAGACGTCCGCCAAATCGGTCTCGGCTGTGGCAAACGCAGTGTTCGCTTGCTCGACATCACTGCCGAACACGACGCCCGCCGCAAAGCGCTCCCTCAGGATGCGAAGCGATTCGCTGCGCGACCGAAGCGTGCGGCGCAACGTCGCGATCTCGGCATCGAGCGCGCGCACCAGAAAATAATTGACAGCCACGTCGGCGGTCAGCGTCAGGAGCACGTTTTCGTAATCGGAAACGCTTGCCTGCGCTTGGGCCTGGGCTGATTCGAACGAGCGGCGCACACGGCCCCACAGGTCGATCTCGTAGCTCAGGTCCAGCGGAACACTGTAGGTGCTGAGATTTGCGGCCGGTACGGGGAACGGGATCGGCGTCGGTGGGTTGCCCGAAGTGCGCTCACGGCGAAAGGAAGGATCGAGTGACAGCTCCGGGAAGAACTGACTGCGCGTAAGCCTGGCGAACGCGCGCGCCTCATCGACGCGGGCCACGGCGGCACGCAAATTCTGGTTATTGCTGACAGCAATGGTTTCCAGTTCGTCGAGTGTGGGATCGTCGAAGACCGTCCACCACGGTCCTTTCGGCGCCGTGTCCTGCGGGACTGCGACTTTCCACCGCCAGTCCGTGGGGACGAGCGCCGCAACGTCAGGCTTTTTGTAATCAGGCCCGATCATGCACGACGCGAGGAACAACAGACTGGCTACAACAGATACGCGCAGCGGTGCCATCTCCTTCGTCCTCAATCCAGCGTTTGTCTGTAGCGCTTGACGCCGATCGCAAGAACGATCACTGCGAAAAGCGCGATCTGCCAGAGATGAAACACCACCTCTCCCAGGCCGTTGCCCTTGAGCAGCACACCTCGGACGATGCGCAGAAAATGCGTGAGCGGCAGCACTTCTCCGATCGCCTGCGCCCACTCAGGCATGCCGCGGAAAGGGAACATGAAGCCTGAGAGCAGGATCTGCGGCAGAAAGAAAAAAATCCCCATCTGCATGGCTTGACGCTGATTCTGCGCAATGGTCGAAAAGGTAATGCCCACCGCGAGATTGGCAACGATGAAGACGAAAGCCACCACGAGCACGGTGAGTACGCTTCCGACGATCGGCACGTGAAACAGAAAACGCGCGGCGAGCAATATCAAACTGAGCTGGATATAGCCCACAAGGATGTACGGGACGATCTTGCCGAGCAGCACTTCCAGCGGCCGGGTTGGCATGGACAGCAGATTTTCCATCGTGCCGCTTTCGCGCTCGCGCGTGATGGCGAGCGCCGTGATCAACACCATGGTCATCGTCAGCACCACACCCATCAACCCGGGAACGATGTTGTACTGGGTGATCGCTTCCGGGTTGTAGTGGGGGTGGACGCGCAGCTCGATCGGCGGCGGCTCGACGCTGAGATAAGCGAGTGGGCCTTTCAAATCGTTCTGCAGCGCGGTGTTGAGCACGGCGGAGAGCGAGCCGAGTGCATTGCCCGTGGTGCCTGGGTCCGTTGCGTCGGCCTCCACGAGTATGGCGGGCCGGTCGCCTCGCAGCAGATCGCGGCCGAAATTCTGCGGAACGTTGATCACGAACTGAACGTCTCCGCGCGAAAGTGCGGTACGTGCCTCCGCCTCGGTTCTCACTTCGCGCGCAACGTCGAAGTAACCGCTGTTGGCAATGGCGTTGAGGACACTGCGGCCCTCGGGACCATAATCGCCGAGCAGAACGGCAGCCGGCAGATGCTTCGGATCCGCGTTGATCGCATAACCAAAGAGGATCAGCTGAAAGAATGGGATGCCGACGATCATCGCAAACGTCAGGCGGTCCCGTCGCATCTGAATGAACTCTTTGACGATCAACGCCCGGAAGCGCAACCAGGAAAAGTAACTATCCCGCGCCATTGAGAGCCGCCTGCCGGGGTTCGTTCATGAGATGGATGAAGACATCTTCGAGTCCCGACTCGACCTTGCGCCATTGGTATTGCGTGCGAAACGGAGCGATCGCCCGCTCGAGGGCGCGCTCGTCGGCGCCGCTCACGTGCAGCTTGTCGCCGAAAGCCACCGCCTGTTCGATGCCCGCACTCGCGCGCAGCTTCTCAGCGAGCTCCGGGAGATTGGGGCCGTTCGCTTCCCAGGTCGTTAGATGGGCACTGGCAATCACCTCCTGCACCGTGCCGCTCGTCAGCAATTTTCCGTTGGCGATGAACGCGAGGCGATGACAGCGCTCCGCTTCGTCCATGTAGTGCGTCGTGATCAGAAAGGTGAGGCCTTGCGCCGCGTACTCGT
>JAQGNH010000423.1 GCA_028291945.1 Betaproteobacteria bacterium
TTGCCCAGCAGACGAGACAGCTCACTGCACAGATGCGCTCCAGTATGGAAGAAATCGGCCGCCAGACAGGGGAAGGAATACGTGACGCAAGCCAGACAGCTCAGCAGGCGGTCGATGCCGCGCAACAGCAGACGCAGCTGCAGGGCACCGAACGCTCAAAGAAAGCCGTCGCTAGCGGCAGCTCGTAGCAACTCTATTCCAGGGGCTCGCTGCAGCGGGCTCTTGGCCCGACTGAGGACTATCTACACGCACGACTTATTACAGCTCATGATGTCGCGGTCGAGCGATCGACAAACAGTCGAGCCACGTTGCCTACGTCTGGCGCTTTGTCAAAGCCCACAGTTTCTGCAACAACGCCTTACAAGCCAAGTGTGACGCTTCCCGCACGCGACGACACCAATTCGCAGTGACGGGCAGCGCGCCGGGTGCTGCGCGCCGCCGATTCTTGTTAGATGGGTCATACCTGAGCCGTGGCCATTCGAGTTACAGCGAAGTCACACCTGTTTTTGTTTGAACAACAACTCCTTGGCTCGCCGTGCGATACGGTTGTTCTGCTCCTGTACTTCACGCATGAAATCCGCCACTTCCGGGCTGTTCTCGCGTTCGGCATCCTGGCGATACTTACCCGCGTTCTCGACTCCCTGAAGCGCGTGATACAACACGCTGATGAGGTCGTAATCTTTGTCTAGCGTGTACTCATTGATCGTGGTGCCGCCTAATTCAGTCATAACGAGTCTCCTTCAAATGAAATGGATAAGCGTTGCCCGCTATCGAGGCTCGACTTCGATGCGGCAACGATATGCACGCGTTCAACGCTGTTCAGCGTGTCGCAAAGTCTGTGCCCCGCCACGCGCGAGTAAGGTGCTTGGCCCGTGCGCTAAGATTGTGACGCTGCACGTCGCCAAGACGGTTCGCTCGGCGCGCTTCGAGTTCGACATAGTGTCTGCCGCTCATCGGCACTGGTGCGCTGAGCGGGACTCACTACCCGCCGGCGGATTCGTCTTTTATACGAGTACCGGCCCCACGCCCGCGCGCCATTTCACGAAGTTTGTTTTCTGGCCTATTCTGTTGAAACATCCGTTTTTTACGCTGAAACAATTCTAAGCGTCTTAAGGCGCGGGGTCGCGTGCCGCTGGGTGGATACGACGAAGAGACGACGTTGCAACGTACCAGCTCTGATGGGCCCTAAAGCGAAAGTCCATAAGTTTCCAATCCCTTCCGCGTCAGACGGAAAATTCCGGAGCCCTTCGATTTTGAGTTTTTCAACATAATAGGCTCATAGCGGTCGGCGCTTGTCTCCGTCATAGCCACCGAACGCGCTATGAGCGAATGGCGAATGTCCGCTCGAAAGCCCGGTAGTGCCGGTCAGTCCGCATGAACATTGCAACGTCGGACCTATTAGGATTCGCGGCGGTGCTTATGCAAAACGCGCTCGCATCCGCACATGCGGTCGGAGCTGAAACGGACAAACTTGTCGAGCTCATCAACGAGTACCGCAGCTCGCCACAGGTGTGCGAAGGCAGACAAACCCTCCCGGTTTGCCCGGTTGCTGCGCAACTGCTCTCGCCCGCTCTGAGATGCTCCAACCTTGATTCGTTGCAGGACGCGTTGAAGCGCGACGGATACACCGCCGCCCAACTCGAGTCGATCGTACTGTCGGGACCGGTGTCCGCGCGCGACGCTATTGCGCTTCTCACGGGAGATCGCTCTCAAAGAGCAAGACCGCGCGCGGGCCCTGCGGGCAGGTGCCTGCGGCGGGCACTAAGCGGCGGACGACTGCTTCGCCGTTAGCCGATGCGCGGCGCGTTGTGATATCGCGGAGCGTAATTACCCATTCGTATAATGGACAGTGCCAGCGTACGCGTCCAGCATCGGGACGTTGAGCGCACAGGTGTGACACCCAAGTGCAGGAGCTTTCCTGCAGTAGTCGGAAGGCGCACATCGGATTGCGAATGAGGTCTGGTATGCGCCTCGCAAATTACTCCAAGCCGCATGACAAGCCGGACCGCATAATCGAGCATCTGCAACATGCTGAGCGCATCGCGGCTGATGCGCATCGCACCGATGTCGCGACCGGTCGTCGGCGCTTTCTAATTCGCGCTGCCACGACGGTGAGCATTGCGAGCGCCTGGACGCGGGCGCAAGCTGCTGCCGCGCCGCCCGGTGCCGTTATTCAGCCCGTACCAGCAGATCCAAGCAAAGCGCTCGGCGTGCCTCTTCCGGACGAAAGCTACGGCTTGCGGTCCCAGTTCGAAACGTCTGTGCGCACGCGTTACAAAACGAGTACGCCCTACTCCTCATGGACTTTCACGCCGCTGCAGGACAGCGTCGGTATCATCACGGCATCGGGCCTGCACTTCGAACGCAGCCATGCCGGGACGGCAATCATCGATCCGACGAAGCACTTCCTCTATGTCAACGGAATGGTGCGGGAGCCTCGCAAATATTCGATGAAGGACGTGAAGCGGTTTCCCGCGGTATCGCGGCTGCTCTTTATCGAATGTTCGGGCAACACACTGACCGAGTGGGTCAAACCGACGCTGAAAACTGTGCAGGGGACCCACGGCCTGACTTCCACATCCGATTGGACGGGTGTGCCGCTCTCGACGATCCTGCGCGAGGTCGGGGTGCAATCGAGCGCGGGGTGGCTGCTCGCCGAAGGCGCAGACGGCGCAGCGATGACGCGCAGTATCCCGATCGAGAAGGCTATGAAAGATTGCCTCCTCGCCTATGGTCAGAACGGCGAAGCAATCCGGCCCGAGCAGGGCTACCCGCTGCGGCTGGTGGTCCCGGGTTATGAAGGCAACATGAACGTCAAATGGCTGCGCCGGCTGGAGCTCGCCGACAAGCCGTTCATGACCCGCGAGGAAACCTCCAAGTACACCGACCCCCGGCCGGACGGCAAGGCGGTTCAATTCTCCTTCGTGATGGAGGCGAAGTCGGTCATCACGTCGCCGTCGGGAGAGATGCGTCTCGAAGATAAAGGCTTCCACGAAATCAGCGGCCTCGCATGGTCCGGGCGCGGTGCCGTCAAACGTGTCGATGTGTCGCTCGATGGCGGCTCTACCTGGCGACAAGCGGCCCTCGATCAGCCGGTGCTGCCGCTTTGTCACACGCGCTTCCGCTTGCCGTGGCAGTGGGACGGACGCGAATCGATACTTCAAAGCCGCTGCGTGGACGACACCGGCTACATGCAGCCGACTCTCGACCAGCTCGTTGCGGTGCGGGGCGTGCACTCGGTGTATCACCACAACGGCATTCAGAGCTGGAGGATTGCGTCTGATGGGAGCGTTTCCAATGCGCACGTTTAGCGCGAACGCAGCGGCAAGTGTTGTCATGGCACTGGTCGCAAGCACTGTCATTGCTGCAGAGGGCACGACGCCTCGCTATGGCTTCGGCTCGAAAGCGGGCGTGGAGGAGCTTGCAAAGTTCGTCTCGCCGCTACCCGATGGGCGCGGCCTGCCGCGAGGCTCGGGGAACGTCTCTGCGGGAAAGGCGGTTTATACCGCGCAGTGTCTCTCGTGCCATGGCGCCAATCTCGAAGGCGGCATGGGCGATCGACTGATCGGCGGGCGCGGCACGCTGGCGACTAAAGACCCGGCGAAGCCGCCTGTCAAGACAGTCGAAAGCTACTGGCCGTATGCGACGACGCTGTTCGATTACATCAAACGGGCAATGCCGTTGACCACGCCTGGGAGCCTCAGCAATGACGACGTTTACGCGGTGAGCGCATTTATCCTCTCGCAAGCCAAAATAGCCCGCGAGGACACCGTGATCAACGAGAGCACGCTGGCGAAAATCCAGATGCCGAATCATGACGGTTTCATTCCGGATCCGCGGCCGGAGCGCTTTCCCCCTCCGAAATCAGCAATCAACAAGTGATTAACCCGGTGGGCGGATGAGAAGCGCGTCGGTGGCCTGACAGCGGCGGGAACTGCATACGTGCGCCGCAGCCGCGTCGATCACCCGGGCGAACGAGCGTTCGCTTCCTGCAGCAGCTGGAACATTCCGTCCAGCCGGCTGCGGTCAGGATAGCTTGGTTGCGCACCATAGCCGCCGACTGCGATTGCGGCAGCGGCGGTTCCCATCAGCGCCGCCTGGTCGATCCTCCTACCCTCGAGAAGCGCGACCGCCAGCGCGCCTGTAAATCCATCGCCTGCATCCGTGGTATCGACGACCGGCACCGGGACGGCGGTGAAATGGCGCCATCCCTGAGCGGTCGCGACGACACAACCGCCGTTTTGCAGCTTGATGACGACCGCCGAGGTACCGCGTTCGCGAAGGACGGCAGCCGCCGCGCCTGCATCTTCAGCAGATGCCACTGCGCGGCCGCTCAGCCGCTGCGCTTCGAGGGCGTTCGGCGTGAGTATGTCGGCGAGCGGGTAAAGCCGCTTCTCCATGTGCTCCGGCGGCGCGGGGTCGAGCACGACGGACATTCCGCGCGCGTGCGCACTTTCGGTAGCGCGTTGAACATCGACGGTGTCACCCGCATCGGGCCAGTGCTCGATTCTGAACTGAACGTCGACATTGATGCTGCCGAGCGAAAGCAGGGCCGGTCCGCTTCCATCGGTTGCCATGTGCGTCTCCGCGCAGGTGACCTCGAGGGGTCGCAACCGGTGTGCCGCAGCGCCGGACCCCGAATGTCGGCGACCGAGTAGCGGCGGCCGAACGTCATCATCCTGCGTCAAACTGCGGCACGCGAACGTCCCGTTGCGTTGGGGCGAGGAGTACAGAACCTGCTGGCCCTGCCGTCGCGAGCGTCGACAGCACTATGCAACACCAAATGACGACAAATCGCAGGAACACGGAATATTCCTCTCCTGTGTAGGGCCAGCATACACGTGACGCAATCCGTTCGAGCCGTCACGCCACGGCGGTTCTGACATCAACACGCTCGGCAGGTCGCGCCGCAGGCTGCTTGGCAGCGTTGCGGGTGCCGGCGGTTACCCAAGGAGGGCCACCATGCCTCAAGCACGGGCCCCACGCGGCCACATTTATGGCGAAGTAAATTCCATCAAGGACATTCGCGAAATCAACCGCAAGATTCGTCAGGAAATGGACCGCGCGACGACACGCCCGCAACTGACGGAGCTGAAGAAGAGGTCCGACTACCTCTGCACGCTCACATTCTCCCCGGCCTGGCAGAAGAGGTTCGGGGAAAAGGTCATTCGCTTGCGAGAGGTCGCCATGGAAGAAAACCGGAAGACCGTCGAACACGCGAACAAGGTGGCTCGTCGCCGTGGTTGGCCCGCCAAGTACGACCCATGGGGAAAGGATTAGCCATGGCATACAAACCGAGCGAGGCCCGGTACGACCTTGGCGGCATGGTCCAGTACCTCGTCTACCAATCACCCCAGCGGCTGGCCAACGGCCGCGTCCAGATGCGCACACGCGTGAAGCGTTTATACTTCCCCGGCGATGCGAAGAACATCAAGGTCGGCAAGCCG
The DNA here is from genome assembly GCA_028291945.1 of Betaproteobacteria bacterium. Classification (GTDB taxonomy): domain Bacteria; phylum Pseudomonadota; class Gammaproteobacteria; order Burkholderiales; family SG8-41; genus JAQGMV01. Next base: position 5,448 of record JAQGNH010000423.1, read on the forward strand.
GGGTGGTATCGCAATCGCCAAGGTCGAAAGGTATTCGGTGTGCCGGTGACGTATCGTTACGTTCTCGCGCCTGCAACCGCACACCGCGGCAAAAAGATCGTGCGTCTGCCGCCTCGAACGGCTCGGCGCACGAAGATCGTCTTGCTTCCAAGGCAGGCGAAGGGTCTGCACCTGACCAGCCGTCCACCGCAGGGGCCGCTGCAGGCGGTGGCCTGACGCGTCCGCGGCGAGCACGAGTTCGGCAGCGAGGCCGTTGCGCGCCCGCAGCATAGCGCGCTCGTGGAGACGCTTGCGACGGCCCTGCTCTTCGTGAAGCGCCGCTTCGCTGGCTGCGCGGTAAACGTCTCCCACGGCTCTATTGACGCACTGAATGTCAGGGCGCTGTCGCGCGCGAAGTCGATCGAGAAGGTGCCTGGCCGCCAAAATGCACCATTCGCCGAGTAGCCGCGTGCCTCTTCCACCGAAAAATGGAACATCTCGGGAGACGCTCGCTCAGCCGTGAACACCGCTGCAGGATGCGGCACACACATGCGGAGAGGCGGAAATTCCGTTCTTCCATGCGGCTCGTAGCGGTTGCTAATAATGCCAAGTGTGCACAGCTGCTCCGGAGGCATATCAACCGCCGTGTTGAACCGCCGTGTTCAGCCGCCGGGTGCGATGGAGAAAGGGGCGCGGCACGTACGCTCGGCAATCGAAAAAAGTTGTTCATGATCGCGCCTGTGTCGGTTGAGCCACCTTCCTGCTGCCCGCTACAGAACCTGTGAGCTTCCCGGTTTGGAGTGCAGGCGCAGCCGGGAGTCCCGTCACTTCGAGAATTTCCTGCTCGTCGAGAGTCTCCCGCGCGAGCAGGGCTTCAGCGAGTGCATCGAGCTGCTTGCGATGTTCGGTCAGCAGGCGCCCCGCCTCGTCATAGCTCTCGCCGATGATTCTGAGCACCTCGG
>JAQGNH010000428.1 GCA_028291945.1 Betaproteobacteria bacterium
GTGCCGTCAGCGTCCGTGAGGCCCGAGAGGAAATTGCGAAGCAGGCTGAAGCGGCCGATGTGCCAGTCATCGTCGATGTGCGGGATGGTGGTCTGAAGCAGAATTTTGGTAGGCTGGCTCATGGCGCATCTCCGGATTATGCGGGTCAGCATGAGCCTGGCCGGCGTGCAAGTCTTTCGACATGACAACGTTTCTTGTTCGAATCCTGCTGCGTGTCGATACGGCGCTCCGCCAAACGACTAATGGGTCAATGCCATCGCAAACACCCGTGCGTGCGGAGCTCACTACGGCGGGCCGGTAGCGAGGCCACTAGCTTCCATTGAGATCGTCGAGTTTCATCGAAGGAGAAAGCAATGAGCGATCGGCTGTTCGTCGCGACTCGCAAGGGTCTGTTCACACTCGCCCGCAGCGGTGGGCGCTGGTCGCTGGGCGAGCCCGCGTTCCTGGGCGACCCCGTCACCAACGTTCTGCCCGACGCACGCGATGGCACGCTGTACGCGGCGCTCAACCTCGGCCACTTCGGAGTGAAGATGAGACGCTCCAAAGACGGCGGCAGGACGTGGGAGGAACACGCTGCGCCAAGCTATCCCTCGCCGCCCGAGGGCACGACGCCGAATCCGCCGTGGAAGCTCGTGCAGGTGTGGTGCCTCGAACCTGGCGGCACCGACGAGCCTGGCGTGCTGTATGCGGGAACGATACCCGGCGGCCTCTTCCGCTCGCGAGATCGCGGTGACACATGGCAGCTCGTCACATCGCTGTGGAATCACCCCGCACGCACCGAATGGATGGGCGGCGGTTACGACGCGCCAGGCATCCATTCGATCTGCGTCGATCCGCGTGATAGCCGCCGCGTGGCCGTGGCGGTGTCGACCGGCGGCGTGTGGCAAAGCCGCGATCGCGGTGAGACGTGGGCGGCAGGAGGGAGCGGTATGCAAGCGAAGTACATGCCGCCCGAACGCTGGGGCGACCCCAACGTGCAGGACGTGCATCGCATGGTCGCTTGCCCCAGCCAGCCCGACACGTTGTGGGTGCAGCACCACAACGGCGTGTATCGCTCCACCGACGCTGCGGCGAGCTGGCAGGAAGTGCGCGATCCCGCGCTGTCGTGCTTCGGATTCGCCGTCGCGGTCGATCCGAACGATGCGAATACCGCGTGGTTCGTTCCAGCGATCAAGGACGAGAACCGCGTGCCGGTCAATGCCCAGCTCGCGGTCACTCGAACTCGCGACGGTGGGCGCACGTTCGACGTGCTTCTCGAAGGCCTGCCGACCCCAGCTTACGACCTCGTTTATCGCCATGCTCTCGCAATCGACGCAACAGGCGAGCGGCTCGCGATGGGCTCGACGACTGGCGGCCTGTGGATCTCGGAGAATCGCGGCGACACGTGGCAATGCATCTCCGCGCACCTGCCGCCGGTTTTCGCCGTGAGATTTCAGCAGTAGTCAGCCGTACTGTTTGTCAAAGGTGCCGTGCGACGATACTGTCGAGAGGTAAACGCCGACTTTTCTGCGAATTGAGAGGCAACAAAGGAGCTGGACCATGCAATACCTGTTGATGTGCTGCTTCGACGAGAAGCAATGGGAGCGGATTCCCGAATCGCAACGCGACGGAATCATGCAGGAATACGGCGAGTGGGTGCAGAGCACCACGAAGGCCGGTCATTACTGCGCGGGCGCCAAGCTGAAGTCCACTTCGAGCGCCACCACGATTCGGGCGAAGAACGGCAAACCAGCGATCATCGATGGCCCGTTCGCCGAAACCAAGGAGCAGCTCGGCGGCTACCATCTCATCGAGTGCAAGGACCTCGACGAGGCGATCTCGATCGCCAATCGCATTCCGACGCTGCGCGTCGGCGGCACGATCGAAGTGCGCCCGCTCGAGCAAGCATTGGGGCACGACCAGGCCGCGGCGTAATATGTAAAAGCTTCCCATTGCGCCCGAGCGAAGAAGGAGCAGCGTAGGATCATAGAGCTGCGAAAGCAGGCTGAAATAATGAAGACGTAAATGGCGCAACGGCCTCGTTTACGGAGAGCAGAGCATGAGCGTGAAGCTGAATCACACCATCGTCTACGCACGCGACAAAAGCGCGTCTTCCAGATTTCTGTCAGATATTCTCGGTCTGCCGGCTCCAGTGCCGTTCGGACCGTTCATGGGCGTGCAGGTGGACAACGACATCACGCTCGACTTCATGGACGCCGGTGGCAAGGTCACCTCGCAACACTACGCGTTTCTCATCGGCGAGAAAGAGTTCGACGAAATCTTCGGTCGCCTTCGTGAGCGCAAGCTGCCGTACTGGGCGGATCCCGGGAAGCAGCAGCGGAACGAGATCAACACGCGCGACGGCGGCCGCGGCCTCTATTTCGAGGACCCTAGCGGCCACCTGCTCGAAATCCTCACGCGTCCGTACGGCAGCGGCGGTTAACCCCACAACGCTTAGGCTTTTCGGGTCTGGTTCCCGCAATGCGCGGTGCCTGACGTTAGAATGAAGAGATGTGTGGACGTTACGCTCTCTACGGCCCTCGCTCGCGATCACGGGCTGAGGGCGATTACTTCTCGAGCCTCGAACAGTTTCCTGGCAGCTGGAATGTCGCGCCGGGTCAGACGTTACCTATCACGCGCCTGCGAGATGGCGCGATCGAACAGGTCACGGCGCGTTGGGGCCTGGTCCCGTTCTTCGCGAAGGACGAGAAAACCGGCTACAAGTGCATCAACGCGCGAGCCGAGACAGTCGCTACGAACCCGGCGTTTCGCGAACCGTATCGCAACAAGCGGCGCTGCCTCGTGCCGGCCTGCGGCTTTTATGAATGGATGAAGCATCCATTCGGCAAGCGGCCCTACTACATTACGAGCGCCGATGATTCGCTGCTTGCTTTCGCCGGCCTGTGGGACAGATGGAAGAAGCCCGACGGCGAAACGCTGACGACCTTCACGATCATCACCACTGATCCCAACGAGCTCACCGCGCGGCTCCACAACCGTATGCCTGTAATTCTCGAGCCGAATGACTATCGCACGTGGCTCGAAGCTGACGATCCACAGGATCTGCTCAAGCCGTGTCCGGTGGAAATGCTTCAATTCTTTCCGGTGAGCACGCGGGTGAACACACCGAAGAATGACGCGCCCGACCTGATCGCGCCGGCGCGATGACGAGCCATGTGCCGTGTGCACGAAGGGCCTGACGTGAAAGTCGAGCGGCATACGCGTTGCAATCCTGCGTAAAGCGTTCACACAGCGAGCCTGTCATGCACAACCACAGCGTTATCGCAGTGTTTGCTGGCAAGGCCGATGCTGTCAAAGCGCGAGCAGGATTGGTTACCGAGGGCTTCAGCGAAGATCGCATAGCGATCAGTGTGGATCTCACGAGCGACGGTATCGCCGCCGAAGCACCCGGACAGGCCTACGAAAATCAAGGCACGGAACCCCGAGCTGGCGTGCGCAGGTTCATCGAAATCGTATTCTCGTTCGACCGCGATAGAGACACCGCAGAGGCACGGCTGCTGGCTGACGTGGAGCGCGGGAGCGTTGTCGTGACCGTGGGACCCTTGTCGAACCACGAGGTGAAAACTGTGACGGCTATTCTGAATCACTACCGGCCGGTAGTGATTCGCAAGCGCGTTTAGTGCCCTACTTCGATTGTGTCGCCATCAGCCGTCGATAGTGCGCCATGTGCCGTATGGCTTCCTTCGGCTTCTCGAGCTGTTCGCATAACAGTGCGAGGTTGTAGTGGCAATCGGCCAGACCCGGATTGCCGCGCAGCGCTGCTTCATAGGATTCCATCGCTTCGCTCTTGCGATCCATGTCTTGCAGAAGAACCCCGAGGTTGTATAGCAACACCGAATCGTTGCCATTCGCCTTGATTGCGGCGCGGTACACACGCTCGGCTTTGTCGAAGCGTTTGGCCTGGTGCAGCAGCCATCCCAGGTTGATATGCGCTTCGAGGAGCCAGGGCGCCGTGGAAACGGCGCGCTCGTACGCCTTGATGGCGGCGTGACTATCCTCGCTCTCCAGAGCGACGCCTCTGTCGAACCACTCCTCGGCGCTTGCGCGCGCTGCGGTTTCGTTGCGTTCGATGACACTCAATGACCCATTGGCGGGATCGCCCTCGAATGCGAGCAGGTACTGTCCGGACTCCGCCTGCCAGCGGCTGCCGCCTTCCTTGACGACGACGCGATCGGCGACCGCGCAGATGCTCAGTCCGGAGAGCGGCATGGATTCGGGAAGGTGACGGCGAAGTTCCTGCAGGGAACGTGTGATCCGTTTGCGCGGCACCTTGGCTGCGGCGAGTGCCTGAGCGGTGCGAAGTACCACAAGGTCCTGGAACGAGAACTGCCACGCATTGCGCGGCCCACGCGAGGGCGATACGAATCCCGCCTCGATCAGCGCGCGGATCGTGGTGCGCGGCAGCCGCAGCAACTTCTCGACGTCGCGCACGCCGTATTGGTGCATGGCGTGAGGACCGTTGTCTTCGTGTGCGCGCGCTATCTCTTGACGGCCTTCTTCGCCGCGGGTGCAGCCGGTTGGGCTCGCTTGGGCGGCTTGCGCGTTTCAGCCTGCGGCTCGCGCCCTTTCGCGGGCGCCTTCTTCGCGAGGCTCGCGCGCAGCGCTTCCATGAGATCGATAACCTGAGCGCTGGCTGCCGGCGCTTCGGCCATCGTGATCTCCTGGCCTTCGACCTTTTTCTGCACCTCCGCCTCGACGCGCGCGCGCACGTCGTCGGTGTACGCGCTCGGATCGAACGTGTCGGCGGCCTGCTGCTCTATCAGCTGCTGGGCGAGCTTGAGCTCTGCGTCTTTCACCTCGGTTTGCGGGATCTCGATGTCCTTGAAGGACCTCACCTCGTCGCCGTACAGGAGCTGCTGCATGACGAGCCCGTCCTCGACCGGGCGGATCATCACGATGTATTGTTTGCCGCGTGCAGCCCAGCGGCCGACTGCGCAACGCTTGGACTCGCGCAGCGCCCTCGCAAACAGCGCGTAGGGCTTTGCACCGAACTTGTCCGGCGCGAGATAGTACGCTTTGTCGAAAAACACCGGGTCGATGGCTTCGATCGGCACGAACTCGGTAATCTCGGCGCTCTGCGTCCCGGTTTCCTCGAGCGCCTTCAGCTCTTCGGGAGAGAACATGACGTACTGGTCTTTCGCGAATTCGTAGCCTTTTACCATGTCCTCGCGAGTGACCGACACGTTCTCTTTCACGCAGATGTACTGCTGCTTGAGCCGCGATCCGCAGCCTTTGTGCAGCAGGTTGAAGGAGATCGCCCGACTTGCCTCTGTGGCGGAATAGAGCTTCACCGGAATCGAGACCAGTCCGAACGAAATGCTCAATGTCCCAATCGATCGTGCAGCCATGCTTACCTCCGCTCTTCTTGAGCGTCTCCGCGGTTCGGCGCTCGAGGTTTATAGTTGTGGCTCAGGACGTCTA
>JAQGNH010000430.1 GCA_028291945.1 Betaproteobacteria bacterium
GGCCACGGCAGGTCGTGTGCAAACGGAATTTGGGAATACGCGGCCTCGACCGCAGCGAGCGCAGCCTTGGGCTGCCGATCGCGCGTCGTGAGGCCGAAGTCCCAGTCGTCGATATCGTAGCCGCCGCGATGCCACTCGTCGGTCCATCCGAAGACGAAAGCGCCGGCGCACCCGGCTGCGAACGTCGCGCGCAACTGCCATGCGAGGCTCTCGGCCTGAGCAGCTTCGCCATTGCGGCGGCTGTCGAGACCGATCTCGGCGAGCACGAGAGGACGCTCACCCGCGATATTTTGGAGCCGCGCGAGATACGCACCGAGTCGCTCTTCGGACTCGAGGTAAACATTGAAGCACACGATATCCAGGAAAGGCAGCTGCAGATATTCGGTCGTCGGGTAGTTCACGTAAGTGACGAGCGCGCGCGGATCCTCGCTTTTCACCGTTTCGTACAGCCGGCGAATGAATCGTTCGATGCGCCGTCGCCCGTGCCAGCGAACGATAGGCGCAGGGATCTCGTTGCCTACCGCATAACAAAACACGGCGGGATGCCCTGCACAGCGTCGCACCGCGTCGCGCACGCGCGAGACAATCGAATCCGGCGTCCCCGGCGTATCGAGGAACGCAACGTGCTGCTCCCATGGCAGGCCGATCATCACGCGCAGGCCATGCTCGTGCGCGGCATCGAGCAGCGAAGTCGGCGGCACGGTGTAAGTACGCAGCGTGTTGACGCCCGCGGCTGCCATGGCCGCGAAATCGGCTTCTATCGTGTGCGCCGGCGGGTAGCCGTCAGACTCTTCCGGTGCAGGGCGAAACGTGCCGTACGTGACGCCTTTGACCCAGAGCTTGTCCGCGCCGATCCGCAGAAATTTGCCCGACGTGACGGGCCGCGCAGGAAGTGATGCTGCGCTCCGGGCACCCGTAGCCTCGCTGACGCCCGTGGAGGGCCCGAATTGCAGGCGGTTTCGCAGCGTGCTGACTTGATCCATAGCCGGTTCAGCCGGCCGGCACGCCCGTCAGACTGTGCTGCCGGGTAAAGCTCAGCACGGGCACTTGAACTTTCTCATGGCGAGCCGCATGCCATCGCCAGGCCGTTGCGATAATCGTCTCCAGCGACGAGTGCTGCGGCTGCCATCCCAGCAACTCGTGCGCAAGGTGCGCACCTGCAACGAGCATCGGCGGATCGCCAGCCCGCCGCGCGGCTTGCCGTATGGGCACCTTGCGACCGCTCACGCGCTCGATCATCGTGATCACCTCGCGAACCGAGTACCCCTTTCCAGTACCAAGATTCATCGCGGTACTCTCTCCCCCGCCTTCCAGCCTGCGGAGCGCCGCGACATGAGCGGAAGCGAGATCCGCGACGTGAATGTAATCGCGTACGGCGGTGCCGTCGTGCGTCGGGTAGTCGGACCCATAGATGTCCAACACATCACGGTCTCCTGTCGCCGATGCGAGTGCGAGCGGGATGAGATGCGTTTCAGGCCGGTGGTCTTCGCCGATGTCTCCTTCGAGGTCGGCGCCTGCAGCATTGAAATATCTTAACGCGGTCCAGCGCAAACCGTGGGCCTTGCCCCACCAGTGCAGCATTTTCTCCGCGACCCGCTTCGATTCACCGTATGGATTGATCGGTTCCTGAGGGTGATCCTCGGTGATGGGGAGTTGCAGCGGCATGCCGTACGTCGCACATGTCGACGAGAACACGATGTCGTGCACGCCGCAGATGCGCATCGCTTCGAGAAGCGTCAGCGTATTGGCGACATTGTTTTCGAAATACTTGGCCGGTCTCGACATCGACTCACCGACGTACGCGTAGCCCGCGAAATGAATGACAGCCTTGACCGCATGTTCCTTGATTGCCCATTCCAGCAACTGACGATCGCAGATGTCGCCTTCCACGAGCGGTCCCCAGCGTACTGCCCAACGATGCCCATGGACGAAGTTGTCGTACGTGATCGGCACGTAACCTGCCCGAGCCAGCGCTTTACACGTGTGGCTGCCGATATAACCTGCGCCTCCGGTCACGAGCACGGCATCACGCGTTTTCTTTTGCGGCGCGTGACTCATGCTGCGATCTCTTCCAGATGAGGCGTCATCGACTTGCGTCCCAGCGCGCGGTCGAAGTACGCGATCGTATTCTTGAGGCCTTCCTCGGTCGAAATAGTCGGGCTCCATCCGAGTTCCTTTCGGGCGAGTGTAATATCCGGGCGCCTGCGCTTCGGATCGTCCGCCGGCAGCGGCTTGAACAAAAGGCGCGAGCGCGAACCCGTGAGCGTCAGCACGAGCTCTGCAAGCTCGAGCATTGTGAACTCGGCCGGGTTGCCGAGATTCACGGGACCTGTGAATTCGTCGCGGGAGTTCATGAGTCGGATAAAGCCGTCGACCAGATCGCTGACAAAGCAGAACGACCGCGTCTGTTGACCGTCGCCATAAATCGTAATCGGCTGCCCCGTAAGCGCCTGCACGACGAAGTTCGAGACCACGCGCCCATCGTTTGCGTGCATGCGCGGACCGTACGTATTGAATATGCGTGCGACCTTGATGCGCACGGCATGCCGGCGGTGATAATCGAAGTACAGGGTCTCCGCCGAACGTTTGCCTTCGTCGTAGCACGCGCGCGTGCCGTTCGGGTTTACATGGCCCCAGTAGCTCTCTTTCTGCGGATGGACTTGCGGATCACCATAGACTTCGCTCGTAGATGCAAGCATGGTCTTCGCGCCTGTGCGACGTGCGAGGCCGAGCGTGTTGAGCGCACCCAGCACGCTCGTCTTCATCGTATGGATCGGGTCGCTCTGGTAGTGAATGGGAGATGCGGGACACGCAAGATTGTAGATCTCGTCCACCTGGGCGAGGAACGGTTCGGTGACATCATGCCGCAAGAGCTCGAAGCGAGGATTGTCCCTCAAGTGAGCGACGTTCGTTCTCGAGCCTGTATGAAAGTTATCCAGGCAAATAACTTCGTTTGTCTCCGAAAGGAGACGCTCGCACAGGTGCGACCCGACAAATCCCGCGCCGCCTGTAACGAGGATGCGTTTAGCTTTTCCGCTCGACAATTTGCTGTCCCTTAGGGTGATGGCATGCACTGCGATAGCGATGCATGATGAAGAATGAATCCGGATTTTCAGCGTACGTTAACGTTGCGCAAGCAACATCCGTGCACACGCGCGTCAACTTAATCCGCCGTATCGAGCGCACAGGCCGCCTCGAACGCATTGCAGCCGGCGTTGATCGAAAAGATGCAGCGGCCGTTTACGATGTAGTTCGCCGTGGCTGACGGTGGTGTCAACAGATCTTTGCTTGCGCTTCGATCAAGTACGATTGCCAAGAGCCGATGAACCGCTCTGATGCCCTGTATTGGACATCTGCGCGACATGCAGCCCTCGACTGGTGCATGACGATAGCAAGCTAAGGGCCGGGGCGCTTGAATGAAAAATGACGTCGCACGGCGACACTGTGGAAGGGATGGACGCCCGTAAGCCGCAATACCCAGCGTGAGAGCAAGCAGCAGCTCCACCCGCGCGATTTCACCGCACTTGAACGTCTACGGCTGCTCTGTCGCGAGCGGCTTCGCGCCCGCACCGGCGTGAATGTCCTCCAGGCTTCGCCCCCGCGTTTCGATGCCTTTGATCGCGAGGACGATCGCTGCCGCCGCCAGCGGTATCGCCACGCCAATCGCAGAGGTGGCAAGCACCGCGTAGAAACCGGTCACCCCGAGACCCGCGGCGGCGATCCCGCCCGCCTTGCTGCTTCCGGCGATGACGCCGCTCCCCGTTCCGCGCACCTGTACGGGATAGATCTCGGTCGCATAGGGGATCAGCATTGCGATCACGCCGCTGATGCTGACCAGCAGGACGATCGTGAGCGCGGTAAACAGGGTATTTGCGTCTGACGCACCGCGCCCCAGCATCGAAAAGCCGGTCAGCGCAGCCGCCGCGATCAACGCGAACAGCACCAGCGTCTTGTAGGTGCTCCACTTGTGGTACATCCACGTGACCAGCAGCGCACCAGGCAATGCGAGAAACGCCGATTTCGCAAGTAGTGCATCGGCGGCGCCGCCGCTCATCCCCATCGCGCGTAGATTGGAAGGGAGCCACAGCAAGAAACCGAAATTGACGAGCCCCCACGCGACCCCGCACAACACGAGCCCCGCTGTGACCACGACGATCGAGCCTCTCATGAGCAGGCGTCGCGTGTCCCCTCGTTGCTTCGGCACGAACGCGGATAGTCCCGGGTCCAGCTCGACCACGCGCACGCCGTAACGCTCGAGCACATGACGCGCTTCCTGGTGCCGCCCCCTGTGCATGAGGAACCGCGGCGATTCCGGGAGGTAGCGGTTGAGCGCGATCACCAGGAGTCCCGTCGGCAGATTGAGAAACCACAGGATGCGCCATCCGAAATCCGGCTCGAGCCACGCTGCGCACCCGCTCGCCGCGAGATAACCGCCCGTCGTGCCGATGCCGCCGAGGAGCACGAGGAGCCAGCCGCGATGACGTGAAGGCACCGTCTCCGCCATGAGCGTGAACGCGATCGGCAGCAAGCCGCCCGCGGAAACGCCCATGAGGAAACACATGAAGAGATTCCACTCGAATGCGGGCATCGAGCCGCAGACCGCAGTGCCTACGAAGAGGAGCGACGAAATGAGGATCGCGGCGCGCCGCCCGAGTACGTCCGCCATCACACCCCACAGGACAGAGCCGACCGTGGTGCCGATCAGCGCCGTGAGCGCGAGGAGGCTCGCGTGCTCCTTCGTGATTCCGTACTCAGCCGCGAGCCCGGGCACGACGAAGCCTAGGGTTGCCGGTTTCATGATGTCAACGACCAGCGCCACGATGAGCACACCGAGTAGCCGCCAGTGCGCTTTCGTGAGCGGCGAGTCGTCGGCTTTGACCAGCGATATCGCGCGCTCATTTTCGTGACGGAGCAGCTTCTTTAACTGCGCGTGGCGCGGAACGAGCCCGTATATCGACGCGACGAGCCCGGCCAGGATCAGCGCCATGCCGGTCCACATCATTGCGTCCATCGGCATGCCGACCATGCGGTAACCCATCGGAGCCGCAGCGATGAACATCGGGAAGTGCGCGCAGACGCCCATGGCGAGCGCGAGCGTTCCCAGCCAGAACGCGAACCGGTTGTGAAAACTGATCCCGCCGCGATTCATCGCGCGCGGATGCGGTTATGGAAGTACGAGGAATTCGTTCGCTTCATCGGAAGAGGTTCGACGCAGAGCAGCAGCGAAATGTATCACGTGACCGACCGCACCACCGACCTGCTGCTGACTCACGGATGATGAAAGCAGATGCGATGGGTCGAACGCATCGCGTAACACCCGTCGCTTGCTGCGAATGCACCCGCAGCGCGTCGATGGGCGTGAACCGGCTGCACCGCGCGAGCGCGCCCGTCATCACGAATGCGCATCATGATCGCATCAGCGACCCTTACGCTCTCCGGCCCACGGCACCACTTCGAAGCGCTTGTTTCCCTTGATTCGCAAGATGCTGAAGTCCCTTGTGTCTACGGTAAGTATGCTGCGGCACCCGCTCATGGCGGCAAACCAGATGAGGGCAGCATCCGCGAAGTCGATGTCGCGGTCCGCATACTTGTTTATGCTTGCCTTGATTTCTGGATAAGCGTCGACCGGAACATCAACCACGGCAATGGCGCCGCGAATAACCCATTCAAGCAAGTCGGACTTGCCGCGCGCGTCGAGAAATAAACACGTCTCGACAATCACCGGCGACACTGTGGCGAGGCCGTGCGTGTGCTCGCGCAGATAGTCACGCGCCGCCGACCGAAGGCGGTCGTTTCGGCGAAATAACGCGACCAAAAAGCCGGTATCGACGAGCGCGCCAGTCACTTGGTTGCGGGTCGGAACCGCTGACGCAGAAGTCGTTTCGTTTCGCGAGCGACGTCTTCGGATGGTGACTCGTCGGTATGTGCGCCGATCAGATCCTTCCCGAGCTCGTATGGGCTCTGTTCCGACTGCTTTGTCGCCAGAAACTCATCTAGAGCGCGTTTTACAGCCTCGCTTTTGCTCACCTTGTTTTTGGCGCAATACTCCGCAAGGTCCTGCTCGACGCGCACCGGAATCCGCACGGACAAAGTCATGCTAACCTCTTTGTATTACACGATACATACAATTGTAATACAGCGCTTGGCCCTAGAGCAAACCACGCGCGGAAAAGGCGAGGAAACCGAAACTGTGATCCGGAGCCAGCACGGAGACGTGGCGATCTCGTGGTTCAGGCGCGCTCCGCGCGGCGGAAAGGATGAATGCCGGCGTTCCCCTTCGAGCGCGTCGCTGCGCGACCCTCGGGGCGAACGGAAACCCGTTCGTGCTGAGCGCGCACCTCGCACAGTCGAAGCCGTGTCCTGAGCAGGCGCGCCCTACCACGGTCGAATCACTCGAGCGCGATCTCTACGCGTTTGTTACGCTTTCCTTCGCTACGAATCTTGATTACGCGGATCGCGCCGATCTCTCCGATGTTCTTCACGTGCGTGCCGCCGCAGGGCTGCAGGTCGATGCCCGGAATGCTGAGCAGTCGCACCCGTCCGGCGCCGCGCGGTGGTTGCACGCTCATGGTCTTGACGAGGTCCGGCCGGGCGTCGAGCTCCTCTTCGGTGATCCACACTGTTTCCGTCTCCACACCGCGAGCGATCAGGGCATTCGTCTCATGCGCGATTTTCGCAGCGTCGAGCAGGCTCATGTCGATATCGAAATCGAGGCGTGCCTTGTCGGGTGAGATGTTTCCGCCGGTGACCGGCGCCACCACCACGCACGACATCACGTGCAGCGCAGTGTGTAAGCGCATGAGTGAGTAGCGGCGCGCCCAGTCGATCTCGAGCGTGAGCGTCTCACCGATGTCCGGTTGCGTTGCGCCCGGCGGCGGGACGTGCAGCACAGTGTCCATCTCCCCTTTGCGCGTGTCGGCGATTGCAATGCGCTCGCCATTCGCGCGCACGAGCGCGCCCGTGTCGCCCACCTGGCCGCCACCCATCGGATAGAAAATCGTGCGGTCGAGCTCGATTCCGTGCGGATGCACCGCAAGCACACGCGCGCTCGCAGTCCTCAAATAAGCATCTTCTCTGAATAGCAGCTCGGTCATCACGACTGTCCGAAAATAATTGCAGAATTCCGTTCGGGCTGAGTTCGTCGAAGCCTGTCCGGAGCTTGCTCGAAGGCCCGAACGGAAGCACTGCTGTTCATTGGCTTCGCCAAGCTTGTCCTGGGTTCGTCGAAGGCTCACGACGAACAGTAAGTCATATTGGGGATACACACAGATCAGCCCGCGTGTGGCTACCAGCGATTGTGGGATCGATCGTAACGCAGTGGAGTTCGAAGTTGAACAGCTAAGCTTAGTGGACCCGTTTTACTCCGAGACGTGGGTACGGCGCCAGCTTATGTGACGTTAACCGCCCGGGCTCGGAGAGCGTAGACTGACCCTCGCATCTTCAGGAGGGGATACTGTGAATTTCTATTTCATGCGAAAGGAAAAACCGATGAGCATGTCATCCCGAACGATCGTCACCGTCTGCACGGCAGTCGCCACATTGATCTCCGGATGCGCAGATACGATGCGCGCGGCCAGCACACCCGATGAACGCACTTCGTATTCGATCGAGCACGGTTGGGCGAAACTGGACCGGGCATGGGGATCGACAAGCACGGTGGACATCGATCGTCACGGCAACGTCTGGGTATTCGAGCGCTGCGGCGCCAATACGTGCGCCGGCTCGAACCTGGCGCCGATCCTCAAGTTCGATCCCTCAGGCAAGCTCACGCAGAGCTTCGGCGGGGGACTCTTCGTGTTCCCGCACAGCATACATGCCGACCGGGAGGGCAACGTCTTCGTCGCCGACGCCGAAGGCAAAGACGGCAAGGGCCACGTGGTCGTCAAGTTCAGCCCCGAAGGCAAGATGCTGATGACGCTTGGCAAGCCTGGCGTCGCCGGAGAAACAAACGACACGTTCAACCGGCCATCCGCCGTCGTCACGGCGCCGAACGGCGACATCTTCGTCGCTGACGGTCATGGCGGCAATTCGAACGCGCGCATCGTGAAATTTTCGAAAGATGGTAAGTTCATCAAGACTTGGGGCCGGAAAGGTACCGCCCCCGGCGAGTTCGGCGAGTTGCACGCGATTGCAATCGATTCGAGCGGACGGGTGTTCGTGGGTGATCGCACCAACAATCGCATCCAGATTTTCGATCAGGAAGGCAAATTTCTGGCGGAGTGGAAACAGTTCGGCCGGCCGAGCGCGATCTATATCGACGCGAGCGATACCATTTATGTAGCCGATCACGCGTCGACCGCCAAACTGAATCCGGGCTTCCGGCGCGGCATCCGGATAGGCAGCGTCAAGGACGGCGTGGTCAAGGTGATGATTCCGGGTGTTGGCCCGGAGCCGGAGAAAGAAAACGTGCCGGAAGGGGTTGCGGCGGACGGTCAGGGAAACATTTATGGCGCTGAGGTCGCGCTCAAGAATGTGGCCAAGTACGTCAGGAAGTAGCAGGACATCAATCCACCTTCGTCTTCAGCGTTTTCGCGAGCACCGCGTATTTTTCGACTTCACGCCGGATCAACGCACCAAATTCTTCCGGCGTGCTGCGCACGGTCTCTGTTCCGTTCGCCGCGTATTTCTCCATCAGGCTGGGTGAGACCATCGCCTGATTCACCGCATCGTTCAACTTGGCGATGACGGCTTTGGAAACGCCGACGGGCGTGATGAGTCCAGCCCACACTGTGACGTCGTAACCCGGCACGCCCGATTCGGCGATGGTCGGGATGTCAGGGAAGCTCGGCGTGCGCTTGAGGCCCGTTACCGCGATGCCTCGCAGGCGGCCGGTCCGGAGATGTGCTGCGATCGAGCTCGTGCTCTCGAAGATGAGCTGCACCTCTCCCGTCATCATCTCGGTCATCGCCTGTGCGCCGCCCTTGTAAGGAACGTGCGTGATGCTGACATGGGCCATCTGCTTGAACAGTTCGCCGGCCAGATGACCGGGCGTACCGTTACCCGAAGAGCCGTTCAAAAGCTTGCCGGGATTCGCCTTCGCGTAATCGATCAACTCACGCACCGATTTCACCGGCAAAGAGTTGGTTACTGCGAGCAGCTGATTCCCGGTGTTGGTCTGAGCAATCGGCTGCACGTCTTTCAGGGAATCGTAGGGAACCTTGGGGAGAATAATGCGGTTGATCGCGAGCCCGCCGATGTTGCCGTAGCCGATCGTGTAGCCGTCGGGTGAGGCGCGCACGACCATGTCGATGCCGATGGTGAGCCCGCCGCCCGGCCGATTGTCGACGATGACCTGCTGGCCGAGGATGCGCGTCAACTCGAAAGCGACGATGCG
>JAQGNH010000435.1 GCA_028291945.1 Betaproteobacteria bacterium
GTCAGCTTGACCAACTTGCCCAACCTCTCGGTTTCTTGAGCAACAAATTTTTCAAACTGAGCTGATGTCATCGGCATAGGGACATGGCCCTCCTCGGCGAGGTGCGACTGCACCTTGGAATGCGAGAGGCCGGCGGCGATTTCATTGTTCAGCTTCGCAACAATCTCGGGCCGTGTGTTCTTGGGCGCGCCGATCCCGAGCCATGCGCTCATCTCGTAACCGGGTACGAATTCTCCAATAGTCGGGGTATCCGGCAGGCCCCGCTCGCGTGTTGCACTCCCCACCGCGAGCGCACGCACCTTGCCCGCGGCGATGTATCCCTTGGTGGCGCCCAAACCGGCGAATTGGGTCTGCAGCTCGCCGGCCAGCAAGTTTTTGAGAGCGGTCGCATCGCCGGAATAGAGCACGTGAGCCACATCGAGGCCGGTCATCATCGCGAACGATGTCGACGCCAGAGCAAGCGTAATGGTAGGCCCGGCCATCTTGAGCTTACCGGGATTCGCCTTGGCGTAGGCGATGAGCTCGGGCACTGTCGTTGCCGGGAGCGATGGATTTACAACCAGGACAATCGGAATTCTCACCAATCCGGCAACCAGTGCGATGTCGCGCATGAAGTTGAAGTTGAGCTTGTCATAGAGTGCGGCATTGATCGCGTTGGCGGTATTGATCACAAGCAACGTGTGGCCGTCGGCGGGCGCGCGCACAACCGCCTCAGTGGCGACGTTGGTGAAATCACCGACGCGGTTTTCAATGACGAATGGCTGGCCGAGTCGCTCCGAGAGCCACTGACCCATCAGGTGGGCCGTGCGATGGACTTCTCCCCCGGCTCCAAAGCCGGCGATAAGAGTCACAGGTTGAGACGGATAGCTTTGCGCGGCGGAGTACTCCACGGATAGCAGCGCGAACAAACCAACCAGAAGAGAGGAGAACCACGAGAAGTTACGCGCGAGACTGTCCATGGTTCACCAACTTTCGTGAAAGGCGCACCGACTTACGCCAAGGGATCGGGCTGGTACTGCGCGTTATTGGCGAATGCAGTTTTCCAAGGACATCGTATTCCCATTGTCATGAGCAACACAACATGAACACTTTAAAGAGTCGTCAAACGGCGTCGAGGTGCACGCGCAGCCGACTTCATGACGAGGTTGTCGCCTAATAATAAATTCCCGGCGTCGAGCCGCCGTCGATGGCAATGCTCTGGCCCGTGATCGCCGATGCATGCGGTGAGGCGAGGAAGAGCACCATCGGCGCGATGTCCTTCGGCTCGACGAGGCGGCCAATGGGGAACTGCTTGATGAAGCTCTTCTCGGCCTCTGCCTCGCTCACGCCGAGTTGCTTCGCCCGCGCGGCGAGGCGCTTTGGATACCGGTCGGTCTTCGTGAAGGGCGGGTGTACGACGTTCGCCGTAATGCCCTGGGCCGCCACCGTCTTACTGAACTGGTTGACGAAGGCGATGATGGACGAATTGCCGAGCGCACTCGGTAGCGCGGTGGCGCCGGCATGGCGCGCGGCGCTGCCGCCGATACAGATCACGCGACCGCGCCCCGACTTCCGCAGATGCGGTAGCGCCGCGCGGCAGCAGCGCATGTAAGCGAGCGTCTTACCGGTCAGCCGTTCCATCAGCCCCTCGTCGTCGAGCGTCTCGATGTTGCCGCTGACCGCAGTCGAAGCGTTGTTGACCAGCACGTCGAGCCCGCCGAAGGCATCGACCGCCGCCTGCACTGCGCCTATACAACCTTCAGCGGTGAAGAGATCGACCGCGACGGCCTTCGCCTTGACGCCCTTCGCCGCGATCTTCGCTTCCGCCTCCGCGAGTGCCGCCTTGTCGCGGCCGCAGACGGCGACGTTCGCACCTTCCTCAGCGAAGGCCAGCGCGATGGCAAGGCCCACGCCGCGGTTCCCGCCGGTGACCAGCACCGATTTGCCCTTCAGATCAAGATTCATGTGCAGTGTCCTTCCTTTTCATTGTGCTCGATGATGCCTACGCCACGCGCATGCGCTCGACGAGTTCCAGGTCCGGATCCTGCGGCTTGGCCGATCGCCATCAGCGCCGGATCGGCCGTCAGCCGAAGCTCGCGAGTAGCATAGACTTGAGATCGGCGTTGACGCTATCACAACTCTGTTATAAAGTTTTTCGCATTACGTAGGCGTCGATCCAGCCGCAAAGGCAGTCGAGCCTAGCCGGGTCTTCCGCAGGCACCCGGTCCTAAACAGACGATTTCCGTCCCAAGCGCTGCTCCGATCCCTCAGGGGAGGAGTACGGCTATGGGCAACGGAATCGTTCTATCCAGCCAGCCACGCGCAGACACGCGTGGCGCCGGCACTCTCCTCCTGTCGCGCAGCGACGTCGAGCGGCTGCTCACGTCCGACGAATGCATCGCCGCGGTCGAGGACGCCTTCCGCCAGCATGCGCTGGGAAAAGCTCCACCGCCGGGGATTCTCGGATTCCACGCGCAGCACGGCGGTTTCCATATCAAGGCCGCGCTGCTCGATCGAACTGCGGGAGGCCGGCTTCGACGCGAAGTACATGAAGGGCGGTCACTCGGCCTGGAAGGCGATTGGAGGCGCGATCAAACCGATCGCGGAGGAATCGCCAGAGATCGAAGCGTAGGCACGCCGCCGCATCCGCCACTGAAAGGGACGTCTACATGAGCATGCTCAAAGAGTATTACCTGCAGCCCAATGCGCCCGACGCGGTTCTGCCGGAGGCCGAGGTGCTGCGCTGCGTGCGCCGTTTCGTGCCAACGGCAAAAGCCATGACGCGCGTTGATGAATCGGGCGGCGAAGCGCGGACCTACATCGTAGATGAGGCAATCGTGCTCAAGGTACAGCGGCCGCAACAAGTGCGCGTCGGCACCAGCCTCGCCCGCGAAGTTTTTTTTCTCAACCAACTGGCGGCGGCCGCGCCCGACCTGCCTGTCCCGCGCGTCCTCGGCTACAACCGCGAGACCAACTTATTGGAATACAACATCCAGACCCGGATGCCGGGCGTGGCCTACGCCGACGCCACCCTTACGCCCGACGCGCGGCACGACGTCATCTTCAGCGTGGGGCGGTTACTGCGCCGCCTCCATGCCATCCCGCAGCAGCCATTTCACGACAGTGCTCACTTCCCCACCGACCGCACCGCGGCCGACTTCAAAAGGCGGCTGTCCGAATATTTCGACGTAGTCATCAGGCGACTTGAAGAGAATGGGCGGGCGTGGCCGCTGGAGATTCCATTTGAAACGCTGCGAGAACGCACATTGGCCGCCCTGCCCGAATCGCAAGAGTTCCGGGCTTTGCACTCCAACCCCGGTCCGCCTCACACCTTTGTTGACCGGAGCACCGAGCGCTTCCAGGGCCTGATTGATTTTGGCGACGCTTACATCAGTCATCCTGCTTTGGATGTGTGGCGCTGGCGCTGGCCCACCGAACGCGCCGCCGCGCTGGCCGGCTACACCGCCGACTCGCCCGTGAGTGAAGACTTCATGCGGACGTGGAAAGCCGTCGCGGTTGCCGCCTCCGCCATCCGCGTAGCATTTTTCCCGGACCGCGAGGACGAAGCGAAAAGGGATTTGCGACAGTGCTTGAGCGACTTGTGATGCGAAGTTCATGACGGGCGGGCACTCGGCGTGGAAAGCGATCGACGGACCCACGAAGCCTCCGTTTTGACATGATGGCGACTCCGTTATAAGGTTCACTTGTCGGGCTCGTGCAGACGCCCGGCTTCCACCCAAGGCATTTCGCCCAAGTTCTGCAAGCGCTCCGGCAATCCGAGCGAACGAGGCGAAATGCATTCACTCTTCAGCAGCATTCCCGTCGTTCCGGTGCCGGGCCACAACTCGGAGGAACGCACATGAAGTACGAAATAGCGCCGATCTGGTGCCGCCCGTGGCTTTTGCACGGGCTCTCGGAAAAGTTGATCGAAAGTCATTACGAGAACAATTACGGGGGCGCCGTGCGCAAGCTCAACGCGATCACCGCCAAGCTCGAGGCGGCTGATTTCGAAAAGATGCTGGCACCGGAGCTGAACGGCCTGAAACGGGAGCAACTGCTCGCGTTGAATTCGACACTGCTGCACGAAATCTATTTCGCGTGTCTGGGTGGGGAAGGCGGCAGGCCGCCGAAGGTATTCGCCGACGCAATCACCGAGAGCTTCGGTTCGTACGAGCGCTGGAAATCTGAATTCGTAGCGATGGCCAAGGCGCTTTCCGGCGGTTCCGGCTGGGTACTGATGTCTTACGTGCCCCGTGACAAGCGCCTCATCAACCAGTACGCGTCCGAACATCCTCAGGCTATCGTTACCGGCATGCCAGTACTCGCGCTCGATATGTACGAGCACGCCTATCACATCGACTTCGGCGCGAACGCCGCCGCGTACATCGACACGTGGTTCAGGAACATCGACTGGGCGGTCGTGCAGGGCCGCTACCAGGATGCCGCCCAGACGCTGCCGCCGCGGCCGCTGGAACAGCCTGAATTCCCGATCCCCGGAATCCGCGTCGATGAGGTCAAGGCAATGCTCGACGCAGGCGAGATCCAGGTCATCGACACGCGTCCGCGGCACTTCGTGTCGCGGCAGCAGGAGATCGTGGACGGTGTGAAGTGGCGTGACCCCGAGCGCGTGCAAGAATGGGCATCCGAGCTGTCGAAAGAACAACCGGTCGCGGTGTACTGCGCGTACGGCTTCCACATCGGCTGCAAAACCGCCATCGCACTGCGCGATGCAGGTTTCGACGCGCGGTTCGTACAGGGGGGCCACTCCGCTTTCAAAGCGCTTGGCGCGAAGACCAGGAAACACGATGGCAGCGACTGAGGCCGCTCGCCCGGTCCGCGTTGCGATTCTCGATCGCGGGGATCGCGAGGCAAGACGCAGGTCTGCTCCGGAGGAAAGCCGCTTCCTGCCGCTTTTTAGGGCGCTCGCCGATCTGGGCGCGCAGGCCGAAAGAGCCGTCTACGACGAGGCATTCGCCGACGAGGTGCGCCGGCAGCTCATGAGCGTGGACAGCGTGCTGGTCTGGGTGAATCCGCTACAGGACGGCCGCGACCGCTCGGTTCTCGACGCTATCCTGCGCGAAGTCGCCGCCGCCGGCGTGTTCGTGAGCGGCCATCCGGACGTCATCGCGAAGCTCGGAACGAAGGAGGTCCTCTACACGACCCGCGACATCGGATGGAGCGCGGATACCTACCTGTATCGCAGCGCGGCGCAGATGCGGGAGGAACTGCCCGTGCGCCTCGTCGGCGGCGCGCGCGTGCTCAAGCAGCTCCGCGGCAATGGCGGCATCGGCGTCTGGAAGGTTGAGCTCGAGGGCCCGATGTACGAACAGAGGGAAACCGAGGGTTTCCCTCTGTTACCTCCTTTCCTTCAGGGGAGAAGCGAAACCATCGTGCGCGTCCGGCACGCCGAGCGGGGAGCCGCCGAGGAGCGCATGACCATAGATGCTTTCTCCCAGCGCTGCGAGGCGTACTTCGAGAACGGCGGCGGAATGCTCGATCAGGAATATCAGAAGCGACTGACCGAGGGCATGGTCCGGTGCTACGTGGTACACGGTCGCGTGGAGGGTTTCGGACTCCAGGCGATCAATGCGTTGTACCCGCCGCCGCCCGGCGCACCAGTGGAGGCGGCGCCGCGACCCACCCCGCGCACGTATCACCCGCCGACGTTGCCCGGCTACCAGTCACTCAAGCAGCAGCTCGAAGAGGAATGGGTGCCGGCGATGCAGCGGCGCTTCGGCATCGAGACCGGCGGCCTCCCCGTTTTGTGGGACTGCGATTTTCTGCTGGGGCCCAAGACAGCGTCCGGCGCGGACACCTACGTGCTGTGCGAGATCAACGCGAGCAGCGTGTCGCCGTACCCGGAATCGGCAATCGTTCCGATGGCCCGCGCCACCGTGGAGAGCGCGCGGTTGCGGCAGCAGCGCATGTAAGGGAGCGTCTTGCCGGTCAGCCGTTCCATCAGCCCATCGTCGTCCAGCGTCTCGACGTTGCCGCTGACCGCAGTCGAAGCGTTGTCGACCAGCACGTCGAGCCCGCCGAAGGCATCGACGGGCGCCTGTACTGCGCTCGAACACCCCGCGGCGGTGAACAGGCTTTGCATAGGCATCGATTTCAATATCAACGCCGCCAGCGCGCTCAGGACGCGTGACGGTGTGTTCGAAAAACTATCCGCATCGAGGATAATGGTGCCTAGAGCGGACTTTGCGCTCGCTCGGGTATTGCCGGAAGGAGGAGCCGGGGATACACGTCGCTTCCGGTTGCTTTCAGCAACCTCTGTAACCGACGCCGACGATGATTTCGGGGGCCCCGATGCTTCGCGTCGCACTGCTGGTGCCCGACGGCTTCGCCACACTCAGCTTCGCGCCGCTTGCGGCTTTCGAGGCGGCGAACCTGGTGTTGGGCGATCGCTTCTACGACGTCCATGTTACGTCCGTGGCGGGTGGCCGCGTCGCCAACTCGTTTGGCATGGAAGTCGACACCGAGTGCGTGGCGGATTCGGCATTCGACACGCTGTTCGTCGGCTCTCCTCCCGACGTACGTACCCCGTCGCAGCAGTTGCTTTCCTTCCTGCGCGGCGCGCCCACGAACACCCGCCGAGTCGCATCGATCTGCATCGCAGCTTTCATCCTCGGCGAGGCCGGATTGCTCGACGGCCGCCGCGCGACGACCCACTGGATGTTCGCCGAAGAGCTCCGGCGCCGGTATCCAAAAGCGACCGTGGAGGTCGATCGGATCTTCATCGCCGATGGTCCTATCTGGACGTCCGCCGGCATGACGGCCGGGCTCGACCTGGCGCTAAGTCTCGTAGAACGCGATCTTGGCGCTGAAAGAGCGCGCGAGGCTGCGCGAGTGCTCGTTATGCATCATCGGCGCGCCGGTGGCCAATCACAACACTCGACGCTGCTCGATCTCGATGCAAAATCGGATCGTGTGCAGAAAGCGCTTTTGTATGCCAAGCGCAACCTCAGCGCATCGCTCTCGGTCGAAGATCTCGCGGAGACTGCGTGCCTGGGCCCCCGCCAATTCAGCCGGGTATTCCGCGCCGAAACGGGGCTGTCTCCGGCCAAAGCGATCGAGAATCTCCGGCTGGAAGCCGCACGGCTCATGCTCGAGCAAGGGCGCCTTCCGATCGAATCGATCGCCAATGAGACAGGATTCGGGGATCGGGAACGGATGCGTCGAAGTTTCGTGCGCGCGTTCGGTCAGACGCCACAAGCGATTAGAAACGCGGCGCCTCCACTGGCTTCGTTCTGAGAGGTCAGGGAATCGTCACCAATTCTCCGAGGTCCAGACCAGCGAGCCCAGCGTCGACCATCTCGCCCACCGGCATGATTCTTTCGGCGCCCGGCAGCACGACCTGGACTCGTACGCCGTTATCGGCGAATTCGTGATGCAGCGATTGCGAGAAAGTCAGCACGAACGCCTTCGTTCCTTCATACACGCCATTCAACATATCCGGAGCAATCGGAGCGACCGATGCGATGTTGATAATCGCGCCGTGTCCGCGAGCCGCAAACGCCGGCGCGGCGGCATAGGTGAGACGCATCAGCGCGACGACGTTGAGCTTGATCATCTCTTCCATCCGATCGACGTCGGAATGCATCATCGGTGCGACCGCGCCGACGCCGGCATTGTTCACCAGCATGGTCAAGCTAGCGTCCTGCTTCAGCGCGGCTTCGACGCGCGCGAGATCCTCACGTTTGCCGAGATCGGCCACGAAGACTTCAACCGCGCGGCCGGTGTCATCACTGATCCGGGCAGCCAGCGCATCGAGACGACTCCGGTTACGCGCAACGATGGTCAGGTCATAGCCGCGGCGCGCCAGCCGTTCCGCATAAACAGCGGCGATCCCACTCGATGCTCCGGTGATCAGAGCCCCACCCGGGTTCTGAAACGACATTCGTCTTTGTCCGAACTCGACTTCGAGAAATTGGTATTTACACCTGCTCGATCTCGCGTGACTGTCGTAGATGCCACCTTTACAGACACGCGGACCGCGTCGCGAGAGACGTGCACGTTGTCCGAAATAGCGGCTTCTACGACATGGCAGCCCCTGCCGCGCGACCGTACGATTCGGTATCGCTCAACCTGAATAAAGGAAGAGGATATGAAATCGAAATCTACGGAAACCCAACCCAGCATCGTGTTCTGCCACGGGCTCTGGGCGGACGGTTCCCATGCTCTCCCACCCCGACCTGGTGATCAATGTCATCCGTGCCGCCGCAAAAACCCTCCAAGGAGCCATGGCAGTAGCATAAGGTCCTCAGGGACTTTGCGCCGGCGCCAGCAGCCTCAGTAACTGTTCAGTTGGGTTGTGATGATTTGTCGTCCAGGCCGGCTGAACAGTTACAAGACGGTCAGCGGCAAGGCTCCATCGGGTCGAGAAAGGGAGCGTGAATCATGACTGAATCAGCGACGCACGTGCGGGTCATCGAGGAAACGCCTGCGTACTGGAGGGTTGTATTCGAAAATCCGCCTTTCAACATCGTCGACGCCACCATATTCGAAGGCCTCCAGGATCTGCTCGCTCGCATGCACGCCAGCCCGAGCCTGTGTGTCGTAGTATTCGAGAGCGCGAATCCTGAGTTCTACCTTGCCCACTTTGATTTGACCGGCAAGACAGGCAACATCACCACAGCCGTCGGGCCTTCCGGCCTGCCGATCCTGATGGATACGTTCGTCCGTCTCACGAAGTCCCCGGTGGTCAGCATCGCGAAGATCCGAGGCTGCGTCCGCGGCGTGAGCAGCGAGTTCGTGCTTGCCTGCGACATGCGCTTCGCGTCGCGCGAGAACACGCTACTGGGCCAACCCGAAGTCGGAGTGGGATTGAATCCCGGCGGCGGTGGTACGGAACGCCTCCCACTCCTGGTCGGCCGCGGCCGCGCGCTCGAGATCGTTCTCGGCGCGAACGACTTCGACGGTGACACCGCCGAACGATACGGCTACGTTAACCGGGCACTCCCGGACTCGGAGCTGGACGGCTTCGTCGACGCGCTCGCGCGCCGGATCGCCTCCTTCGATCGGCGCCCTATCGCGGCGGCGAAGAATCTCATTAACCAAGTCTCGTTGCCTGACGCCGACCGGCTTCTCGACGCCCTCAACGCCTTTCAGACCGCGCTGACGTGGCCTGAAACGCAGCAGCGAATCCAAGCTCTGTTAAAGCGCGGACTCCAACGGGAAGGCGAGTTCGAGAAACGGTGGCCCGCTCTGCTCGGCACGCTACTCGAGACGTAGTCCTCTCGGAGAGGCTTCGGAGCTCTCCGTTACCGATTCGCGATAAACAACACGCCGGGTGTGTCAGGCCTAGTGGTCGATGATGGCTACGCCACGCGCATGCGCTCGACGAGATTCAAGTCGGGGTCCTGCCCCAGCCCCGGCCCCTGCGGCACGGCAAAGTCGCCGTTCTTGGGAATGATCTGCTCACCGAATGGCGTCTCGGTGAAGTCGCAGTAGTAGCGCTCGATCGGAATCTCGCGCGCGCTCGATGCACACACGTGGATCGACGCCAGCAGACCAGGTCCGAAGTACGGTGAGTGCGGCACCACGACGACGCCGTTCGCTTCACCCAGCGCGAAAATCTTGCGCATTTCCGTAATACCGCCGATCTTCGTGATGCTGGGCTGTGCGATGCCCACCGCGC
>JAQGNH010000266.1 GCA_028291945.1 Betaproteobacteria bacterium
TCTTGTTGATGAGTATGGAGGCTTCTGCTTCGAGCGTGGCGCGCGGGCAGTAGCTTTCCGAAGCGACGAGGTTGATCGATTCCGTGTTCTGCCGGCGCTGGCGCTCGATCAGCTGCGCGATGTCGCGATCGGCATCGGAAAGCGACTCGGTGAAAAGGGACGACCAGGGGGATGGTTTTGTCATGTTTTGCTATCTGTTTTGTAGATCCCGGCCTACGGGGCTATGTAAAAACTCAGCGAAAACTTTTTCGGTGGTACCACTCCGCGAGGCTTGCTCGTTTTCGAAGAGGCATGTGGTACTAAACGGTACTCGTTGCGGCACCCTCGATTGCCGTGTGGGAAATGCGAACGTCGAGAATTCGGAGTTTTCACACAGCCTCCTACGTCGGGACCTAGTGTACTCAATCATAAATGCGGTTAGTAAAACCGTTCGCCCTGAGCAGGCGCACCGCGCCGCGGTCGAAGGGCACAGCGGTCGTTCATGCTTCGACAAGCTCTCAAGAAACAGCGCGCCAGCCCAAGTTGTCATTGCGAGAACGACGTGACGAAGCAGCCGACCCTCCGCTACCCGTTGCGAACGGTACAACGTGCGCCACGAGATCGCCACGTCGCCTTGCTCCTTTCCATGACATGTACTGTAAGTGACTGTTTTTACATGTCACGGTCCGTGTGCAGTTTCGATTCGAAACTGCAGGCTCGCGATGACAGTTTCTATTCGCTCGCCTTGGCCCTCGGGACCTATTAGGCTCAGCACGAACGGCCGAGTTATGTTGCGAACTTCAGAATCGCCACTTGTATAGCTCGCGCGCGGCCTCGGCAGTCACTTGACCTTCGCGCACGTCAGCGTCGATCTCCTCCCGCGTGCGATCGGCGGGCTTGCCGAGTCCGCCTCCACCCGGTGTCATGATGCGCAGCAGATCGCCCTGCCCGAGCGGCATTTCCGAGAACGTCGAGTGCAGCTTCTTCTCGCCCGCCGCTCCGGGATTGACCATGTACGCGCGTGCGGAGCGCTTCCGGCGCTGTCTCGTAGCGAAACACTTTCTTACAAACAGTCCGCGAACAACCGGCTGTGTTGGCCGTCTGTTTTCCTTATGGCAGCTGAATCGCGCCCGAAAAGTGTTTACTCTGCGATGAAGACCCTGGGGCCTCTGGAGTATCGATGGCCTGTTCGAATGTTCTCGGAGGAAGAATGAATGCGGTGGTTCATCTATCACGATCTCGCTGAGGGATGGCGTTGGGTCGCGTACGACTCGGCCAACAACGTGGTCGCGGGATCCTCGAGCGGATTTGCAACTCGCGACGAGTGCGTCTCAGACGCAAAACTTAACGGCTATGAACCGTCCGACGAGGACTCTGCTTGACCGAGCGGAACGCACGGCGACGCTCCTGAGCTGACTCTGCTGCGGCTTTGCGCAGATGACGCGCTCCGTCACGGCTCCGCCGTCGCGCATACCCAAACGCGATACTGGATGGGTCAGTCGCCCTTTTGCCGGATGGGTAAAGTGAATTGGAATGTCTCGCCGTCGTCGGCGTTGGGTGTGACCCAAATGCGGCCGCCGTGGGCCTCGACGATCGAACGGCTGATGGCGAGGCCCATACCCATTCCGTCGCGTTTGGTCGTATAAAACGCATTGAAAACGCGGTCGCGATGTCCTGGATCGATACCGATACCGCTGTCCCGAACCCTGATGAGAACGGCGTCCATGCCGTAGCTCTCTGCCCCCAGCACGAGAACCCTCAACGAGTCACGGACCGACCGCATTGCATCCATGGCATTCATTACGAGATTCAGGATTACTTGCTGCAACTGAACGGGGTCGGCCAGAACGAGCGGAAGCTTCCCAACCATGTCCAGATGCAGCGATACTCCTTTCGCGCGCGCTTCGGCCTGCACAAGGCTCGCTACCTCCTGAACCACGTGTTCGACATCGACAGGCACTTCGTGGGCTTCGCTGCGTGCCAGGAATGCGCGTATCCTTGAAATGATCGCACTTGCACGATTTGCATCCCGGACGATCCGCTCCACCGCGGCACGTACTTCGTATGCCTCAAGAGGTTCAGCACGAACCCAGCGCAGGCACGCCTCGGCGTTTGTAACGACTGCCGCAAGTGGCTGATTGACTTCGTGAGCGATCCACGCGGCCATTTCCCCCATCGTCGAAAGGCGGGTCACATGTCCCAGTTCCGCCTGCGCTTTCCTTAATGCTTCTTCCGCAAGCTTGCGCTCGCTGATATATCTTTGAAACACCACTAACCCGTTTTCGGAGCTCGGAAAAATTCTGTTCTCGACCCATTCTCCGAGTTGGCCAAGGAAATACTCCTGGGTGACGATCACCCGCTCTTGCATCGCGCGCCGCAAGCCTTCTTCACCAGGCATGAATGGAAATTCGTCCCATAGTTTTTTGCCGATGAGACTTGCGGGATCCTTGCCGAGAACCGAAAGCTGCTCTGCCGCCTGCCTGTTGAGGTATGTATAGCGCCACTCCTTGTCGAAAGCGAAAAACGTATCGCTTATGCTGTCCAGGATGAGTCTCGTCGCCTGATTGGCTTCGCGCAGCCGCTTCTCAACATGCCAGCGCTCGGTAACTTCCCGATTGAGCGCTCGCTCCGACCCATTCTGCTGCTTCTGCGACTTCGAGTGCCAACTCTCAAGCACTCTGACTACCGCTTCTTTAACTGCGAATCGCAAAACGATCGTTTCGATGCGGGTCGGAAAGTCCGCGCGGCTCGCGGCTGCAACGAGAACACCGATTTCGTTCTGTAGGCCGAGCGGTAATTGGGCGATTCGGCTCTCGCCATCTCCAGGTTGATCACGGTCTGTAAGAGGCCATCGTGCAGGGCGGACTGCCAACCAGTGGCTGAAAACGCGACCTACTTGCCGCGCTCGCTCGCTGCCGAGATGCTTTGGCACGCGAATCAGGTCGAGTGGCGTGTCGGTAATCTGGCACAACCGAGCACAGGCAAAGTCCAGGCGCAGAACGTCTACGAGCACATCCAATATTCGAGCGACTATATCGAACGGGTCGTGACCATCTGGTCCGGCGGCACCGGCACTGAGAAGGTCATCGATGCTGGCATGAAGGTGCGCGAGGTCATCGGCTGTATCGTGCATTTCTGCTCCCGAGTCAGAGAGCTCAGCCTCCGAGTTAAGTAGTCAAGGTACCGAGAAGCACCCGCGTCCGCACTTATACGAAGGTATAACCGACAAACTCACTGCGCAAAACCTCACAGTTCGATAGGTTTGTGGCAGAGGCTCGTTCCGGCGCGATATTGATTCAAAGCCGCGAGACGTGCCCGAGCGCTCGTCGCTCGGCGTGTCTCGAGTCTGTAGCCGTCGTGGTTGATCACACGGGTGTGCGCGTACAGCAGTTTTTGCGAGCACAAGCGCATGGCGAGGCGCGACAAATCGCGGCCAAGAACGCACGCGTGGGCGAGAAGACTGCGGCGCAATCTCAATCGAACGGAACGCGCTGACATGAGATCTTGGTTGTAGCGATTCGCACTTGAGGCGAAGTCGTGCGGCAATCAGGTGATTTGCAAGGGGATACTTGTTATGGGTCAGAACGCCTGAATATGGTCTTCGGGAGATTTGCTTTCCGCGTTGTTGTGATACTGCCTCGGGAAGTACTCGAACTCAGGCAATGCCGCCCGAGACTCGCTTTCGGCCGGAACTTCCGTCAAGCGCCCTGGCATTTCGTTCGATCCTGTAGCCAAGCCGAATTCGGTGAGAACAGCATCAGCTTTCACCTCCGCATAGGCGATAGCAAAGCCAATAACAGAGATTACAACGCCCAACGTAATCTTCCCCGCTTTCATGTCGCGCCCTTTTATTCAATGCAGCTTGCACAAAGGCCATGACGATAGTGCGGTGGGTGAGCGAGCGCGGTGATGAATGGCACAGCACGAAAAAGAAGGGTAACCGGCCTGGCTATCCTTTCTGGATAGCGTTGTCCGCAGACGAGCCCAAAATCGAGGATCTAACATGTGACGGCCGATGTGGGCGTCGGGCGTTCGCGACATCGCTGCGGTTCGACGAGCTCTCCGCTGCGGTCACATATCAACATCCAAAGTATGAAGCCGTCACACGTCTTCTCGGCGACCGAACTCCGGCGATGTAACCGGTACTGCCAGACCCGAACGCGCGCCCGCTCTGCGGGCTTTAACAGTCCGCTTCCTCGCGCGTCGAGCTGAACCGGCAGGTGCTTTCCCTCCAACCGGCTTGTTAGCCTGTTTGCTGTGCCCCGCTTTGCGCAGCGGGGCTTCTTGCCCGTTTTCTTCACTGGTCTCTTCTTGGCCATGAGCACTCCAATTATTCGTCACGCACAAGTTGTGCATGCCCCTCAGCGCAAGTGCGTACGCTGTCGACGAGCGCGCACACTTGACTGCGGTCGCGCCCAGCTAATTATTTGGCCGCATGTCGCTTCAGCGAAGAAACCAGTCAGTGTGTCCAA
>JAQGNH010000481.1 GCA_028291945.1 Betaproteobacteria bacterium
ACGGGTCGAAAGGCAGCTTCGGGTAAACCGCCGCGCTCACTGCGAACGCGAGCGAGTGCACGAGGAGCGTATAGCCGTTGGGGGCGGCGGCAGCAACGAGGCCTGTGCCCAGTACGCCGCCCGCGCCAGCGCGGTTATCTACCACGACCTGCTGCCCCCAGTTCTCGGTCATCTTGTAGCCGATCCTGCGCGCGATGAGATCGCTCGCGCTGCCGGGCGTAAACGGCACGATGATACGTATCGGCCTCACCGGGAACTTCTGAGTCGGCTGCGCAAGACACGCGTCGGCAGCGATTGCAACGGCAGTCACGACCAACGATGCGAACGTTATTTTTTGCAGAGCACGCATGACGCCTCCTTGCGAGGGCCGAGCCGGATGCTTCGAGTGCATAACACGCATTCGTCATTCTGGACCGCGCACAGCGCGAGGTGATCCAGTATCCCCTTCCCCCGCATGCGGGGGAAGGCAGGATGGGGACAGGAGCGGGTTCAAAAGTCAATGGATGCCGGATCGAGTCCGGCATGACGATATTCGTCGTATCGGTGGGACACGCCCGGTGCTCTAAGGTTTTTTCTGAACGAGACCCATGTCGCTCAGGAAGCGATTCATATCCACTTGCCGTGTCGCGAGGTAACGTCCGAATTCTTCGGCGTTCATGTAAACGTCCTCGTACATGTACTTCGCCATGAATTCGCGCCATCCGGCGCTCTTGTGTACTTTGGCGATCGTCTGTTCGAGCACGACTGCAGCGTCGCGGGGAATGCCCGCCGGCGCGGCGAAGCCTCTTCCTGCTCCGATGTGCAGATCGAGGCCCTGCTCTTTCATCGTCGGAACGTTCGGCAAGCCCGTCAGGCGTTTCTCCGACGGAATACCGAGCAGCAGCATTTTTTTCGATTCGACCTGAGGAAGCACGTCGGCCAGGTTCTCGGTCGTTGCATGCACGTGACCGCCGAGCACTGCGATCGCCGCGTCCGGACCGCTCTTGAAGGAAACCACGTTGAACCGCGCGCCCGTCAGTCGTTCGATGTGATACAGAAAATAGTGCGCTGTTGCCCCCGTGGAGCCGATAGCGACATTGATCGATTTGGGCTTCGCTTTCGCCGCATTCACGAGATCCTGCACAGTGCGATAAGGCGAATCCTCGCGCACCGTTAGCGCATTGAGATCGGTGCCGATCAGTCCCAGCGGATGGAACTTGTCGAGGCCCACGTCCATGCCGGTGCGGACCGGCACCGACAGAATGACCGACACGGCTGCCGACAGCAGCGTATACGGGTCGCCACGCTTGCCGGCGACATAACTCTGCGCAATGGCGCCGCTGCCGCCCGAACGATTCTGGACGATCAGGATCTGGGGCAGGAGCTTATCGCGTGCGACGACCTCGGCGACCGTGCGCGCGACCAGGTCGGAGCCGCCGCCCGGTGCAGTGTGCACCACGAGCTCTATCGGTTTGGACGGATACGATTGTGAGCATGCGGGGTGGACTAGAGCGCCTGAGATTACTGCGAGCACGGACAAGACGAGCTTCATATGAGTCCTCCTCCTGTTATAGGCTCACATTACAGCAGACGGTCTACGTTTGTCTTTGTACGATCAAGTAAGGCTCAAGGCCGGTGCAACGTGGGCATCTCCCGCGTGAATACACGGCGTCCGCGCTTGAATCCCATCACGGGCTGCGCCACCGTTGCAATGACCTCGGCGGGTGTTTTCGCATTCCACACAACGAGGTCCGCCGGATTGCCCACTGCGATGCCGTAATCGTCCTTGCGAAGGATGCGCGCGGGGCGATCGGTTACCATTGCGAAGCACTCGGACAAATCCTTTTCTGTTCCTCGCTGCACGACATTCGCGTACATGTTCGCGATGCGCACCAGCGAGCAATCGCCATACGGCGTGAAGGGATTCAGCACGTTGTTGGTCGCGATGGAGCAATTCGCCCCCTGCGCAACGAGCGCATTGGCATCCGCGAGACCGCGCATGACGCTGTGCTCCATGTGGCGCCCGCTCGTGAATATGTCAGTCGCCGGAAGCACCGACACGGCGACGCCGGAATCGGCAAGCCGCTTGCCGAGTGCCGCCACTTGCGAGTCCGTCAGACACGAATACTTGTTGCCATGGCCGATGGCCACGCGCCCGCCCCACCCCATGCGGTCGGTGAGATCGCAAATCTGCCAGACCATCATATCGTCGGTCGTATAGCCGCCGTCGCCGTGGATGTCGACATCGACGTTGAAGTCTTTCGCGAGCGCAAATATGCGACGAATCTGCGCAGCACCATCGGCGTCGTACCGCGGCGCACCGCCGACGACTGTCGCACCACGCTTGAGTGCTTGCACCACGGTCGACTCGGCGCCCGGAACGTTGGTCCAGCCTTCCTGAAGGAAAACGCAAAGCTGAAGGTCCATCCCCCACGCGTAATCCTTCGCGAGGCGCTCGATGGCTTCGTAGCCTCGCAGACCAATGGGCGCGTCGACTTCGATGTGGGTGCGCATGTGCATGACGCCATTCAGGAGACATTGCTCGAGCGTATCGCGGGCGCGCGCGTAAACGTCCTCGACCGTGAATGTGTCTTTCACCGCGGACGTGCGCTTCATGTAGTCGGTGACGCGACGGTCTTCGAGCGGCGCAACGCGGTCGAGGATGCGTGACTTGTCGAGGTGAAAGTGACTCTCCACCAGTCCCGACGATACGAATCGTCCACCCGCATCAACGCGTGTGCCGCCGCCGGAAATGCGCGGTTCGATGGCAGTGATACGTCCATCGGCGATTGCGATATCAACGGTTGCGCTCGCGTCACTTGCATTCGCCAGCCGCGCATTGCTCAAGATCAAACTGAGGGACACGTTCGCACTCCCACTACGCTGTGAAGATTCTTTAGTTTACGTCGAGTTCGATGGTGCCGGCATTGCCACGCACCGTTGTTGGGCCGTGCGCACTTGTTTCGGGCTGCGTGTAGAACGGGTCTGCGCCTTGAGGTATGGTGGCCACTATTCTCACAACCTGTTCCAAACGAAGGACGACGCCATGAGTAGCGCGTTTAGATGGATCATCGTGGTCGGTCTCACTCTCGGCGCCTTCGCGGCCGTCGAAGCTTCAGCACAGGCTTACCCGACGAAGCCTATTCGCATCATCGTGCCGTTTCCGCCTGTGGGTGCGGCCGACCTGCTCGCACGCACGATCGCACAGAAGCTCGGCGACGCATGGGGACATCAGGTCATCGTCGACAATCGTCCCGGGGTCGGCGGCAATCTAGGCGTCGAGATCGCTGCCAAGGCTCCGCCCGACGGCTACACCGCGGTGATGGCGGCGGTGACGACCAACGCCATCGGCATGGGCACGTATACGAAGCTCGGATACAACCTCGAGCGCGATCTCGCGCCGGTGGCGCTCGCCGGCAACGTGCCGCACGTACTCGTCGCGCATCCGACGCTGCCCGCAAAAAACGTGAAGGAGCTCATCGCACTCGGCAAGGCGCGACCCGGCGAGATCGCATTCGCGTCGCAGGGTCAGGGCACGCTCTCGCATCTCGAGCAGGAGATGCTCAAACAGATGGGCGGCTTTACCGCGCTGCACGTGCCGTACAAGGGCAGCGCGCCGGGCCTCTCCGATCTCATTCCCGGCAACGTCCAGTTATTTTTCGACAGCATTCCCTCGTCGCTTCCGCACGTGAGAACCGGCCGGATACGCGCGCTCGGCGTGGCATCGAGCAAGCGCTCGCCCTCGATGCCCGAGGTGCCCGCCATCAGCGAGTCGTTGAATGGATTCGAAGCGGACAGCTGGTTCGGCCTGATGATGCCCGCCGGCACGTCGCGCGAAATCATCATGAAGGTGAATGCCGAGACCATGAAGATTCTTGCAACACAGGACGTAAAAGACCGGTTGCTTTCTCAGGGCGGCGTCGCAGTCGGCGGCACGCCGGAGCAGCTTGCCGAGCGCATCAAGGCGGACATCGCGAAGTGGGGGAAGGTCGCGCGTACCGCGGGAGTAAAAATCGAGTAGGCCTGCGCCAACACCTCCACGACGCCGACAACCGCAGTCAGATCACCTTGCGATCCCGGAAACCCTGGATCTCCGCCGCGCTGTAGCCGATCTCCTTCAGAACCGCGTCGTTATGCTCGCCCAGTTCCGGCGCGATGCCGATCCGCGCCGGCGTTTCGGAGAAATTCCAAGGCGAGCCGTGCACCTTCAGCTTCTTCCCGTGCTTTGGATACTCGACCTCGGCTACGTAGCCGTTGGCCACGACATCCGGGTCATTCGATGCTTCCAGCAGCGTGTTGATGGGTGCCGCAACAATATCCGCGCCGCGCAGCAGCTCTACCCATTTGTCGCGTGGGCCGGTCGCGAACAGATCATCGAGCGTCTTGAGCAGCGTCTCCCGCCGCTCATCCGAGGTCGTCACGACACCAAGATCGCCAAACCCCACGCTCACCAACTTCTCGTAGAAGCCCAGGCCCGACATGGCCTGCTTCCATTTGGGCGCGCCGTTGAGTTGAAAGACCAGCGGCTTGCCGTCGATGTCGTTGAAACTCGCACTCATGCCCGGTCGTTCCGGCGTGCCCGTGATGCGCGCCTGACCGGTGACTGGATTGCGGTTGCGCCACATCGCGGTGGTGAGCGTCCAGCCCATCAGGCGGATCTGTCCTCCCAGCAGAGAGCAGTCGACCTTCTGGCCGATCCCCTGCGTGCGCGCGCAATGCAGCGCTGCGAGCATCCCGCCGAACGCAAGGATTGCACACGTTTCATCGGCGACCGATACGACGCCCGTCCGCATAGGTCGGCCCGGTGACGAGTAGGCCTCGGCGATGCCACCCAGCGCCTGCGCCATCGAATCAGTGCCCGGAAGACTGGCATGCGGTCCCTTCGGGCCGTAACCGGAAATCGAAACGTAGACGATCTTTGGATTGACCTTCTTCAGGTCCTCATAGCCGTAACCGTTCTTCTCCGCGGCACCCGGGCGGAAGTTCTGGCCGAAAATATCGGCGCGCGCCACGAGCCTGTGCAGGATCTCGCGCGCCTCCACGGATTTCAGATTCAGCGTTACGCTCTTCACGCCACGGTTGCAGGTTTCGAAAATCGTGCTGGGCAGACCGGGAAACACGCTGCCTGTGCGGGTTGTGTCGCCACCGTTCGGCACCTCGATCTTGATCACCTCCGCGCCGAGATCGGCCATCAACATGTAGGGAACCGTACCGGCCTGCGCGGTGGAGCAGGCAACAACCTTGACGCCGTCGAGCGGACCACGTGACTGAGGCATGGCGATAATCCGAGTGAGGTTTTACTGTTCGAAGTTCACGGCATAGTAACCGACTGAACCCGTCTTCGACGTGTCTTTCCACCAATGTGGCGTTTTAGCCGGGATGGTAATCACGTCGCCCTTGCTCAAGCGATGAACCACACCGCCTTCGATTCCCGACCCGCGCGTCTGCCCGGGAGAGATCTCCTTCGGATCGATCATCTTTCCACCGGTGACGAAGTCCGCCTCACCATCGACGATGATGAAGACGTGGTTGGTCTGGTCGTGCATTTCAGCGCCG
The DNA here is from genome assembly GCA_028291945.1 of Betaproteobacteria bacterium. GTDB lineage: Bacteria > Pseudomonadota > Gammaproteobacteria > Burkholderiales > SG8-41 > JAQGMV01. The sequence goes on from JAQGNH010000481.1 coordinate 5,536, forward strand.
CGCTGAACTCCGCGGTTGGCGATGACGATCAAGCCGTCGTCCTCGATGACACGTGCGCCCTTGACCATAGCGGCCGCGACCTTTTCGTGGTTGATGTAGTGGACACGGTTGGGAAAGTCGGCGGCGGTCACGAAACTCATTATGACGGTCATCGAAAGCAACGTAGCGACTGCGAGCAAGTACTTCATGAGCATTCCCCTTTTACGTTAAGTAGCGTTGACGAGCCAGCGCCGCAGAGACCTCCGGGTCATCAAGTGCGATTGCTGCTGATCACTTCACGGGCTTACTGAATGCTGATGCCGGCTTCCTTTGCGACCTTGCTCCACTTGCTGATGTCGGTGGCGATCAGTCTCCGGAAATCGTCCGGTGTAGCAGTCATAGGATCGGCGGCCTGGAGCGTAAACCATTTGACGGTCTCGCCGTCGCGAAGAATCGCGCCGATTTCCGAATTGATCTTTGTCACGATGTCGCGAGGCATGCCCGCTGGACCGAGCATGCCCCACCAGATACTCGCCTCATAGCCGGGCACGCCCGCCTCGGCGATCGTGGGTATGTCAGGCAGGATGGCGGTGCGTTTGGCGCTGGTCACCGCAAGGACTTTGAGCCTGCCGGACCGCGCGAGCGGCAGCACCGGCAACAGCGTATTGACCAGCATCGGGACATGACCCGACATCACATCGATCATTGCGG
>JAQGNH010000503.1 GCA_028291945.1 Betaproteobacteria bacterium
CTCGCAATGACGTCGAATCCGCGATCCTGCCAGCGCTTCACGGCATCGGGCGTCTTGAGCGTCGCGCGCACCTTATCGTTAAGCGTCCCAATAATTGCCGCGGGCGTGCCCTTCGGCGCTGCGAGTATCTCCCACGTGGTGAATTCGTAGCCCGGCAGGCCGGCCTCCGCCATCGTCGGAATATCCGGCGCGCTCGGGTTGCGTTTGGTGGCCGTAATGCCGAGCGCTTTCAGCTTCTTTGCCTGAATTTGCGGGAGCGCTTCAGTAATCGCATTGACGAAGTACAACTGCGTCTCGCCTTGCATCGTCGCGATCGTTGCGGGGCCGCCGCCTTTGTAGTGGATCGCGACGAGCTTGATTTTCGCGAGATTGTTCAGCAGCTCGCCGGCGATGTGCGGATTGGTGGCCGCGCCCGCCGTGCCATACGTGATCGTGTTCGGTTTCGATCGTGCGAGCGCGATCAGATCCTTCATCGAATTCACCGGCAGCGCGGGATGTGCCACGAGGACGGATGCCACCGAACAGAGCAGTGAAATCGGCGCAAAGTCGTTGATCGGGTCATACGGGACCTTGTCGTATGCGAACTGGTTCGTCACGAAAGGCAACGTGTTGACGAGCAGCGTGTAGCCGTCGGGCGCGGCGTTCTTCGCGAGCTCGGTGCCGATGATGCCCGAGGCGCCGGTGCGATTGTCGATGACGACCTGCTGACCGAGCGGCTTGCTCAACTCCGCGCCGATCAGGCGCGCGGCGACATCGACACTGCCGCCGGGCGGAAAGGGCGTGATGATGCGCACCGGTTTCGTCGGATATTCAGCCGCGAATGCGCACGCCGCGGTGAGCGCCAAAATCGCAAAAGCCAACGGTTGTCTCATGGAAAAGCCTCCTCGGGAGCCGAATAGGATAACAAGCAGGATAACAAGCAGAATAACAAGCAGGATAACAAGCAAGCGTATACGAGTGCTGTCGTTTGACCGTTCCGTAGGCGCGGGCTACATTGCCGGTCGGCAGCAATGACATCCGAAACTTCGTTCTGATTCGAGGAGAGACACGTGGCCGGCAATGAACAGATGATCATCGAGCTCGACAAGAAGCGCATGACTGCGATGGCGCAAAAGGACACCGCGGCCCTCAAGAACATGCTGTGCAGAGGCCTTGTGTATACGCATTCGTCCGGGCGCCAGGACACCAAGCAGAGCCTGATGGTGGGAATGGAATCCGGTACTACGGTGTACACGTCGATCGTGCCGTCCGACGTCAAGGCCCAGGACCTTGGAAACGCGGTCGTCCTGACCGGTGTCGCGGCCATCAGCGTCAATTCCAAGGGCAAGCCGAATTCGTTTCGTGTGCGGTTCACCGACGTCTACGAAAACCAGAACGGCACCTGGCGGATGGTGACCTGGCAGTCGACAAAGATTCCCGACTGAATCTTTAGAAGCTATCTCAAAAACCCGTTCGTGCTTGAGAGCCAGGCACCAATGTGCCGCGGTCGAAGTATGAACGCTGGAGGGTTTTTGAGATGGGTTCTAGCGCCTGTTCCGCTCGACCAGATTGGCCTTGAGCCAGTCCTGCATGTCACGCCAGACGTGCGCAAGCTCTCCCTCATTGGGCATGTCGAGCGCGTGCGGCAGCTCCAGCGTGACCACCGGGATTCCTTCTTTCAGGCCGCCGAAATTGCCGAGCGATCCAGGATAGACGCCGAGCCGATGCAGCTGCAGCCGTCCAAACCGTGATGGAGGCTTCATTCCGCTCGGCGGCCCGTCGAAATCGAGCACGGAGTGCGGTGCGTGAACGGAAATGATCACGTCCGGCTTGTAGGCCTTGATTTCGTTGTAGAGCCAGCTCGATTCGGGCTCGGAGCCCGGCGCCGTACCGGGAAAGCGGCGCGGATCGCGCCGGGTAGAAACCGACCAGTAGCGAGCGGCCTCGCTCGACCAGTTATCGGTAGGGAAATTGCGATTGAGATCCACGCCGCGCGCGTTCACGCGCGTCGGCGGCTTTGCGAGCAGGCCGTCCGGGTTCAGCACCGGAATCACGCGCCAGCGATATCGTGCGGCCTCGCCGCCCGGCTGTTTCAGTAGCTCGATCCAGCGAAAGACGATCGACACCGAGGTCAGTTCGTCTCCATGGATCCCCCCAATGACGAGCACGCGCGAGGTTGCCCCCTGCGCCGGCGTGAACTCGTGGATCATGATGTGACGGCCATTCACGGACTTTGCCCACGGCTTCAGTTCTGCCGATACGCACGCGTTCAATCCGATCTGCGGGATGGCGCGCGTCACGTCCCGGCACCAACTGTGCGGATCGCTCGTCGCTGCGGTCATGGCAGGCCCCGCGGCCCAAACGGTTGTGTGAAGTGCCAGAAGAACCTGCAGCGACAGCAGATTAAGTCGCATGTCTTCTCATGCTGAATATCCGAGATAACCTGACTTTAACCGACGAGCGGCCCGCCTACACAGCTGATGTGGCACACACATCGAACGATGGACGCGACGAGTGTGCTGTATCGAAGCATCAACGCGATTGTGCAGCCTGCTGCTCCACCTTGAGTTGCGTGGCGCGGGCGCAGTTCTCCGTCACCTTGAAATAACGCTGCACCCAGTCCGCGCCGATCTCGTAAGGGTGCGGGCCTTTGCCACGACCGGCGAGCATGCGGTTCTTGTTGTAAGCGTTGTCGAACTCGGAATGATTCGAAATGAGAACCGTCGCGCCGGTCTCCTTCGCCTTGGCGGCAAGGTGGCGCTGTGACACGATGTAGGTGTTGAGATTCTTGATGCTCCACTCGGGCAGGTGGTACTCGTATACCAGCGCGGTCCCGCCGGAATACACGAGGTTCACAGGACGGCCGCGGTCGAGTACCTGGAACGTGAAGGAAATCGTGCCGTCGGTATGACCGGGCGTGAACCAGATGTTCACCGTCGATTCGCCCAGCGTGAGCTTCATCCCGTCGGTCGCCACGATGTCGCGCTTAGGCGCCATGCTCTTGAAGCGATTCGGAACCTTCTCGACCAGATCCCAGTCGGGGCCGGACATGACGACGCGCGCGCCGTAACGCTTCTGGAGCATCTCGGCGCCACCGATGTGATCCTGATGAGCGTGCGAGATCACCACGTACTTGATGTCCTTCGGATCGAGCCCGAGCTTACGCATGCCGCCGACAATCAGCTCTTCCGAGTTGTACGGATAGATCGTGTCGAGAAGGATGATGCCTTCGCGCGTTTTCAGCGCCCACGAGGAGTGGATCTTCCCGCCCACGAAGTACAGATTGTCGAAGACCTTTGCGGGCTCTGCATACCACGTCGCGCGGGGCGGCGCTTTGTTGGGGTCCGACACATAAGGCGCAGGAATGTCGCGGAGGTCCTCACTCCTGCTCGGCGGAAGGAGGCACGTGCGCGCGAGTGCGCCGAGGAATTCGAATTCGGCCGCATCCTTTGCGGTCTGCTGCGCGGCTTCTACTGGGTTCTGCTGTGCTGGTTTCGGCGCCGGTTGTTGCGCATACGCGTGGCCGGCGACTG
>JAQGNH010000521.1 GCA_028291945.1 Betaproteobacteria bacterium
AAATCCATCGGGCGTGGGAAAGGCGACTTCTTTACCATCGAGATCGTGCAGGTCTTTTACGGGCGAGTCGCGGAGCACGATGATTTGTCCGCGAATGCCGGGCCCCGTCGGGCGTGCGATCACGCGGTAACCGAGCCGCTCTCTGTCGGGCGTAAAAAAATGGTTCGTAAAGACAAAATCGTATATGCCCGTCTCCGCCTTCGCCGTATTTTCCTGCGACGTTTTGTTCAGCTTGAGCTCCAGGGGCACGCCGCTCTTTTCACCGACGTAGTGCAGAATCGGATTCCAGTACTGCGCGGTCAGCGCAATGGACCGATGGTTCAAGACGTTGAAGGAATAAACCTGTTCACTGGCAAGCACTGACGAGTGTGCGCATAGGATCAGGGTCAAGCCCAGTCCGGCGCGCTTGAGTATGTTCAATAGCAAGGGTGTCTCCGCAGACGTTCGTTCAAAGCATGTTCTTGTGGCAGAAAGATACACTGGCAGGTGAGTGCGAAGCGACAACACCCCGCGCTAGCATGTGATCTACCTCTCATTGTCGGTTGATCTCGAGGTGTTTAGACTACGGCCAGGCACGCGCGAAGTACCCGCGCCCAAGAACGTGCGGTCACGCGAAGCTGTTCGATTGGATGAACGAGGAGAAAGTATGTTCAGGTCCGTGAGGTTCGCCGCCGCTTTGGCGCTTTCGTGCGTGGGATCGCTCGCTTCTGCGCAGACGGCGACCACAACACAGAGTTATCCAAACAAGCCTATCCGCGTCGTCGTACCGTTCGCAGCGGGTGGTCCTATCGACATCATGACGCGCCCCCTCGCGCAAAAGCTCAACGAAGCTATGAGCAATCCGGTCTTGGTCGATAATCGCGCCGGCGCGAACGGCATCATCGGCACGGATAGTGTCGCGAAATCGCCCCCCGACGGCTATTCGCTGGCGGTCGCTTCCGGGGGAACGCATGCGATAGGTCCACACGTCTACGCCAAGCTGCCTTATGACGTGTTCAAGGATTTCACGCCCGTGAGTCTGTACGTCACGATGGCTGAGCTGCTCGTGGTACATCCGGCGTTGCCCGTCAGGTCGGTCAAAGAGCTCGTAGCGCTGGCGAAGGCACGGCCTAATCAACTCAACTTCGGCTCGTCGGGCACCGGCGGAACGCCGCATCTTGCGGCCGAGCTCTTGAAGAGCGCAGCAAAAATCGAGATGGTGCATGTCCCGTACAAAGGGATGGGTCCCGCAACCATGGACCTTATTGCCGGACAGTTGCAGCTCGTCTTCGCTGACCTGCCCGTGCTGCTGGAGCAGGTGAAAGCCGATAAGGTGCGCGCGTTAGCGGTTGGTACGGCCAAGCGCTCGGCGAATCTGCCGAACGTTCCGACAATGGCCGAGGCCGGCTTTCCACAGATCGAAGCGTACAACTGGTACGCGCTGTTTGCGCCGGCCGCCACACCGAAGCAGATCATCACCAGGCTCAACGCCGAAATCGCAAAAGTGATGAGCAACGCTGCGGTCAAGAGCTTCACGCAGAATCAAGGGGCGGAAGCGGTGGGCAGCACGCCCGAGGAGCTTGGGGCCATACACAAGCGTGAGTTCGACAAGTGGGGCGCCATCGTGAAAGCTGCCGGCATCAAGCCTGAATAGGCGGCGGTACCTTCACGTGCCGCTGCGCTGCGTGCCGTGCGTGTCAGGATGCGTAAGTAAACCGCCGCACCGCATCCTGATTCAGCTTCAGCCGCAGGGCGGGAGCCTTCGGCGCGACCAACGATACCTTCGGCGCGCCGCGAAGAACGCTCACTTTCACGGTTTCGCTCTTCATTCGATCTTGATCCCTGCTCGAGCGACGACTTTGCGCCAGATGTCGATCTCTTTGCGAATCTGTTCGTACAGTTGCTCCGGCGTCCCGCCAGCGGGCGATACCCCATCGGCCTGCAGCTTCTCTTCCATCTCCCTCGGCTTGAGCGCTTGATTCACCGCCATGTTGATGCGATCCACCACAGGGCGCGGTATACCCTTCGGACCGATTAGCGCTTGCCAGTTGGTGACCTCATAACCTGGCACGCCCGACTCGGCGATCGTGGGGATGTCGGGCGCGGCAGCGAGCCGTGTCGCGGTCGTGACGCCCAGCGCGCGCACGCGGCCGGCGTTCACTTGCCTCAACCCGGTTTGCGGTGTCGCGAAGTTCAGAGAGATATTCCCGGCGATCACATCCATCAGCGCCGGCGTTCCGCCTTTATACGGAACGTGTGTCATCCTGATTCCGGCCATGTTTTCAAAAAGCGCGGTGGCCAGGTGAATGATCGCCCCTTGGCCGGTGCTCCCATAAGTGATCGATCCGGGTTTTGCTTTTGCCAAGGCGATGAATTCGCGCATGGTCCTTACGGGGAGCGACGGATGCACTACGGCAACGAGGGGACCTTTGGCAACCAGGATGATCGGTGTGAAATCCGTAAGGGCATTGAACTTGAGCGCATATAGATTGGGATTGATGCTGTAGCTTGGCGTGATCAGCGTCAGCGTATAGCCATCCGGTGCCGAGCGGATTCCCATTTCGTATCCGAGCGTGCTGCCGCCGCCCGGTCGATTATCGACGATGGTTTGCTGTCCGAAAGCTTCCGTGAGCTTGGGGCCGACGAGACGCGCAACGAAGTCGGCGCCGCCGCCAGGGGTGGAGGCGACAATGATCCGAACCGGCTTGGTTGGGTATTGCTGAGCCCACGTGAGGTGTGCGGGCGGGAGGACCATCGCTGCAGCGACAGGCAGCACTTTCAGGCTCATCGCTTTCAATCCGCGCGCACGCCCGAATCCTGAACGAATTTCGGCAGCCCTGATCAGGCGTCCCAACACGCAGGTCACTTTTCTAGGGGCTCTCTTCGAGCTCAATTAATGACACCGATCTCGCGCAGATACTTCAGCGTGCCTGGATGAATGATTTCGCGCCGAGGCGCTGCAGCGAGCGTGTTTGCTATGGTGGACTCACGCGCCTGCTCGAGGCGACTGCCGATGGCCGCTTCCCCTCGATGCAATGCACGCGTCAGGCGATAGGCGACATCATCGGCGAGCGTGGGTTTGGCCATGACGAACGCCCACGATCCGATGGTGGGCACCGCGGCAGTCTGACCCGCATAGCTGTCGGCGGGCAGATCGATCTGCTTGATGAACGTGTGCTTCGTGGTAATGCGTTTCAATTCGTCTGCATTGGGCGCAATGAAGCGCGCACCGGCCGTGCCTTTCGATACTGCAGTAAATCCCGGCCAGCCTACGCCGCCGCCCCACAGCGCCGCGACGCGTCCGTCGAGCACCATCGCGGGCCCGTCTGCTGCCTTGTCCAGAAGGACCGCTTTGAAATCGTTGTCGAGGTCGAGGCCTAGTCCGTCCATTGCATACCGTGCGAGCACCACGAAACCCGAACCGCTCGCGCCCCACGCGATCGGCTTGCCCTTGAGGTCACCGATCGTGCGATACGAGCTATCCGCGCGCACGATGAACATGCCCGTGTTCGAATACATGGCGCTGAGAATCTTCAGATGAGCGGGCTTGCGGCCAATACCCTCGATTGCTTCGTAGGCCACTTCACCAGTGACTTGTCCGGTGTCGAGGGTGCCGGCTTCGAGCATCGTCACGTTTTCAGTGCTGCCTTTCGTATTGCGCGTCTGCACCGAAAGCGTCGGATCGATCTCGTTGATCGTCTCGGAAAAAGCGGCGCCATACACCGGAAACCCTCCGCCCGGTGTCGCGGTGCCGTGAATCACGACTGTCTTCGGCCCCGCGGCAGCACTGTCTGCAGCCATGAACTCTCCTCTGGAACGATGTCGCTGAGTATCGCCTATATTATTCTGGATCGGAGATCATCGGGCAGGCTTTGAATAGCCGATTCATACGCGCGTTCATCACCCACGCGTATTCTCGATCGTGGACGCGATCGGGTTATGAAGCGAGACCGGCGGGCGACGCTAGGGTTGCAGCACGCGCCCTTCGTCTTCGGTGAGATGCCCGTGCCGCCGGGTCTCCGGCATCGTGATTGCTGCAACGAGCGCTACTACCGAAAACGCGGTGACATACCAGAAGAACGCGCTTTCGTGACCGATCGATTTGAACCACAACGCCACGTACTCTGCGGTCCCGCCGAACGCCGCGTTTGCGATCGCGTAAGAGAGCCCCACGCCGAGCGCGCGCACGTGCATCGGAAACAGCTCTGCTTTTACGAGCCCGCTGATCGAGGTGTAGAAGCTCACGCCGGCCAGCGCGGTTATGATCAGGCCGAATGCCGTCAACGGGCTCGAGACGTGTGCCAGCGCGCTCAGGATCGGCACCGTTGCCACCGTCATGAACCCGCCAAAGCACAGCATCGAATTGCGCCGTCCGATGCGGTCCGCGAAAGCTCCGAAAGCGGGCTGCATGATCATGAAGCAGAAGAGCACTGCCGTCATCACGGAGCTCGCGGTCTTCGCGTCCATTCCAGCCGTATTCACGAGGTACTTCTGCATGTAGGTCGTGAACGTGTAGAAAACGAGCGAGCCGCCCGCCGTAAAGCCGAGCACTGTGAGGAAGGAGCGCGGATAGCGCATGACGCCGCGGATCGTTCCCGCGTCCTTCCGCTGTCTTGCCGCGGCAGAGGTCGTCTCGGCAAGCCCGCGGCGCAGGTAGAACGCCACCACCGCGGCGAGCGCGCCGATAAGGAATGGGATGCGCCAGCCCCAGGCCCTCAGCTCGGCCTCGGAGAGGAAGCGCTGAAGGATCACCAGCACGAGCACGGCGAGCAGCTGACCGCCGATCAGCGTCACGTACTGGAACGAGGAAAAGAAGCCGCGATGCTGGTGCGCCGCGACTTCGCTCATATACGTCGCGCTGGTACCGTACTCGCCGCCGACCGACAATCCCTGAATCAGGCGGGCAAGCAGCAGCAGGGCTGGTGCGGCGATGCCGATGCTCGCGTACGTCGGCAGAACCGCGACCATCAGCGATCCGCCACACATCAGGATGACCGAGCTCATCATCGAGAAGCGGCGCCCGCGCTTGTCGGCGAGGTAGCCGAAAAGCCAGCTCCCGATCGGACGCATGAGGAAGCCTGCCGCGAACACGCCGGCTGCGTTCAGAAGCTGCGTCGTCTGGTCACCCTTGGGAAAGAATTCAGCGGCGAAGTAGAGCGCCGTGAACGAGTAGACGTAGAAATCGAACCATTCGACGAGGTTGCCGGACGACCCGGCTACGATGGCGCGCACGCGTCGCGCCGTGTCCGACATGCCGGAGTGAGTGGGATGCGATTGATGGGCAAGTGTGGCCATGTGGACTGCGCCTCCTGACGTCAGGAGATTGCAATTTCCAGTCCGGCAGGGCATGAAGGTATGCTGCGTGACTGACGAAAAATAATAAGCGACACCCTGATGACTCTGTACCTGATCGTCCTCTTAGCATTTCTAGCGCACGTGGGTTTTGCCGGCAGCCGCCTTGCGGTGCCGCTGTTTGCGGTCGATCAGGGCGCAACGCCGTTCGTCGTCGGCACCGTGGTAGCGCTTTACGCAGCACTCCCCGCCTTGCTCGCGCTACCGGCCGGGCGCATGACCGATCGTCTGGGTTTTAAAATCCCTATGCTTTTCGGCACGACCGGCCTGTTCATTGCGCTCATGCTGCCGTTCCTCTGGCCTTCGATGACTACGCTCTATTTCACCGCGTGCCTGCTCGGGCTGTCGTTCACGGTACTGCAACTCGCGACGCAGACGCTCGCCGGCGCCATCTCAGGCCCGGCAGAACGCGCGCGTAATTTCAGTCTGCTCAGTCTCGGCTTTGCCTCAGCGAATTTCACGGGTCCTCTACTGGGCGGCGTGCTGATCGATCACATCGGCTACCCGCGGACGTTTCTGGCGCTTTCCATGCCGCTCATTCCGGCCATCGGGATGGCGGCGCTCGGCTCGCGCTGGATTCCGAATGTGCACACGCGATCGGACGCGGTGAGCGGCGGCGTTTTCGAGCTTCTCAGGATCAAGCTGTTGCGCAATACGCTGATCGCGAGCGGCATCGTATCCACGGCATGGGACGTGTATCAGTTCTTCATGCCGATCTACGGACGCGCCCAGGGGCTGTCTGCAACCGCAATCGGTGCGGTGTTGAGCGCGTTTGCCGTCGCCATCATTCTCGTGCGGCTTGTACTGCCGCTCGCGGTGAGGCATACGGGCGAAGCGCAGATGCTCACCTATTCAATGTTCGTCGCGTGTGCCGCGTTTTGCCTGTTTCCGTTCTTTCACGGTGCCTGGGCGCTCGCGGCCGTGTCGTTCTTGCTGGGGATTGGCTGCGGCTGTGGTCAGCCGCTATCGATGACGCTCGTCTACAACGCGTCGCCGCGCGGACGCGCCGGCGAGGCGGCGGGGTTGCGGATTACCGTAAACCAGGTGACACACTTCATGATCCCGCTCGCGTTCGGCGCACTCGGCTCGGTTGCCGGCTTCTCCGCGGTGTTCTTCACGAACGCGAGCTGCCTGGTGGTGGGGGGGTATTTCAGCCTGCGCAGTCACGCGAAACTTTGATGCAGTACGACTTTTGGCCGAGACCTTAGCGATCCAGGAAGCGCTCGACGAGCCTCACCCAATAAGCGGATCCAACGGTCAGGTTGTCGTCGTTGAAATCGTAACGTGCCGTATGCAGGAGCGGCACGTCGTCGCCGTCGCCGTTGCCGATGCGCAGGAGACAGCCGGGCCGCTGCTGCAGCATATAAGCGAAGTCCTCGCTGCCCGTGATTCGGTCGATGTCCGTGACGTGATCGCTGCCGACGAGCTCTTGTGCAACCCGCCGTGCGAGCGCCGTCTCCTGCTCGGAGTTCACGAGCACAGGATGGCCTAGCTGATAATCGACTTGGGCCGTCCCACCGTAACTCATGGCGTGAGACCGGGCTAGATCGGTAATGCGTCTTTGCAGAAGCGCCCGCACGTCGTCGTCGAACGATCTGACGCTCAGGCCCAGCGTGACCTCGTCGGCGATCACATTCATCGCTTTCCCGCCGTGCATCGTCCCGACCGTCACCACCGCTGTTTTAGTGGGGTCTACGTTTCTTGCGACGACCGTTTGCAGCGCCATCACGAGGCTGGATGCGACAACGATGGGATCGACGCACTGATGCGGACGCGCCGCGTGGCCGCCGACGCCTTTCACGATGATCGTCACACGGTCGGACGCGGACATGAAAGGTCCGGAATGAAAGTGAAACGAGCGTGCCGGTTTCCCAGGCTGATTATGCAGAGCGAAGATCACGTCGCACGGAAAGCGTTCGAACAACCCGTCAGCGATCATCCGCCGCGCGCCACAGTCGATGCCGGCCTCTTCAGCGGGCTGGAAGATCAAATGAACGGTGCCCGAGAAATTACGCTTTGCAGCAAGGTGCTTTGCTGCACCGAGGAGCATCGTCGTGTGGCCGTCGTGGCCACATGCGTGCATGAGGCCTTCGTTCCTGCTCGCATACGGAAGGTCTGTTTGCTCCTTGATCGGCAGCGCGTCCATGTCGGCACGAACACCGATGCTGCGCGACCCGCTGCCCGCGTTGAGGGTTCCGACGACGCCTGTGCCCCCGACGCCCTCGGTGACCTTGAAACCCCACAGGCCGAGTTTGTCCGCAACCAGGCGCGCGGTGTTGAATTCCTTAAAGCCGATTTCCGGGTTCTGATGAAGGGTATGGCGCAACGCGAGGAGCTCATCGCGACTCGCTTCAAGGTCGTCGAGCACAGAATTAGTTTTCACCGCATGTCCTGACTGAATTCGGATCGGTTATTCCATCGTTGCTACGTTGGGTCCCGGGGTGATCTCCATTTCCGTGAGCGCTATGACCTCTTGAGGCGTGAACCCGGGTGCGATCTCCTCGAGGACACAGCGGCCATCGCGCCAGTGAAACAGCGCGAGATCGGTCACCACGTAATCGACGCATGCCTTGCCCGTGAGCGGATACGTACACTCTCGACGCAATTTCGGCCGGCCCTTGCTGTCGGTGTGTTCCATCACGATGATCAGGTCGCCGCGCCCCGAGAGCAGATCCATTGCGCCACCGATGCCGCCTCTCTTCGCGTCCGAGGTGCTCCAGTTTGCTACGCTGCCGTTCTGATCGACCTCGTAGGCGCCGAGAATCACCGTGTCGATTCGGCCGCCGCGCGCCATCTCAAAGGACGTGACACTGTCGAAGAAAGACGCGCCGGGCCGCAGCGAAACGAATTGGCCGGCGGCGTTGTAGATATCGGGATCGACGTCGTCGCCGGTCACCATTTCGCCGTAGCCTAAAACGCCGTTCTCCGCATGAAGAATCACGTCGCGGCCCTGCAGATAGTTGGAGACCATCGTCGGAATGCCCACCCCCAGATTCACATACGTGCCTTCCTTGACGAGCGCGGCCGCGCGTTTCGCAATACCGGCACGCGTGAGTGCAGGCTTGCCGTTGTAGAGGCGCGGTTTGTCGGAAGGCCGCCGCTCGGGCCGGCGCCAGGCTTTTCCGTCGACAGTCTGCGTCGTCTTTATAACGCGCGTGATGAATATGCCCGGGAGATCGATGAGCTCCGGTACGATCTCGCCCGGTTCCACGATCTCGTCGACCTCGACGATCGCGACGCGAGCGGCTTTTGCGAAACTGGGATTGAAATTCTGGCTGCCGCCGCGGAACTGGACGTTGCCCAGACGATCGGCTCGATAGCCGCGCAGAAACGCGTAGTCGACGTGGATCGCATGTTCCAGGACATGCGGCTTGCCATCGAACTCACGGATTTCCTTTCCCTCCACGATGGCGGTGCCGACGCTCGTCGGTGAATAGAATGCCGGGATCCCCGCGCCGCCGGCGCGGCAGCGTTCAACCAGAATGCCCTGGGGCACCAGTTCGACCTCCATCTTGCCGGCGACGATTTGATCCTCGCTCGCGGTCGGTGTGCCGGGCCGCACGGAAAAAGCCGCGATCAGTTTCTTCACCTGATTGTTCTCAGCGAGGATCTGCCCGCGAGTAGCGCCGGGATCGCCGAGCGAGTTGCAGACCAGCGTCAGTTCCTTGGTGCCTTTCTCGCGCAAAGCAAGTATCAGGCTCGTGGCAAAGCGATGCCCTACACTGAAACCGGCGATTGCGATGGTGGCTCCTGCTTCGATGTCCGAGACCGCGTGCTGCGGCGATGCGAAAACTTTGTCCATGCGGGGTTCCTCTGGGGGAAAGCTGTTTTTGCTTGGATTCAGCTGTGCGTAGTGTGCGTATAGCTTAGCTCGAAACCGCCTTCGGGCGCGCGCGCCTGACGATGGCGAGCCACATGAGTGCAACCGCGCACAAGATGATGAATGGCGCTGCGAGTGCATTCATAATCTGCCATCCCTTGTAAGTGAAAAGCGCGCCGACCGAGAGTGAGCTCAGCACCATCGTAAAGGAGATCGCCATGTCATTGACGCCCTGGACCTTGCCGCGCTCCGCGGGTGTATGCGTTTCGGTCAACAGCGTCGTTGCACCGAGATACATGAAGTTCCACGCGAGCCCGAGCAGCACGAGAGCGAGCCAGAAATGTATGACTTCGATGCCGCTCAGCGCAACAGCAACGCACGCCGACGCGAGCACGGTGCCTACCAACATGACAGGCAGCGGGCCGATACGCTGGATCAATGGCCCGGTCCCGAATGACGGCGCGAACATGGCGACCATGTGCCATTGGATGACGAACGCAGCGGCCGTAAAGGGGTGCTGGCATGCAACCATCGCAAGCGGCGTGGCAGTCATCAGCAGGTTCATGACGCCGTAGCCGACGACGCCACACAGGACCGCAACCAGGAAGGCGGGCTGCCGGGCGATTTCGCCGATAGGGCGCCCGGCACTCTGGGTCTCAGCGGCACTCAGCGCCGGAATCTGCAGCCATCGCAGGATCAGCACGGCGAGCAACGCGAATACAACCAGCGAAAAATACGCGCCAGCGTAAAGCTGTCCTTCGACGAGGTCGCGCGTGAGCTTGCTTGTCTCGGGACCTAGAAAACCACCGACGATCCCGCCTCCGAGGACCAGTGAAATCGCCGTCGCTTTGAATCGAGCCGGTACGGTTTCGGCAGCGGCGAAGCGGTAGTACTGACCCGCGGCGAAGTAAATGCCGAGGACGAGGGTTCCGGCGCAGAGCAGCCAGAAATTTCGCGAATAGATCGCAAAGGCACACAGCAGGGCGCCAAGCATCGCGCAAGCGGCGCCGGCCGAGAATCCTGCGCGGCGACCGTGCCGTTTCATCAGCAGGGACATGGGCAGCGTCGAGAGGGCAGAGCCCAGGAAGTAGGCGGTAACCGGCAACGTCGCCAGCGCTTTGTTCGTCGCAAGCGAGTAGCCGGCGAGCGCGTTGACGGTGATGAGCACTGAATTGTTGGCGAGGAGCAGAGCCTGACACGCGGCAAGCAGGGCAACGTTCTTTTTGGAGAGGTCCATGGGCGCAAGTCTAATGGAGACGACGGTTCTCCCCAAGGCCGCTGACGCAGAGAAATCCGCGTGTCAAACTCTCACGACATGTCGGCATGCTGCGGCTGCAACTGATGCCTCGGTTGCCGGATAGCTGAGGGTGCAGTATGTTCGCCCATGCCGCGTCGAATAAAGGAGGGGACGACATGATCAGGGAGTTTCGCGAATTCATAATGCGCGGCAACGTCATCGATATGGCGGTAGGCATCATTATCGGCGCGGCGTTTGGGCGCATCGTCGACTCGTTGGTCAAGGACATCATCATGCCGCCTGTGGGACTGCTGCTCGGCAACGCCGATTTCGCGAACATGTTCGTGGTACTCAAGCCCGGCGCGGGTCCAGGACCTTACCTTACTGTTGATGGGGCACAGAAAGCCGGCGCCGTCACCCTGAACTATGGCGTGTTCGTGAACCAGATCGTATCCTTCGTGATAGTCGCCTTTGCCGTATTTCTGCTGATCCGCTGGATCAATCGCCTGCGCCGAAAGCAAGCCGAAAGTCCGAAAGACGCTCCACCTCCTGCGGAAGAGATCGTATTACTACGCGAGATCCGCGACGCGTTGAAGGGCAGCAGCCGATGAATAGGTGTCGCTTCGACCTCGGCTAGATCTGCGCTCGAAAAATCGAGGCTGCTCAGGCGGCACTGCAGCCAGCGCCGAATCGAGCGCGCCAATAAAAGTGTATCGAAGCCAGGCGAGCCTGGACTGGAGGAACGACATGAGGTGCATTCCCGGGAATTTGACATCAGCTGCTGCATTGGCGCTCGCGTTAGCGCTCGGCGCATGCGCAACATCGCAACCGGAGTCGTCGGGACGCGCCTCGGTCGGGCCGCGTACCGGATATTTCTTCGTCGGGGGCCGCTACGTCGAAGGCAAGACGGGGCCGCTCATGGAACGGCAGATGTACGTCGAGTTCCAGCTGCCTGCCGAACGCACACGTCCGTATCCGATCGTCATGATTCACGGTGCCGCTCAAACCGGCAGTAACTTTACGGGCACACCGGACGGCCGCAAGGGCTGGGCGGAGTACTTCGTCGAGCAAGGTTACGCGGTGTATGTCGTCGATCAACCTTCCCGCGGCCGCTCGGCCTATCTCGAGTCGCTGGGCGCGCTCACGCGCTTTCCCGCTTCTCAGATTGAACAACGCTTCACCGCACACGAAAAATTCAATCTGTGGCCGCAGGCGAAACTGCATACCCAATGGCCGGGGGAGGGCCCGAACAAAGGCCAACGCGGGGACGCGATATTCGACCAGTTTTATGCGTCGCAGGTCCAGTACATCGGGAGCAACGCCGTCACTCAGCAACTGAACCGCGACGCGGGCGCAGCGCTTCTCGACAAGATAGGACCGGCAATCATCATGACGCATTCGCAGTCGGGTGCGATCGGCTGGCCTATCGCTGACGCGCGACCCAAGCTGGTGAAAGCGATCATCGCTGCGGAACCGAGTGGTCCGCCGTTCGTCAACGCCGTCTTCGGCAACGAACCGGCCCGGCTGTGGGGTGTGACGGACATCCCGATGACGTACGAGCCGCCGGTCTCCGATCCGAAGCAACTCGCCGTTGTGGAGCAGGCTGCGGCCGACGGTCCGAATCTCGAGCACTGCCGCCTGCAGGGAGAACCCGTGCGTCGCATGCCCACGCTCACCGGCATTCCGATCCTGATCGTTGCGGCGGAATCTTCGTATCACGCGATGTACGACCATTGCACATCCAAGTATCTGGCTCAGGCGGGCGTGCCGAACACGTTCGTGCGCCTCGAGGACGCCGGTATAAGAGGCAACGGCCACATGATGATGCTCGAGAAGAACAATCTCGACATCGCGCGCTTGATGGCCGGGTGGCTGGACAAAAACGTGCGTTGAAGGTGCACCGGTCCGAACTTGGGCGGCTGAAGCGCTGCTTCACACCGTCTGCAGCATGCGCGGGAATAGTAGATGCAAAAGCAAGCCCCGGCACGCGAGGAACGAGCCGGCCGCGAGCCACAGACCTGCGTTGCCGATGAGCGGGGTCAATGTATAGAGCACTACAAGAAATACGCCGAACGACACGATCACGGTATTGCGCATGATCTTGGTCCGCGTCGCCGCGAGGTACACGCCGTCATAGGTGTACGCCCAGACAGAAAAGAGCGGCATGAGCGCGGGCCACGCGAGATAACTGACGGCTGCTACACGTACTTCGGGCAGGCTCGTCATGAGCCCAATGATGCGCTGGCCGAAGACGGCGTAGATCGCCATGTTGAGCGCTCCGACGATTCCGGCCCATAGGAATACCACGCGCATGCCTTGGCGAAACGCTGTGCGGTCGCGCCGTCCTGCCGCTTCGCCGAGTATCGCTTCGGCAGCATGAGCAAAGCCATCGAGAGCGAACGAGGTGAAGATCAGAAACTGGTGCAGGATCTGGTTGGCGGCGAGCGTGACGTCACCGAACCGCGCGCTTTTCGCCATGAAGAAACCCAGAACGGAGACTACACAGAGCGTTCTCAGCACGAGGTCGCTATTGATCGAGAGCATACGGATCAGCTTGTCTCGATCGAGGAGGCGTGCGCGCGTACCATCGTCGGGCAGCGCGCGCAATGTTCTGCGCACGTAGCACGCGCCTGCCACCAATCCCGCGTATTCGGACATCAACGTCGCCAGTGCGACGCCGGCCACACCCCACTTCAGTCCGAACACGAACAGGAATGCAAGCGCGATGTTGAGCGCATTGGTTCCGATCTGCACGACCAGTGGCGTGCGAACATTGCGCAGCCCGTAGTACCAGCCGATGATGGCGTAAGTCGCAAGTACGGCCGGCATGGACCAGACGCGAATCAGGAAATATTCGCGCGCATAGCGCTCGACTTGCGGGCTCGCGTCGATCAGCCACAAGGCAAAATCGATGATGGGCAGCTGCAGGAAGATCACAGTTGCACCGATGGCAGCGGCGAGCAGCAATGCGCGCCCGATCATCGCGCGCACCTCCGCGTAGTTCTCGGCACCGCGCGCCTGTGCGGTCGGAGCCGTGGTTCCCATGCGAAGACAGTTGAACAGATGGTAGATATAGTTGAAGAGCATGGCGCCGATAGCGACCGCGCCGATGTAGTACACCTCTGGCAGGTGGCCTACGACCGCGGTGTCGACCGCACCGAGCAGAGGCACGGAGATGTTGGCGAGGATGATCGGTCCCGCCATTGCCCACACCTGGGCGTGAGTGACTGTTCCGGGCGCTACTTCGGTTTCGGGTGGAGCCTTCTGGAAAGCGGCACGTGGCGCCATCACTTTTGTCCGAGCGAGCTCGCGAGTGGCTTACGGCCGAATCGGAGTGCAGTTCATAAAATAAAAAAGGAGGGCCGATGACCCTCCTTCTTAGTCGCTGCCGCTAACTATTTCTTCGCTGGCGCCTTGCTTTCTTTGGTTGCTGATGCTTTCGTGTCTTTCGCGTCAATGCTCGTGGCGGTCATACGATACTGAACGGTCACCTTGGAGCCTTTTTTCAAATCCCCTGTGACCTTCGTGTCCTTGTCGCGCGCGATTTCCCATTTCTCCTTGTTTTTCTCGACCACGATCTTGTCGGGCGCGACCTCGAGCAGCGGGCCGGTAACCTGATAAGCGATGGCCGGAGAGACAATCAGCATCAGGACCGCAAATATGCCAATGGAACGAATCATAAGATCACTCCTTCAGTTGGTTGGAGGCGACACAATAGGCAATCGCGGTGAAGGCCGCAAGCGCAGGCCGAGTGGCGTGACAGCGGTGCCGGCCAGACCCACGGCAGGTAACGGACGAACCGGGCGTCGTGTCAGATCCTGTAAACCGCCTTGGCACTTCCCGTCATGCCGAGCTCAGTGGCCTGCGTGGCCGATCCTTCCGCGATCGGCAACGTGAACTGAAAGGTCTCGCCGAATTCGTCGTTCGCTGACGCCCACAGCCGACCGCCATGCGCTTCCACGATCGTACGGCTGACCGTCAGACCCATGCCTAACCCGTCGGGCTTGGTCGTATAGAATGGTTCGAAGACGCGCTGCCGCTGCCGCGGATCGAGACCCTTGCCTGAATCCCGAATTCTTACCAGCACCGCGTCAGTGCCGTGTTTCTTTGCGTGGATGGCCAAAAGCCGGCGGCGCGCATTGACGTTGAGCGTCGCTTCGAGGGCGTTCGTGACGAGATTGATCATGACTTGCTGTAACTGAACAGGGTTTCCGAGTACGGCCGGCAACCCCACAGCGCAGTCGAGCCGAAGAGATACGCCTTGACCGTCGGCAGCGCTCTTCATGATCGAAAGCATCTCGGCGAACACGTGTGTCAGGTCGATCGCGATTTTCCGCGTTTCGCGGCGAGCGACAAATGTGTGTATGCGCGACATCACTTCGTTCGGATGCGTCGTACCACGGACGATCCGCTCGAGCGCGGCATTCGCTTCATAAACGTCGGCAGGCTCTGCAGTGGCCGACGACATCGATGTGTTTTCGTCGAGAACGGCCGCAGCACAGATGTCGGGCGCTGACGGAGAATCCCTCACCTGCGTTTGCGCCGCTTTACTGTCACCATCAATCGTTGACTGCTCGGGTAGAAAGGTCTCGGTTTCCTGCACCGCAGACGGCACCGGCATAGGGGTGATTATTGCGTGCAGCCGATCTGCCACGTCGTCCGCCGCCAATTGAAGCGTCCGCCGTTCGGTTCTAGTCGGGAAATTTGCACGGCTCGAGCCCGCTATGACGAGCCCGACTTTCTCGAATGCGCCAAGCGGTGCAACAGCGATCGAGATGTGCCCAGCCCCGAGTGGATTGGGAATGACGAATGGCCATTTGTGACCGTCGGCGTCGAGACAACGGCTGAATGCCCGGCGAACGTCCTGCTGCGCCTCGTTCAGGTCAGCGCGCTCAGGCAATCGAATAACGTCCGATGACGTACCCGAAGCGCTGTTCAGCCGGGCACAGGCGAAGTCGAGTCGCAGCTCAGCTATGAGTATGTCGAGCAGGGCCTCGAGCGTGTTCCTGGAATCGTCACTGGGGCTCGCGCGCTCGGCGTAACCGGTCACATCTTTGATATGCGCCTGCTGGCGCTCGATCTCGTCGATAGCAGATGGCATTGCACTCCCGAGGACATAGTCTCTCGCGGCTATCCGACGACGGACAGACGCGAAGGTCGCGAGCATGCCCCGGTTTTTTTATGAACGCTTTTGCGGGAACGAAAGCTCAGATCAGTCTGCAGATATTTTACCGCAGTGGAACGTGCAGCGAATCCACCGCGAACCAGATTCTGCACGCAGCTTGCATACTCGCGTGGCCGTTGCCCAAGATTCTTTACACGTCTCTAAAATTCAAGTAGACGCACCGGACAGAACGTTCAGCGGATCAACCTTGGGGAATAGCTTCGATGCGCGTGGATAGCACGAAGCTTTTTAGAGGCACACCGACCGGACCTGCTTGAGGTCCGTATGGCCCTGCAGGATTTTTTCTATGCCATCCTGTTTCAGGGAGAGCATACCTTCGCGCATGGCCGTGCGCGTGATGTCGTACATGTCGGCCTTCGACTGGATTTTCGCTTTGATCGTCGGGCTCGCCGCGAGCACCTCGTGTAGCCCGATGCGCCCGCGGTATCCGGTACGGTCGCACACCTGGCAACCCTGTGCGGAGAATAGAATGAGCGAGCCGTGTTCGCGCACATGATGTGAGCGCCACTGACGCACGACCTCGGCCGGATCTAAATCCGTTCCGAAGCAGTATGCCTTCGCCAGCGTATCGAGTTCATCCTGGGACGCCGCGTGCGGTTTGCGGCAGACGGCGCACAGTCGTCTCACCAGACGTTGCCCCACGACGCCGATCAGCGCGTCCGAAAAGTTGAACGGATCCAGCCCGATGTCGAGCAGCCTGACGATGCTTTCCACAGCGTTGTTGGTGTGC
The DNA here is from genome assembly GCA_028291945.1 of Betaproteobacteria bacterium. Taxonomy (GTDB): domain Bacteria; phylum Pseudomonadota; class Gammaproteobacteria; order Burkholderiales; family SG8-41; genus JAQGMV01. The sequence goes on from JAQGNH010000521.1 coordinate 16,304, forward strand.
ATCGTAGAGAGCACCAGGTGTCCGGTCAGCGACGCAGCCACAACAGTCCTTGCGGTGTCCTGGTCGCGCGTTTCGCCGACCATGATGACGTCCGGATCGGCCCGCAGGAAGCTGCGCAGGATCTCGGGAAACGTCAGGCCGATTTTCGCATTCACCTGAACCTGGCACAGCCCGTCCTGGGTGATCTCGATCGGATCTTCGACCGTCCAGATTTTCCGGTCCGCTGTATTGATGTAGCCGAGCAGCGAATGCAGCGTGGTCGTCTTCCCCGATCCGGTCGGGCCGCACACGAAAACGAGGCCGTAAGGCTTCTCGGCCATTTCCTTCAGTTGTGCCAGGAGCGGCGGGGCGAAACCGATCTGGTCGAGCGAGAGGGATCTGGGGGCCGTCAGGATCCTCATCACCACGTGCTCGAGCCCATTGGCGGTCGGCATGGTAACGACACGCAACTCGACGCGGGCCGACCCGAAATCCTGAAAGTTGATCTTGCCATCCTGAGGGCGGCGCTTCTCGGAGATGTCGAGGTTGCTCATCACCTTGATGCGTGACACAACGGCGGCGCGGAAATTCGAGGGGATGTCGGTGTAGGGTGCGAGCACGCCGTCCTTACGAAAGCGCACCCGGCTCGGTCTGTTGCCGGGCATCGACTCGATGTGGATGTCCGATACCTCCTGCTGAACGGCATCGGCGATCATCTTGTTGACGAGCCGGACGAGGGTATTGTCCGAGTCGGTAACGATGTCTCCGGTGAAGGCTTCCACTTCTTCTTCGCCGCCGCCGAGTTCTGCAACGAGCTCCGAGATGTTCTCACGCGCTTCTTTCGCGCCGTAGAACTGTTCGATCATGAACACGAGATCTTCGCGGGTGGCGAGGACGGGATCGACTTTCAGGCTCGTGTAGAACTCGAGCGCCTGCAAGGCTTCCCAGTTCATGGGATCTTCCATCGCGATCGCGATGCGCGTTACCGTGCGATAAAGAGGCAGCGCAGCGTGCTTGTGTGCCATCTCGGCCGAGACCGCCCTGATCGCATTCGGCTCGTACTGGAACTTGCGCAGGTCAACCAGCGGGATGCCGAGTTTCTCCACGAGCACGCGCTTGATGGTGTCCTTGCTGACGACGCCCATCTCCACGAGGATCTCGCCGAGCGGCTTTTTGCGGTCCGCTGCCTGCACGGAGAGCGCCTCACCGAGATGCTGGTCGTTGATGAGACTTTCCTGCATCAAGGCGTCGCCAAGCCGCAGGTGGCGCATGGCGCGCTGTGTCTTCAGTGCGGCTTCGAGCTGATCGTTGGTGACGATTTTTTTCAGATGAAGGTAATCGCCGAGCTTGATGGTCCGCAGCTGATGCTGCTTTTCGAGTCCGGCGTCGATCGACTCCGGATCGACGAGATGGCGGTCGACCAGGATCTTCCCCAGCGGGTCGCCAATCTGGTACTTTGCAATCGCGTCCATCGGAATGAACCAGCGCTGGACGTCGTTCGAAGAGTTTCCGAAGAAAAGGAACAGCCCAAACTCCTTGACCACGATGCCCACGATGTCGAGCACGAGGTCGAGGCCATCGCGGAATTCGACGGTGCATTTCTGGGGCCCGGACGCGGGATGATCCTCTGTGCTTTCGGCCGACCCTGCAAGCGGTACTCGCAGGAGGTCTATCGTGCGGGTGAGGCAAACGCTTTTGAGCTCTGAAAACTTGATTCTCGACGGCACTTCCAGGTCGTGCGGCTGGAACTCGAGGACGGAAGAGAACGCGTCCAGCTGCACGACAGTGCCGACAAGCTTGCGCCCGTCGTTCATGGTGACGACGCCAGGCTCGAGACCTTCGGCCTGCTCCCGGAGTATCCTGAAGTGATGGGGCGTCGGCCAATCGAGCCGCGCCAATGCGTCGGATGAATCCGCTTCCGACGCGCCCGGGGGGGTCATCATGTCCATGACGGCAGGCGTAGTTTTGAAGAGTTCCGATGATCGTCGTTTTCTGAAAAAGGGGTAAGGGTCTTAGTGCACAGGTCACCATTGTGGCGGCAGCGGGACTCAGCGGTATCATGGCAGCGCACGCGAGGGAAGCGAGATGGGGACACGACAAGGCACGCACTGCGGGCAGTTTTCTGGATGGATAGTCGCGATGAGGGTCGCCCTGCTGCTCGCAGCACCTTCGCTCGGATGCAGCGCGGCGGAACTAGCGCCGGGGCGTGCTACGCCGGATGAACAGCGTGCGGCACGCGCGGCGCAGCAGGCGGCCTGGGTCAAGGCTGCCGAAGCGCGAACCGATTTCACCGTGCGGGGGGTGCGTCTGGGCATAACTTTGCCGGAGCTCGAAAGCAAACTCGGCTCGGAAGTCGTTGAGGTCCGGCCCGAACGCAAACCAGGCTGGAAACCGCCTGCGTATTCCGCGTACCAGGAGACCCTCCGGCTCGCGGATGGCTCGAAGCTCACGGCCGGATTCAGCTCCCCGGTGAGCGGAAGCTTGAGCGGCATGATCATGTACGAGCAGACGCTGCGCGAGGGTCCGACGCCCGAAAAGCTGCTGGGTGAGCTGACCGCCCGCTACGGTGCGCCCGATGAGGGTGGCGCCTCGGGCTGGTGGCTCACGTGGCACCTCAAGAGCCGCGCGCCTGTCGCCGACAACCTGGGATCGTTTCTCAAGATCCATTTCCGCACGGGTCAGGATGGCAAGGTCGAGTATTTCCGGGCAGTCCTGAACGACTACAAATTCATGATGCTGGACGAGCAGAACGCGGCCGAGTCGCGCCGCTCGGCCGAACGGCGCGACTACGAGCGCCAGAAATCCGACAACGTGAAATTCTGACCTTCCGAGGTCGGCGCGCCGCAGGCCGAGCCGACGGCACACGCGCACGGGTACCGGGCATAGCATCCCCAATCGGTGCATTCCGATGTTTTCTGAGCTGCGCGCGATAAGCTCTCGCTTGGATCGATTACGTTCTAAACATTCGGAGATACGATGACGTTCGAAGCACGACGTTGGACCCGTGTGCCGCAAGCATTTAGCGCTGCGGCGGCAATCATTTTTCTGGCAGGACCCGTGCTCGGTCTAGCGCAGAGTTATCCGAATCGGCCGATCCGCATGATCGTGCCGTTCGGTCCGGGAGGTGGATCCGATTTCGTCGGTCGACTCTCCGCGCAGAAGTTGAGCGAGCAGATGGGCCAGCAAGTCGTCGTCGACAACCGGACAGGTGCCGCGTCTCTCATCGGGACCGAGATCGCTCAGCGCGCGGCTCCCGACGGCTACACCCTGTTATTGGGCGACACCGGCCTCACGATCAATCTGGCCTATTACAAGAACGCGAAGTACGATGCGGTAAAGGATTTCGATCCGATCACGGTTGTCGCCGACACCCCTTACATTCTGGCGGTGAATCCGAACTTGCCGTATGCCACCAGCCTGAAGGACTTCATCGCTGCAGCGAAAGCGCAACCCGGGAAGTTCAGTCTCGGATCGTCCGGCGCGGGAAGCGGAACGCACTTCTCGGGTGAGCTGTTCCGGTTGCGCGCGGGCATCGACATGATCCACGTGCCGTACAAAGGAGGCGGTGCCGTCCTTGCCGATGTCGTCGCCGGTCACATACAGTCCACCATGACGACCGCTCCGGCAGCGCTGCCTCTCGTCAAGTCGGGCCGCCTGCGAATCCTTGCCGCGGCTTCTGCCAAGCGCAGCCCGTTGCTGCCGGACGTGCCCACCTTCGCGGAGAGCGGTGTGAGCGACGTGCTCGTCAGCAACTGGTACGGCGTTCTAAGTGTCGGCGGCACACCGCAGCCGATCATCAAGCGATTGCATGAGGAACTCTCGCGCGCGATAGCATCGCCGGACGTGCGCGAGCGGCTTACGACGAGCGGGCTCCAGCCTGCGCCGGTCACACCCGAGCAGTTCCGCAGGAACATCGCGGCCGAGGTCGAGCGCTGGAAGCGCGTCGTGAAGGAAAGCGGAATTCGACAGGAATAGGGAACCGCTCTGACGCAATTAAACTCGTCGCCACGCGCAGCGCGTTTCTCCAGAGCGCTTCATGCGCCACCAAAGTATGTACGCAACTTCGATTATCTGGTACAACGGCCTCTGCAACTTTTTGCTGTCAAAGGGGACGATGAATATTTTCAGACGAGTTGCGCAGATTTTGCAGGTCACCCGCACGTTGCACGATGCGCCCGATGCCGGCAAGCGCACGCCGGCTCGCAAGTCGGATGATTGGCGGCAGGCGCGCCTGGCGGAGGCCGCCCAGAAGTACGGCAAACCCTTCAAGTGTGCGAGCGACGATATGCCGCGTGAAGTGATCGTCGGCGGGAAACATCTGGTCGCTGTCCCGAGTGGCAGAGGAGCGACTCGCCGGCTGGACAAAATGTCCGATCAGCAGGAGCGGTACGAATAGGCTTCGGATCGCTCCGTACGTCAGCCGCCTAAGCCGGGCACGTCGAGGCGCAATTACGAGCGCTCGTGTGGCGTGACGTTCACTGATAGGCGGCGTCCGCGCCGGAGCAGGGCGAGGTCGAGTGGTTTCCCGACACGCTCTTCTGAAAGCAACCGGTGTATATCGTCGAAGCCCGACACCGGCGTGCCGTCCAGACCGATCACAAGGTCTCCGGGCTGGACACCCGCTGCTTCTGCCGCACCGGCGGGCTCGAGTGCGGTGACGCGCAACGCAGCTGACGTCGGCAACGCAAAATGGCGGACGACGCGCCGTGACAGCGGCGTGTTCTCGCCCGAGATGCCAAGACGTGCGCGGCGCACGCGGCCGTGCCGGAGCAGCTCGATCACCGTGACTTTCGCGCTATCGATCGCGGTAGCGAAGCAAATCCCCTGAGCGCCGCCAATGATCGCGGTGTTCACGCCGATCACTTCCGCTCTCGAGTTAAGCAAGGGTCCGCCCGAATTTCCCGGATTCAACGCCGCATCGGTTTGGATGACGTCGTCCATCAGGCGACCGGTCGTTGCCCGCAAAGAGCGGCCCAGCGCAGAGACCACACCCGCGGTGACCGTGCACTGAAACCCGAATGGATTGCCGATTGCAATGACGAGTTGTCCGACTCGTACTTGCTTGGACTGACCCAGTGTGACCGCCGGCAGCTTGTCTGCATCGATGCGCAGTACTGCGATATCGGTGTCGGGGTCATCTCCGATCAACCCGGCCGCGAAAGTCCGGCCGTCTTCGAGCGCAACCGTGACGCTCGCCGCGCCGTTGACGACATGACTGTTGGTGACGATCAGTCCGTCGGGTGTGAAGATGAACCCGGAGCCGGAGCCCTTGATCTCGTGCCCACTGTCTCGGGTCGTCTTCCGGGTTACCTCGATGAACACGACGGAAGGACTCACCTGCTCGGCGGTTCCCGCGACCGCACGTGAATAGGCGTCGAGCAGATCGTCGTCACCGGCAGGTGCCGAGCTTCGCGCTGACGGCTCCTGCATTGCATCGCCGAGGAGCGCAATCACTGGAAGATGTTCCAGAAAGGATGAAGGTGAGGGAGTACTCATCGTCGGAAGATGGGGACTGTGATCCTGGATCTCAAGAGACGCGCCCGCGCGGGTTGTTGCGGCCGAAGCCGACATCGACGCACGCGATCGAACCCGCTAATCTGCACAGGCGTTGCAACTGAAACATCTCAGCCGGAACCAACATGCAGGACCGCACTCGTTTTGAAACCGGGATCGACGTGCTTAAACAGATCGGCGGCCCCGATTACGCTCAGCCACTGGAAACGCTGAGCGAGGTCGCCCCTGACCTCGTTAGATTCACGGTCGAGTTCGCTTATGGCGACGTGATGTCGAGACCCGCGCTCGATCTGAAGACGCGTCAGCTTGCAACAGTGGCGGCGCTGGCCGCGATGGCGCGCGCGCAGCCGCAACTTCGGTTTCACATCAACGGTGCGCTCAATGTCGGCTGTTCGCCTGCCGAAATCGTCGAGGTGATCTTGTTAGGCACCGTTTACGCAGGCTTCCCGGCCGCGCTCAACGGTGTCTTCGCGGCGAACGATGTATTCCGGCAGCGCGGAATCAACCTCACTGGCGTACACATCGAAGAGAGCGATGAGCGTTACGCTCGCGGAATGCGCACGCTCGAGGCCGTCAGCGGCGGTGCAGGCGCGGAGGTGATACGCAATCTTCGCGACATCGCGCCAGACCTTGCTCGCTTCGTCATCGAATTCTCATACGGCGATATCATCTCGAGGCCGATCCTGAGTGATCGGATCAAAGAGCTTTGTACCGTCGGCATGCTGACTGCGCTCGGGACCGCGCAGCCGCAATTAAAAGTACACCTGAGCGCCGCGCTGAATACCGGCGCATCCCGCGAAGAGATCGTCGAAGTGATTCAGCAGATGGCGGTATATGCCGGATTTCCGGCGGCGCTCAACGGCATCGGTGCGGCGAAGCAGATCTTTGCAGGCGCTGGAATTACCTGACTTTGAGCAATTCGACTTCGAAAACTAATGTCGCGCCCGGAGGAATAACGCCACCCGCGCCGCGGCTGCCGTATCCGAGCTCCGGGGGAATCGTAAGCTTGCGCGTCCCACCCACCTTCATGCCCTGAACGCCTTCGTCCCATCCCTTTATGACTCTGCCGCCGCCCAGAGGGAATTCGAAAGGTTGTCCACGGTCCTTGCTCGAGTCGAATTTCTTGCCGTCAGTCAGCCAGCCGGTGTAATGCACGGACACTGTTTTACCTGTAGTCGCGACGTCGCCGTCACCTTGCTTGATATCCTCGTATTTCAGACCCGAGGCAGTCGTCGTCGTTTCGGACATTGTGGCACCCTGCGAAAAAGTCGGTGAGAGCAAGCCGAGCATGACCAACGCGGCAAACACAGATTTCATGAATAAGGATCTCCTGTTGTGCATCCATGGAACGCGCACGCGATCCGGCTGCATGGGGCCATGCTAAGCCATTCTGAATGAGTGGCAAGTATACCGCGGGACCCGCCGCTGAGCTTTTCTGACGATGCGATTAGCGCTTGGGGCGCCACGCAATCTACCGATAGAATCATTAGGTAATGACCGCGCACGCATGTGGCGGGGACACTTGTGCAACTCTTCAGTAGGAGCGCAGCAACATGGAAACGCGTCTCGATATCCACGTACGCACAGCGGTTCTCGACGGAAAGCCTTTTAGCGATGCCGGTGCGTATGAAAAGATCGCCGGCACGATGCACTTCGCCATCGATCCGGATCATCCGCTGCATCGGCAGATTACGGACATAGACGCTGTCCAGAAGAACTTGAACGGTCGCGTCGAGTTCTCCGCCGACTTTCATCTTTTGAAGCCCGCTGATGCACGCAAGGGCAACGGCCGCTTGCTTCTGGACGTACCAAACCGCGGGCGCAAAGTCGCGCTCGGCATGTTCAACAGCACGCAACGCGTTCCCGATCCGAAGACACCGGCAGATTTCGGCAACGGTTTTCTGATGCGCCAGGGCTACACGGTAGCCTGGATCGGCTGGCAACCTGACGTGCCGCGCGTGGATGGTTTGATGGCGCTCGACGTGCCGCGCGCGATCGGCGTTACTGGGTTCATACGCTGCGAGCTCAGACCGAATACTCGGGTGGATACGTTGCCGCTCGCCGACCGCTATCACGTGCCGAATGCGACAGTCGATCTCGACGACCCACACGCGAGGCTCACTGTGCGGGAGCACGCAGGCGCTGCAGCAGTCGAGGTTCCGCGGACGGCCTGGCGATTTTCCGATCCCGGCCACATCACCTTGATCGGCGGCTTCAAGCCTGGATCTATTTACCACGCGGTCTATCGCTCGGCCAATCCGCAGCTCGTGGGCCTGGGTTTTCTCGCAGTGCGCGACACGGCGGCATGGCTGCGCTGGGGATCTGCTGCGAGCGGTAACCCGTGCGCCGACGCGCTTCAGCGTGCGTATCTGTTCGGTGTCTCGCAGAGCGGGCGCTTCCTGCGTCAAATGCTGTTCCTCGGCCTCGATGAGGACGAGCAGGGAAGAATCGTGTTCGATGGCGTGATGCCGCACGTCGCTGGCGGCCGCCGGGGCGAATTCAACCTGCGGCTCGGCCAGCCTTCCCTGAATGCAATCGAATCAGTGGGCAGTCTTCCTCCACACAATGATGAGGGCGTGTTCAAGCGCCTGCGACAGCGTGGACGCGTTCCGCGCATTCTCGCGACCAATACGGCCGCCGAGTACTGGCGCGGCGACGGTTCGCTCATCCACACGGACTCGGACGGGCGCAGCGACGCGGAACCAGCGGACTTCGTGCGGACGTATCTGTTTGCGGGAACGCAGCACACACCCGGCGCGCTGCCGCCACTTTCGGCTGATCCGAACACCGGCAGCCGGGGCTATCATCGTTTCAACGTCGTCGACTACGCGCCGCTGCTCCGCGCGGCGCTTGTCAATCTTGACCGCTGGGTGAGCGATAGCGTCGAGCCGCCTCCGAGCGCGTTTCCACGGATCGCAGAAGGGACTGCTGTCGAAGCCGAGTCTCTCGGCGCCTTCTTTCGAGCGCTGCCCGCAATGCGCTTTCCGGACCGCGTCGAGCGGCCGGTGCGCCTCGATTTCGGTCCAGACATCGATCGAGGAATCGCTGCATATCCGCCTGCACCGGGCGCGCCCTACCGAAGTTACGTGTCGAGCATCGACGCGGATGGGAACGAGCTCGCGGGCATACGGCCTCCGGAGCTGGCGGCGCCGCTTTCAACGTACACCGGATGGAATCCGCGTCATCCCGATCAGGGTGCGCCAGGCGACCTCATGTCGATGATGGGCTCGACGTCGCCGTTCCAGCTCACCCGAGCTGCCCGTGAGCGCACCGGTGATCCGCGCCTGTCGATTGCGGAGCGCTATCTGTCACGAGCAGCGTACCTCGAGCGCGTGCGCGAGACGACACGCAAACTTATTGCCGCGCGTCATGTGCTCGCGGAAGATCTCGAGGCGATCATCGATCGGGCAGGGCGGCTGTGGGATTGGGTACATGCGACATGATGCGCTGAACCGTCCGTGGGAAGCAGGATGTTCTTGAACATCAGACTTTCCCGGAATCTGCACTCGACTCAAGCCGTGCGCCAGGTGCCATCCGGCTGGCGGCACGCTGTGCCACGGACGACTTCATTGCGTCCCCCGATTTCCGCAACGGTCTCGAAATTGCGGCACGGACCGGACGCGCTGTCATAGGTTCGCGTTGGAGTAACCGTGTACACGTTTCCGGTATCCGGGTTGCGCCATGTCGTCGGCGTTCCCGACCTGCTGGTCTCCAGCGCTGAAGCGGTCTTCAACTGGTCCACCGTATCCATCGTCCTTCCGACCGAGCTGCCGAGGAATGCGCCGAGCATTGTTCCAGCTATGGTTGCAGCAGTGCGTCCGCTGCCGCCCCCAACCTGAGCGCCGAGCACTCCGCCAAGAACCGCCCCCGTTGCGGCGCCGATACCTTCCTGGGGGGGCGGCGTTTCACAGCCGGCAAACGCAAATGCAATTGCCAACGCGATGGTGCAAGCACTATACGAGTTCACGGTTGTCTCCGTTTCAAAACCAGGGCCAGGGGTCCCAGAGCTCCCAGCGGAAAGCCGCATCGCGGAGCGCCTGTGCCGTCATCAACTGCTCGTCCGCGATCTGCTTCTGCAGACGCAGTTGCTGAAACCGGGAGTACTGCTGCTGATCGCCGACCCAGATGCACTGGCATACCTCGGGGTCCGCATAGATGTAGTAAGGCGCGCCGTTACGGTGAATAACGACGAACTTGTGCGGCGGTAGGTTCCCTGCTTCCGTAGTTTTTTCGGCCGAGTCCGCACGCTTCATCGTAAAGCCTGCGGCCGCAAGCAGGTCCTCCGTTTCGCGGATTTCTGATTGCCGAAAGCTCGCGCATCCGCACATCATCGCTGCAAGCAGGAGCGTCAATACACCAGCCGAACTGCTGATCGTCCAGCTTGTGCGCACTCTCATTGCAATGTCCTTTCCCAGCGGATCGACATCGCGCGCGGGACAGCGCAATGCCACTCGAGCCTACAAGAGCGGCCCTGCAGCGTTCTTCCCCGTCCTTGTGCTTCTGTATCCGGAAAGTGCGCACCGATAAAAAAGCGGCGCCCGCAGGCGCCGCATACAAACAAACTTCTAGTCCGAAGACTACGGTGGGCGGTACAGGGTAATGCTCAGTCCATGCCTTCGCCGCTCGACACGGCTTCGCGTTCGCCTTGTGTTCCAACGCTCACGGATCCGGTGCCGCTATTCGCGCTTCCGGCTGGATCCTGCATCGATGCGGACTGGTCGGTCGAGTAGCCATATCCGCTCGAACCTGCGCTGCTGGTTGTACCGGTTGCATCTCCGCTGTCCAACGTGCGCATGTCACTGCACGCTGCGGTAGAAAGTGCAATTGCGAAACTGGCTGCGATAGTCAGTATCCTGATCATGACGAGCTCCTGTTGTAATGGATGGCGCCGGTAGCGTGCGCAACCGGCAAGAGAGTGCAATCGGTAACGCCTGGTTGCGTTTCTCGTGAGTGCCAGTCTCTGCCAGGACTGTCTCGCGATGATCTCAGCTGCATCGCGATTCGAGAACAAATCGCGACACGCAATCGTGAGACTCAGGAAGCTGGCGTTAGCAGTGAAGGCAGCCGGGCACAGCGTTAGCGCGCACGGTTGAGGCGGCGCGTCTCATCACAACTTGAGCAGTCGTATCGCGTTTGCACCAAGTATCTGCTGCTTCTGGCCTTCGGTAAGCGTTCTCATCCCGGTCACGATCTTCACCGGCTCTTCGTACGCGATGTCGAAGCAGTAGTCGCTGCCCATCATGATGCGATCGGCGCCGACCAGATCGACGAGGTCCTGCAGAATTTCTTCATCGTAGCTGATCGTATCGTACGTGAATCGCTTGAGATATTCGCTCGGTGGACGGGGAATCGTCTTGCACTCGTTGCGTGTATGGAAACCCCGGTCGAGACGCCCGCGCAGGATCGGCAGGGCTCCGCCTGCATGCGGAAGGCAGATCTCCAGTTTCGGGAAAGCGTCGAGCACTCCGCCGTAGATCAGGTGCGATGCCGCGAGAGCGGTTTCGAAGGGATTGCCGCAGAGATTGATGAGATAGAACTGCTTCATCCGTTCATTGTTGATCATCATCGGATGAAGAAACAGCGGAAGCCCAAGATCGGCCATGCGCTCATAGACCGGAAAGAAACTGGGATCGGACAGCTCGCGGTCGCGAACGGAGGTCGCCATGTAGATGCCGTGAATACCGGGAAGCTTTGCTGCGCGATCGAGCTCCTCGAGCGCAAGCTTCGGATTCTGCATCGGCAGGCAGGCAAATCCGATCAGGCGGTCGGGATGCTGCCTGTGTGCGGCACAGATCGCGTCATTGAATGCGACACACAGCTGCATACCGAGATCGTCGTCAGCCCAGTACACCATCGGCTGTGTCAGCGATAGAGCGTGGATCTTCACGCCCTGGCGATCCATCTCTTTGAGCCTTGCATCGATATCGATGAAGAGCGGTGTGATGGGACCCGTGCGCAGGAGCAGACCGACTTGTATGAATCTGCGCCCTTGCGGATCGCTCGTCACCGTAGCGCCGACGCGATGGCCATGCTTCGCAATCAGCTCGATGTAGGATTCGGGAAAGTAGTGGGCGTGGATGTCGATCGTGGGCGCCGAGGGCACTGTCTCCTCCTTTTTGTTTGCCGCGTACTTTAGAGGATCTTAACCGACTGAGGTTTACCTCATGCACACGTAGATGCGTCGGTTACTCCCCTCCTTGGCGTTGGGGAGGGGTAGGGGGAGGGGCTAATAACATCCCCACGCGCCCTTGCAGGGGCGCTTCAGTCAGCCTTCGCGCCGGATGCCTTCACAACCTTCGCCCACTTCTCCATTTCGGATTTGATCAGGCGCGAGAACTCTTCAGGCGTTCCCGGCCGAACTTCTACACCTGAGGCGAACAGACGGTCCTGCACTTCCTTTGTCGCGAGCGCAGACAGCGAGGCCTTGCTCAGGATGCCGACGACCGGCGGTGGAATGCTGGCCGGACCGAGAATGCCGTACCACGCCGCAGCAGCGAAGCCCGGAAGTGCTGCTTCCCCCATGGTGGGCAGATCGGGCACAGACGGCGAACGCTGTGCGCCAGTCACCGCGAAGGCTTTCAGCTTGCCTGCTTTCACTTGCGGGATGGCGGAAGAAAGGCTCGCGAACATGAAGTCGATCTGACCGCCGATCAGAGCGCTGAGCGCTTCGCTCGCGCCTTTGAATGGCACATGAACGGTTTTGACGCCGGCCATGCTGTTGAAGAGCTCACCGGACAAGTGGACGGACGTGCCTGCGCCGGAGCTGCCGTAATTGAGCTGCCCGGGCTTCGCTTTCGCGAGCGCGATGAATTCCTTCACCGTGTTGGCCTGCACGCGAGGCGAAGTCACGAGCACGTTAGGACTATCCCCGACGAGCGCGATCGGCGTGAAGTCCCGCACCGGATGATAGGGAAGCTTGGAGTACAGGCTGTAGTTGATGGCGTGTGTCCCGATCGTTCCCATCATGAGCGTGTAGCCATCGGGTGCGCTCTTCGCGGTCAGGTCTGCCGCGATATTGCCGCCTGCACCTCCACGGTTGTCGATCACGACGGCCTGCCCGAGCTTCTCGCGAAGCTGCGGCTCCATGGCGCGCGCAATGATGTCGGCGGCGCTGCCCGCGGTGAATGGAATGAGTATGCGGATGGGCCGCGATGGGTATTGCTGAGCAAATACCGGCATCGAGATCGCAATCAAATACAGTAACGCCGCGTGGCGGAGCAGTATCATGTCTTCCTCCCGAAATACTGAGCCAGACTGCAGGCGTGAACGCCTGCTACGCGTGGTCGAGGTTAGCACGACGGCGGTTTCTAGGCGCGCGCCGGGCACCTGCGTTATTCTCTTCAATTCCGCAGTGTCGATCAGGAGTTCACATCATGGCAAACGCGAGCACGGACGGATACTACGAAGCGGTATGGCCGCGCAGCCCCCGACAGGTTCAGCTGAAGCCGCTCGCGAAGCGGCTCGATACGCTCGAAGGAAAAACGATCGCCCAGATGTGGGATTACGTTTTTCGGGGCGACGAAGTGTATGCGCTGCTGGAAGAAGGTCTCCGGGAGCGCTATCCGAACATCCGGTGGGTGAGCTACAAGGAATTCGGTAACACGCACGGAGGTGACGAGCGAGAAGTCGTGGCATCGATCGCCCGCCGCTTCAGGGAGCTGAAGATCGACGCCTCCATCTCAGGCATGGGATGTTGAGGAAGCTGCACGCCCGCCGTGTTGCGGGCGAGTGCAGCAGCGGAAGAAGCGGGGATACCCTCATCGACGCTGGTCTGTGAAGGTTTTCTTGGGCTTGCGGCGAGCACGTCGGTCGGTCTCGGCATGCCCAACATCCCGGTTGCCATGGTTCCCGGTCACACCGGTGTTCAGAGCAAGGACGAGCTGCGCCGCAATATCCTCGGCGTAACGATGGACAACGTGGTCAAGAACCTCCTGGGCGAGCCGGCCAAGGCGAGCGAGGAAAAAGAGCCCGGCGCGCGCGACATCATATTCCGGGGCGGCTTCGATGAGGTGAATCGCTATTTCTACGAGCATGAGCTTTCGGATGGGCTGCCGATCGTGCCGCCGACGCGCGAGCGCGTCGAGCAATTCCTGAGGTGCACCGATCGCGATTCAGATGAAGTGCTCGGCATCGTCCTGCCCGACAACCGTGCTGCGACGATCTGGAGCATTGCGGTCAACGGCGTGATGGCCGGTTGCCGTCCCGAATACATGCCGGTGCTGATTGCGCTCGTCGAAGCAATGGCCGATCCGTATTACGGCGTGGAGCACAGCGGCAACACGCCGGGCGGCGAAACGTTGATCGTCCTGAACGGGCCGATCATCAAGGAGCTCGGCTTCAATTACACGCAGGGCGTGATGCGCGATGGATTCCTGCCGAACACATCGGTGGGCCGCTTCTGGCGGTTGTACCTGCGCAACGTCGCAGGGTTCCTGCCGCACAAGAACGACAAGGCGACATTCGGAAACACGTGGCGCGTCGTCGTCGCCGAGAACGAAGATGTCGTGAAGGAGCTCGGTTGGGAACCGAACAGCGTCGACATGGGCTATGCGGCAGGCGATAACACGGTGACCATTTCGCGCTTCACCGGCGGCAATCACATCTCTTCACTTTCCGGCAGCACGCCCGAGGAAATGATGCCGTACCTCGCCGACGGCGTGGTCAGGCAATACTCGTGGCAGATCATGTTTACGGTCGGACAGGGCATGGGCACGTTGCGGCCGCTCATACTTCTGGGCCCGATCATCGCGCGCACGATCGCGGGCTGGGGCTGGAGCAAGCAGGACTTGAAGCGTTACCTGTACGATCACGCGCGTCTGCCGGCGCACCAGTACGAGCGCATCCTGCGGGATTGGACGATGAAGCCCACATGGAGTCTCGAAGAGGAAGTGCGGCTCGGCCGTGTTCCCAAGGTCTTCTTCGAAGGGAGTGACCCGAACCGGATGGTGCCGCTCGTGTGGGATCCCGATGATTACATGATAGTCGTCACCGGCGATCCCGCGCGTAACAGCGCTTATGTGTTCGCGCACAACGGTGTGCTGGGCTACCCGGTAGCGAAGAAAATCGATAAGCCGCGTCGCGCGCCGGGCAAGCAGACACAAAAGAAAGCCGAGCATGTCACTGCGTCGTAGACGAGATATTTGGGACGTCGTGGTGGTCGGCGGCGGCATCGGCGGACTGACTGCCGCGTGGTATGCGGCTAGACGGGGCCTGCCCACCGCCGTGCTCGAGTCCGAGGGCATGCTCGGCGGGCAGGTGGCGACTGTGAATACGCTGGATGACTGGCCCGCCACGGGAGAAGTTTCCGGTGTCGGGCTCGCGATCGCGATGAGCGAAAAGCTCGAAAACAATGCAGTCGAAGTCAGTCATGAGGCTGCCGTCGAAATCAAGCGCTCGCAGGATCTGCTGCTCGTAAAGACTGAGAAGCGGACACTGCGCACCCGCAGAGTCATCGCGGCGGCGGGCGCGCGCCTGCGGCCACTCGATGTCCCCGGTGCTGATGCATTGCGCGGCAAAGGCGTTTCACAGTGCGCGCACTGCGACGGCTACTTCTTCAAAGGGCAGGACGTCGTGGTGGTTGGGGGTGGTGACTCGGCGCTGCAGGAAGCGCTCGTGCTCGCGCCCTTATGTCGGAGCGTCACAATCGTCGTGCGAACGCGGCTATGCGCGAAGCAGGTGTATGTCGAACGCGCAGCGGGGGCGGCGAACGTCAAATTCATCTGGGATTCCGAAATCGACGCGGTGCTGGGCAACGGCACGGTGAGCGGCGTGCGCTTGCGCAACTCCAAGACCGGCGAACGCACGGATGTTTCGTGCGCGGGCGTCTTTCCCTTCATCGGCGTGTTGCCGAACACTGAATTCCTGCCGACCGCGATCCGGCGTGACGACAGCGGTCGGGTCATCACCGATGAGCGCATGCGCACGGCGGAGCCATCGATTTTCGCGATCGGTGCCCTGCGCTCCGGCTTTTCGGGCGAGCTGACGGCGGCAACAGGCGAAGCGGCCATAGCCGCGGCGGCAGTCACTGCCGACCTCGCTCGATAAGCTGCGTCTGACGCTAGGCCGCAAACGTAAGCCACGAAGAACCCGAGGACCATTGAATTTGGTTCGGCTTTGGTGCACGGCTATTATCATGTCAGGCGCCGCGTTCAGTGCGATTGCAATCGCCCAGTCCTACCCCACGCGCCCGGTACGCTTCGTCGTTCCGCTCGCCCCCGGCGGCGCAGGTGACATCGTAGCGCGCACTGTCGCAGCGAAACTGTCGGATGTGTGGGGTGGCCAGGTCATCATCGACAACCGCGGCGGGGCGAACACCATCATCGGCACTGACTTCGTCGCGAAGGCGAAACCTGACGGTTACACGTGGCTGCTGGGCGTTCAAGGCAGCCTCGCGATCAATCCGGCGTTCTATATGAAGTTACCATATGACGCGGTCAACGATTTCGATCCAGTCACGCAGATGACGCGCTACGGCTACGTGCTGGTGGTACATCCTGCGCTGCCTGTGAAGCGCACGCCCGAGCTTGTTGCGCTTGCGCGCACCCGCCCGGGCGATCTCGCTTACGGTACTTCCGGAACCGGTGGGTCCAATCATCTTGCGGGCGAGCTCTTCCGTCTCATGACTGGCGTCAAGATGAACGCCATTCCGTACAAAGGCAGTGCGCCTGCGCTGACTGCGTTGCTCTCCGGCGAAGTGCAGCTGATGTTCGACACGATGATCACGTCGATTCCGTTGATCAAGTCGGGCCGCGTGCGTGCGCTGGCGGTGAGCCTCCCGAAGCGTTCGCCGTCGCTGCCCAACGTGCCGACTCTCGCTGAGAGCGGAGTGCCGGGCTATCGCTTCGATGCATGGCAGGCGATCGTCGTTCCGGCAGGAACGCCGAAGGATATCGTTCGCAGGATTCAGCAGGACGTCGTCAGAGTTCTCGCAATGCCTGACGTGCGGCGCGCGCTGGTTGATGAAGGCGCGAACGAGATCGTCGGCTCGACTCCGGAAGAGTTTGGAAGCCACATACGGAGCGAGATCGAGCGTTATCGGAAGTTGATTGCGGAGGCGGGCATTGAACGACAATGATGAGAGTCCCTCCGGGACTCCCATCCGGCGATGAAACGAACAGAGAGGAACCCAGGTTCCTCTCCGTAACCTCTCTTCCTTCGGCGATCTACTGATCGCAACGCTCTTCCTCTTCAGGCGGCAGCCGGGACGGGCATGGAATTTCGTCACGTGTTGCGTTCATGAAATCTGCCGGCTCACCGCTTTGGTCGTTCCGCTCCAGGTCGGGACGTAAGCGGCTTTGCGCCCGACGCCGCCGGCGACAACGATCATCACGTCATTCGCGCTTTTTGCGATGCGCAGATAGCCATCCGATGCGGCGCCACCCGCCACAGCGCGCGCGCGTAGCGGCGGCGAAAGCCGATCGATTGCGAGCAGCGCGCGCTCGTAGATGAGCGCTTTTGCCGCTGCTTTGCTGCCACCATTCAGCGCGTACACATGCGCGTGTTCAGGCGGTACGACGACGAGCGGTTCGCCGCCGCCGAGCAATCCCGCACTGCCGACATTGCCGGCGATGAGCATCGATTGAGCAAACGTTTGCGCGAGTTCCGCAGCCGTGTTGCTTTCCGAATCCACGATTTCGATCGTCCCGGATACGCCCACCACTGTCACGACACTCGCGTCGCGATCGAAACCGCGTTCCACGTGCAGCGCTGGCCACGGGCTCTCGGTTTCGTTCTCTGCAAAGCAGAAAGCGTACTTTCCGGGCTGGCCGAGCGTGGCCATATCCGTTTCGCCTGAACGCGCGCCGCCCGCATTTTGCAGCGTGAGCCGCACCGCACGACCGATCGTCGCATTCGCACGGTTGCCGGGGCCGAACGCGTTCGTCGTGCAGTTCATGTCGAGCGCGCGCACGATCGGCCCGTTGACGATGACACACGTTGTCGCCGAACCCGTGGTCGTCGCGATGCCGAGCAGATTGAACTCCGGAGCTGCCATTGCGCTGACCGCAGCGCCGACGACGGGCAAATAGCGCGGTTTGCATCCGGCAAGAACGCAGTTGATGGCAATATCGCGCCACGTCACTTCCGCGTAAGCCGGCGGTAGCACCGCCACTGTCTCGTCCCCGTCGACTTGGGCCGCGCGCAGCATCGTCTCCACGCGCTCACGCGTTGGCGGAATCACCGGCAAGCCGTCGGTCACGCCGGATTCCGCAAGATTGTCCTGCGCCGCATCCAGGCCGCTGTTATTCGTGTCGCTCCAGAATTCCATTTGATCCTCCGTTGCGCGATTGTAATGTCCGCGGGACTCATCGATCCGGGCCTGCAGTTTGCACGCGTCCTGCAGTTTCAAGGCGGTGCGCACCGATGCTGTTTAGGCGCAGCAAGAGCTGGTATGGCGTCGTATATACTCGCCAGCTGATTTGGACAGTCGAGAACGGCCGTACAAGATGAACGAACTGGGCGCTTTTCTTCCGCAGACCAATATCTCGTACTTCACGATGGAGCTCGCGCTGCGGGTCGAGGTACACACCTACGCCGGCGGTCTGGGTGTGCTCGCAGGCGACACCGTCCGATCGTGTGCGGATCTCGAGCTGCCCATCGTGTTCGTGACGCTGCTGAGCCGTGCGGGCTACTTCCGGCAGGAGATCGACGCCGAGGGTCGTCAGATCGAGCATCCGGATCCGTGGGATATCAATCGCTGGGCTCAGCCGCTCGCAGCGATGATCGGCGTCCAGATTGAAGGGCGCGACGTATGGGTGCGCCCATGGCTGTACGTGCACAAGTCGGACGTCGGTTATGCCGTGCCCGTGCTGCTTCTCGATACGGATCTCGAACAGAACGATGCCAGAGACCGCGATCTGACACATTATCTCTACGGCGGAAACGAGGAGTATCGGCTCAAGCAGGAGTTGCTGCTGGGCGTTGGCGGTGTTCGAATACTCGAAGCGCTTGGGTTCGATATCCGAACGTACCATCTCAATGAAGGGCACGCGGCTTTTGCGACCGTCGAGTTGCTCAAGCGATTCCCCCGCAGGCGCCGTCAGAGCGACAAGGCAGAGTGGTCGTACGACGCCGATCGCGTACGCGATCTGTGTGTGTTCACGACGCATACGCCGGTCGAGGCGGGTCACGATCGCTTTTCGTATGAGCTCGTCGCCCGTATCGGTACCGATCTCCTTCCGCTTGAGGCGTTGAAATTATTCGGTGGGCCTGATCGTCTCAACATGACGCGGCTCGCGCTCAACCTGAGCGGTTACGTTAACGGTGTGGCGCAGCGGCACGCGATCACTGCACGTGCCATGTTTCCCGGCTTCGATGTTCGTGCCGTGACGAACGGTGTGCACGTCGGCACCTGGGCCCATCCCGCATTCGCTGCGCTGTATCACGCACACTATCCGCAATGGATGCACGAGCCTGAAGTACTGGTGCGCGCAGACCATCTCCCCGACGCCGAGCTCTGGAGCGCGCACGAGAAAGCAAAGACAGACTTGTGCGCTCTGGTGCGGCAGCACACCGGAGTCGAGCTCGATCCGAGAGTGCCTGTGATCGGGTTCGCGCGACGCATGACCGGATACAAGCGTCCCGATCTGCTCTTCAGGGATCTTCAGCGGCTCGCGGCGATCGCTGAGAAATATCCTTTTCAGCTTGTGTTCTCGGGGAAAGCGCACCCTGCCGACAATGCCGGGAAAGAAAGTCTGCAAGTGATATACAAGGCGATGCGTGAGCTTTCGGGCAAGGTCCCGGTCGCCTTTCTCGTGAACTACGATATGGCGATCGCTCAGGTTTTGGTTGCAGGCGCCGACGTGTGGCTGAACAATCCTCTGCCTCCGCTCGAAGCATCAGGCACGAGCGGCATGAAAGCGGCGGTGAATGGTCTGCTGAACCTCAGCATGCTCGACGGCTGGTGGGTCGAAGGCTGCATCGAAGGCGTCACCGGCTGGTCCATCGAAGACGGCACGGACGCAGGGCCGCTCTACGACAAGCTGGAGCAGATCGTGCTGCCTTTGTACTACGAGGATCGAACGCACTGGATCTGGATGATGAAGCAGGCGATCAGCAAGATCGCATGTTATTTCAACAGTCATCGGATGATGAGGCGGTATGCGGCAGAGGCTTACTTGCGTTAATGCCGTGATTCGTGATTCGTGAGCCGGACTCGTGGGCGAAGGAAGCAGACAGCAAGCACTCAGATGTAACTGATGTCGACGCGTCGACCCTGCATGGGCGCTCGCAGTCGAATCGCTAATTTGAATTCCTTCGTGTCCTTTGTGGTTCAGCTTCAGGAAGCTTAGATGACGGTACGCCGCGTCGATTCTCACGCACATGTGTTCTGCCCGAAGTATCCGTTTGCGGCTGATCGCGAGTACACGCCGCACCCCACGCAGCTTGGCACCGCGGAGCGGTTCGCCGCAGTGCTCGACGCGCACGGTCTCACGAACGGTTTGCTCGTTGGTGCTGGTCCGTATGGTTCCGACAACCGGTGCATGCTCGAGGTGATTGCTCGCCACGGTGGCCGCTTCAAAGGCATTGCGCTCGTGAAGGCAGATGTGTCCGACCGTGATCTGCAATCGCTTGCCGACGGCGGTGTTGTCGGTATCCGCGTGAACATCATGAATCACGGCCTGCGGCCGCTCACCGAACCCGGTGCCGACAGGCTGCTCGAGAAGGTGAAAGCGCTCGACTGGTTCATTCAAATCCACAGCCAGAAGGACGAGCTCATCGAAGCAGCGCCACGACTTCGCAAAGCCGGTGTGCGCGTGATGTTCGATCATTTTGGCCGCCCCGATCTGAGGCAGGGTGTGCAAGGACGCGGATACCAGGCGCTGCTCGAATTCGGGCGCGAAGGAAAGCACGTGATCAAGTTGTCCGGGCCCTTCAGGTCCTCGCTAGAAGGTCCGCCCTATCGCGATACCGACCCATTCATCCACGCGGCGATCGATGCGTTTACGCTCGACCGCTGCGTCTGGGGATCCGATTGGCCGTGGGTGCGCATGGATGAACGCATGGACTATGGTCCCGTTTACGGCTGTCTGGAGCGCTGGCTGCCAGATCCGGAGGACCGGCAGAAAGTGCTGTGGGATACGCCTGCACGGTTATTTGGGTTTAAGTAACATACGTGCTCAACCCATGTAACTGAAGAGTACCCGGCGCATGGCCTGCGCCAGATTACGCGAAATGAAAACAACCAAAACCAAAAAGCAGCGTTTGAAAGCGGATCCCGCCAATCTGTCGCTCGAGACAAATCCAGTGCTCAAAGGCGGTATGCCGCAGGCACTCGGCATGCGGGTGACGTCGCTCACGCGCAAGAAAGTGACGGGAGAAATGCACATCACCCGGCTCCATTGCAACTGGAATGGGCGCGTCAATGGGGGTGCAATCATGGCATTTGCCGATGCCCTCGGTGCGGTGGGCGCAGTGGCCAATCGTCCACCGGGTTATCGCGGCGGAACGATCGAATCGAAGACGAATTTCTTCGCGGCCGGGCAGGGCCCAACGCTGCTGGCCGTCAGCGTGCCGCTGCACGTCGGACGCACGACCTCGGTGTGGCAGACTACGATAAAAAACAAGGACGGGCGCATGGTTGCGATCGTTACGCAGACACAGATCTCGGTGCCGGCTGCCGCCGCCGAGGAATGAAAGGCGCGGCCCACTCGGGCTCTATGGCCTCGGCTTCAAGCTGGTCCAGCCTCTGTCCCATCCGTGCCGAGTCCGCTTCGAGTGCGCTTGCCAGGCTCGTCAATGCGCGCGCGACGGCCCCTCATGCCGGGTCCTGAGGGCCGATGCCTTGCAGCACGTAGGGTATTTCGGCGTATATCTTCGATGGCATATTCCCTCCGTCGGTTAAGGGTCCGATCGTCGGATCGCATAAGCCGTACCTGGAATCCGTGCGGCCCGCAACGCATGACACGGCTTCAGCAGTGCATACGAACTACTGCGCTCGCTATTCTCGGATGCGTCGCCACCTGTGCGCCGTTGTACGCGCAGGACGCTCCAAAGCGCCCGATCCGGCTGCTGGTACCATCGCCGGCCGGCGGGCCGTCTGATTTTGCAGCGAGGCTCGTTACCAACAGACTCAGTGAAGCGCTTGGCCGCAACGTGATCGTGGACAATCGGCCGAGCGTCAATGGCATTCTCGCAAGCGAAATCGCAGCGAAGTCACCGCCGGACGGCAATACGCTGCTCGTCGGCAATAACGGGACGCTCGTGATGAACGTCGGGCTCTACAGGAAGCTGCCTTACGATCCGATCAGGGATTTCGTTCCTATCACCCAGCTGCTATCGGCAGGCACGGCGCTCGTGGCAAGCACAAGATTCGCGCCGCAGACATTCAAGGAGCTCGTTACGGCTGCACGGAAGGATCCGGGTCGAATCAACATTGGTGTTGCAGGTGCGAATGGTGCGGTCGGGACCGAGGTGCTCAAGCAGGCTGCTGCGATCAAGCTCAACAACATTCCCTACAAAGGGAGCTCCCCGACCGAGCAGGCGATCATCGCGGGAGAGATCGACGTCGCGCTTCTGTCTGTGCCGGTGGTTGCGCCTCAGGTACGAGCCGGGCGCATGAAGATCTATGGAGTGACGACGGCGAAGCGATCGAACCTGATGCCGGACGTACCAACGATCAGGGAACAAGGCCTTGAAGGCTACGAATTCGGCAACTGGCACGGGCTGCTCGCTCCCGCCGGAACTCCCGACAAGTACGTTCGCGAGATTCATCGTGAAACTGTGCGCATACTGAACAGCAAGGACATTCAGGATATCGTGCTCGCGCGCGGCAACGAGGTGATCGCCAACACGCCTGAGGAGTTCGCTGCAAAACTGAAACGCGACGTGCCGCGATACAAAAAGCTCATCGCCGAGTCAGGCATAGAAATGCAGTGACCCGCTGAAGAAGTGACGAAGTGACGAAGTGATGCGGTGATGAGATAAGCTAGGCAGAAGGAGGGGGTAACGGGGAGAACCCCCGTTACTCTCCTTCCTATGGTCAATCTAAACCAGAGAGGCTTCCTGCTCCGCGGCCTCTCGCGTGTGGCACCACCCCACCACGACAGGCCGTTGCTCGAACCAGACCTCGTAAATCCATCCGCCTGCTACGGCGGGATAGAGGTTGACGTCTTTCATGGAAGCTCCTCCGATTCTTTTTTTAGTTGATTACGCCGCCGGGCCGCGATTCATGCCGCGGTCATGCTGCCCGTGACCGCCGCGTCCCTGGTGCGCGAGCATACCATCCGCAATCTGCTTTTGCTCCGGTGAGAGCGCGGCGTACAACGGCTTGGCTGCGGTGAGCACTTCGTTCAAACGAGCCGAGCGCTCTGCCATGCGTTGCTGCGTGCGCTCGAGGCGGTCGATCGCCGTAACGCTGCGCCCATCCGGCCGACGTGCTCCTTGCGCACCTTCGCCACGGCCGCCTCGCGCCGCTTCGGACCGTGCATGCCGCTCCTGAAACCGCTGATCCATCGCCCGGGCTTGCTTCCGCAGCACGTTCGCAAAGTTTTCCCATTGAGGTTGCTGCGCGTCGGTAATCTTCAGCGCGGTGCGGGCATAGGCGAGGCGCGCTTCGACGCGCTCGCTTGGCGTCCTGAAGCGGCGGGCAGACGCCTGACGTTGAACTGCAGAGCCTTCCTGCGCGCGCTGCTGAGGAGCCTGGGCGACGACTGGGGCATCCCCGCTTAGCGCCATCGCTACCGGCGCCAATGAGGCAAAAGCAGCCGCCACGGCGGCTGTCAATAACATGCTCTTCATTTTCATCTCTCCAAAGGTACGGTTATGTAAGGCCCCTTCTTGGGGACTCTACAGCTTGGGACCCGGCCAGGCTCGCCACCGTTCGGTTGTCAGATGTAACACTTTGTGACTACCTTACCGGAGAAAGGGCATAAGGCTCACTCTTTCACGCCTTCACCCGTCTTGGTGATCTCGACCAGAAAGTCGATCATCACGCGGATTTTCTTCGGCAGGAATTTCGTGGGGGCATAGATCACCGATATCGACCGTCCCGGAACCCGGTGCGGCTTCAAAATCTCCAGCAGCGTGCCGGCGGCGATATCCTGCCGAAACAGCCACCAGTTGGATCTCGCAATGCCGAGACCGAGCAGCGTCGCTTCGCGCAGCGCGTCGCCTTCTCGCACGACCAGATTGCCCTTTACAGGCAGCTCGACCATGCGGCCGCTCTCCTTGAACTGCCACAACGCGGAACGGCTCACGAGACAGTTGTGCGAAAGCAGGTCATCTATGGTTTGAGGTGTTCCGTGTTCGCGAAGATACGCAGGTGTTGCTGCGCACAGCATGTGACTGCGCGTGAGGGTGCGACTGGCAAACCGCGAATCGCGCAGCTGGCCGACGACGACTGCCAGGTTGATCCCCTCTTCGATGATGTCGTTGTAGCGATTGCTGAAAGTCACTTCGACGTTGACCTCGGGATAGCGCGCATAGAACTCGTGCAGGCGCGGCAGCAAATTGATGCGGCCGAAGAACATGGGACACAGAAGCGTGACGGTGCCGCGCGGCACCGCCTGCGATTGCCTCAAGGCATTCTCCGCGTTGTCGATTTCCCCGAACACCCGTCCACAGCTTGCGTAGTACTCGCGGCCGAAGTCGGTCACCGTGATGCGGCGCGTCGTGCGGACCAGCAGCTGAGTGCCGAGCTCCTGCTCGAGGCGGCTCACGTTCTTTGCCACTGCGGATACGGTCAGGCCGAGGCGCTTCGCCGCGCTTGTGAATCCGCCGGACTCCACCACCCGGACGAAGGCCAACATCCCCAACAGCTTGTTCATTGAAGTTCTGGCTCTGAAAAGACGCGCTATTGTGCTTGAGAGGCGCGTGCGCGATCAAACCTGAGAGCGCTCAAGCAAAAGGCCCGTACCGGTGGTGCCGGTGCGGGCCTTTGAGGGGCAGTGTCGCGCGGGGACCGCGCGAACGCAAAGCTATGCGGGTTGTGTTTGTTGCGTGCAGAACTCCGTCACGACTTTCGCAAACACGGCAGGTTCGTCATACATCGGGAAGTGCCCGGAGTTCTCGAAATACCGAATGGGGATGTTCGGCGCAACCGCCCTGAATCGCTCCTGATCTGCGATCGTAGGACCGCGCTTGCCGTAGAGAATCACTGCCGGACGTTTGACTTTCGAGGCAGCAGTCTTGACGTCGAATTCGCGTATGGCCCACATGACCCCGACCATCGCCTTCGCGCCCGCTTTGTTGCGATCGATATTCCAGCGCTGCAGCAAAGCCGCATCGACGTTCGCGACGCGTTCCTTCACCTGATCTTCGTTCTGAGTCGGAAGGCCAAAGTTGCCTTCGGTGTGTCCCCAGCGCGCACCCCATTCGTCGAAGGTGCGGCACGGCGTTTCGATCAGCATCGCCGAGAGCGTCCGGTCCGCATACTGGCTCGCGAACGCCGCAGTGATCGATCCACCAACCGATGATCCGCCGACGTGCGCGCGCCTGATGTCGAGCGCGTCCATGAACTCGGCAAGCACGGCTGCGTGGTCTTCGATGCTGTAGTGGCGGGCAAGCGGATCCGAATCGCCATGTCCCGGCATCGTCCATGAAATCATGCGAAAGCGACCGGCCAGCAAGGGCGCTACCGGATCGTGCTGGTAGGCCGATCCGCCGTTGGTGTGCATGAGTATCAGCGGGTCTCCGCGCCCGAGCTCGCGATAATGTATGCGCCCGTGGCTGCGAGTTTTCGCGAAACCATCCTTGATGCCGAGATCCTTGCTGTCCATGCTCACCTCATGTTTTGTAGTACTGAAAGAGTTGCGCTCGGGATCACCAGCGCAGTGTGTTGATCTTATCCCATACCTTCCGTCACCCAGGCTGCGACCTCAAACTGGACATGCAGGGAGGTTGCGCTGGTCGCGATGGAGCGAGAACCTCATTTCATGCAGCGGCAGCACGCAGTGGCTTGCCGCTGGCCGGGGAGCTCACGTGCGGCATGATCTCCTCCGAGAACTCGAGGAGCGACTCGCGTGTGACGACCGCGTTCGTGAGTAGCACGTACTCGACACCACCGGCTGCGAAACGCTGCAGCTTGTCGATAATCTCGGCCGGTGTTCCGATGAGTGCGCCATCATCGACCAGCGCCTCGGTGGAACCAGGCCTGCGTCCCAGCTCTCCGATATTTTTCAGGTTCTCTGCGCGCCGCTCCAGCGCTTTTTTGCGTTCGCCTTCGGTTCTGATGACGTGCAGAGCGCGCGCTACTCCCACGCGACTTGCATCGCGCGCGCGGCCTTGCTTTTCCTGCGCGTCCAGATAAGTGCGCAGACGTTCGAAAGTGAGCGACATCGACCCGACCTGATCCAGCAGCAGATTAAAGTTGCTGTTGGCGACCCGCGTGATCGACTCCGGGCTGCCACCCGCCATCCAGATGGGGGGATGCGGCCTCTGGGTCGGCTCGGGCTCGACCACGATGTTGTTGTATTTCCAGTGCTTGCTTTCATGCGTAAAGCGGCCCTCGGTCGTCCATGCTTTCAGCAGGAACGCGAGACACTCGTCGAAACGCTCCTGCGCTTCCGCGATCGGAATGCAGAACTGGTCGAACTCCGCTTTGCGATAGCCGCGCCCGATGCCGAAATCCACGCGCCCGCCGGAGAGCACGTCGAGCGTGGCAACCTGTTCTGCGAGCAGCGCGGGGTTATGCCACGGCAGCACTACGACGGCGGTACCCAGACGGATGCGCTTTGTCACCGCGGCAAGATAGGTCAGCAAGTTCAGTGAGGACGACAGTTGGCCGACGCCCGTGAAGTGATGTTCCACCACGAAAAGGCTTTCGTAGCCCAGCCGGTCGGCATCCTTGATGTATTCGATGAAGTCCTTATAGCCGTGGCTGTCGCCAAGCGGGTTCATGCGCCCGATTTTGCCGCCGCCGAATAGTCCAAATCGCATATCGATCTCCGATGTCCGCGAGAGCGGAACGTGAGCGCCATTTTATGGACAAGCGCCGGGCGGATATAGCTGCGTTCGGTCCGAGTTGCGTTTCCGTTTTGTCAATAATCCGTGCGAAGACCCGTCAGCAGTCAGCGTCGGCGCGGGGCGATAGTAGAGCGGCGCCGGTGGCGCTTAGCCTGCGCTACAAGTTGATGTGGGCACCGATGCCACCCGCATGCCGCGGCCCTTGGTGTTACTCAGGCTTGATCCCGGCTTCCTTCACCACTCGCGCCCATTTTTCGGTCTCCGCCTTGATATAGCGCGCAAACTCCTCCGGTGTGTTCCCTCCCGGGTCGCCGCCATCGGCTGCGAACCGCTCTTTCACTTCGGCTGTTTGCAATATCGACGACAGGTCGCGATGCAGCCGGGTGATGATGTCCTTCGGTGTCTGCGCCGGGGCGAGCACGCCATACCATTGTACGGCTTCGTAACCGGGAACCCCGGATTCGGCAATCGTTGGCACGTCTGGCGCGACTGCTGTGCGCTGCGTGCTCGTGACGCCGAGTGCGCGCAGGCGCCCGCTGCGTACGTGCGGAATGCCGGTCAGCATGGTGGCCGTCATTACAGCCACCTGGCCTCCTAGCAGATCCGTCATAGCGGGGGCCGAGCCCTTATACGGAATGTGCACCATTTTCAATCTCGCCATACTGAGAAAGAGTTCCATCGAGAGGTGCGGGTTGGTGCCGGTGCCTGCGGAGCCAAAATTGAGCTGTCCGGGCCGTGCTTCCGAAAACCATATGAGTTCCTTAACGTTCTTCGCGGGTATTGACGGATGCACGACCAGGATGTTCGGCGCGGAGAGTGCGAGCGTGATCGGTGCAAAGTCCGTGATCGCGTTGTAGGGCACCTTCCTGTACATCGCGGCATTGGTGGCAAGCGTCGATATGCCCATCAGCAGCGTGTATCCGTCCGCGGGCGCCTTGGCGACGACTTCGCCGCCTATCATCGTCCCCGCCCCGGCCCGGTTGTCGACAATCACCTGCTGGCCGAAACGCTCGGAGAGTTTGGGCGCCACGATGCGTGCGACGATGTCAGAGCCGCCACCCGCAGAGGAGGGAACGACAAGCCGCACGGCACGATTAGGATACGGCGCCTGCGCACTCGCGGCGGCGCTTACAAGCGTGGCGAGCACACCTGCATACAGGCTGAAAAGCTGGGGTGTCATGGTGTCCTCCTCTGCTGAGGCGCAATGGTAAAGTAAACTCCGAATCAAGGGCGCCTCCGCAAGGGCTGCGTGCAAGCTCGGAAAATCTGACTGGAGGATGGATGCAAGTAGCCGGTCGCATATTGTGCGTTGCGGCGTGTTTAGCTGCGGGTGTCGCACAAGCTCAATCGCCGTCGTATGCCAGCCGGCCAATCCGCATGATCGTCCCGTTCGCACCGGGCGGCGCGTCGGATTTCGTCGCACGTATCGTGACACCGAAGCTTTCGGAACTCCTGGGTCAGCAGGTCGTCATCGACAATCGCGCGGGTGCATCAGGCAACATTGGCGTGGAACTGGGCGCTCGCGCGCCGGCCGACGGTCATACGATTCTTCTGGGAAACGTCGGGACCATGGCTGTGAATCCTGCGATTTATCCCAGGTTCACAATCAATCCGGTGCGCGACTTCACTGCAATCAGTTTGCTCGTGGACGTGCCGGGTGCATTCGCCGTTCATCCTTCGGTGCCTGCAAAGAACGTCGCCGAGTTCATCCAGTACGCCAAAAGCCGGCCCGGACAGCTCAACTACGGGTCCTCGGGCGCGGGCAGTGCGCAGCGCCTTGCATTCGAGTTCCTGATGAGCAAATCAGGCATCAAGCTCGTGCACATTCCCTATAAGGGCGGAGCGGGGGCGGCCACTGCAGCCGTGCTGGCCGGTGAGGTGGTCGCGACGATGGTGACGGTCGCCTCGTTCATTCCTCACCACAAAAGCGGCAAGGCGCGCGTGCTCGCAGTCATGGCGCCGGGGCGGGTCCCGGCCCTGCCCGACGTGCAAACGATGATCGAAGCGGGCTTCCCCGAGTTGACGCTCGGTTCGTGGCAGGGTCTGTATGTGCCGAAGGGCACGCCACGGCCGATCGTGAATCAGCTCTACAGCTTGCTCATGAAGACGCTGCAGGACCCCGAGACCGTGAAGCGGCTTCAAGCGGGGGGCGCGGAGATCGTGCCGAGCACATCGCCGGAGGAGTTTGCGGGATTCATGAAGACGCAGAATGCGTTCTGGGCGAAGATCGTGAAGGACGTGGGTGCGGTTGCCGAGTAGCGATCACCTGGAGGGGCGCAAAGCAAAGTCAAAGCAAGAACAACGTTGCACCACAAAGGACACGAAGGACACAAAGGAAACCACAACTCACGTTGGAAATTAGAATCGTTGGAGTGTTCCCGTTCTAAATCTAGGAAGCAGCAGATGGAAAAACGTTATCGATTTTTGTTGATTCAGGCGTTCCACCTTCCGGAGGAATCGCAGTATCTTCATCGCGCCGTAGACGGGCCGAAGGAAAGCATGCTGATGAACCACTCGGACGTGAAGCATCTGCTGGAAAACGTAGATTGGGAGCTGCACAAGGGTCCTCTTGCGACGTACGGCGACTGGCCTGTGGAGACGCGCGAGGAATTCACGCTGGTCGCCGCCGGTAGGATGCCGATCGTTCGTGAAGCATGCGCGAGCGGCAAGTACAACGGTATCGTTCTTCTCGGCGGTGGCGAACCGGGTTTTCCGGCTTCACGCGAGATTGCACGCGAGTACGGCATACCGGTAGTCGCGTGTGGCTTCGCGCAAATGCACGTCGCGTCGATGCTCGGCAACAAGTTCAGCGTCATCGATCTCGCCGAGAATCACAACATGTACTACTACGATCTCGTCGTTCAGCACGGATTCGCTCAGCGCTGTGCGTCGATACGCAATATCAACTTTCCTCTGCCGCGTCCGCCGAGCACCGGACAATCTGCAGTGCACCTTGCAAAAAATCGCGCGCAGCGCGGTGAAAGCTCCGAGGTCGTGGAGGCGGCGCTGCGTGAAGCGCTTGCAGCCATCGAGGAAGACGGCGCCGACGTGATTACCTTCGGCTGCTCAGCGCTCTTCTGGCTCCAGCCTGTACTCCAGAAGCGGCTTGCCGAGATGGGCTGGGAAGTACCCGTTCTGGAGGGATACAGCTGCGCGATTACTTTGTGCAAGGGTATGGTCGATCTGGGCGTCGACGCGAGCGGACTCGTCTATCCCAGCGCGCATCCGAAGAATTGGCGGCGGAAAAAATTATTCTAGTGCTCGTGAACGCGACTTTCCCTGCAAGCCGCAAGTGAGGTGCTCTCGCTTTTTCCGAACAGGCATTATTGAAGCACGAAGGGCGCGACGTGAAGAATGAAGGTAACGGTAATCGGCGCGTCGCACTGGTCACCGGCGCATCGCAAGGACTAGGGGCAGCGATCGCTCTGCGGCTTGCGCGTGACGGGTACGATCTTGTGCTGACCGAGCTTACGCCTGAGCCGCTTGCACATGTACGTGCTACGGTGGAATCAGCTGGAGCGCGCGCTTTCCCCGTCGTGCTCGACGTGCGCTCGCAAGCGAGTGTCGAGAGGGCGGTTCAGGAAGCGGAGAAGGCGTTTGGCCGCGTCGATGTGCTCGTAAACAACGCCGGGGTCACGCTGAGATGCCCCGCGCTCGAGGTGGAGCGTGAGGAGTGGCAGGCCGTGATGGACGTCAATCTTACGGGGACGTTCTTCATGAGCCAGCAGTTCGCCCGCCGCTTGATTGCGCGTAAGCAGGGGGGGTGCATCGTGAGCCTCGCGTCGACGCATGGCGTCGTGGCGCTCGCGGAGCGGTCGACCTACGGAATCTCGAAGGGTGCGATTATCCACATGACGCGCGTGCTGGCCTATGAGTGGGCGCAACACGACATACGTGTTAACGCGATCGCACCGGGCACCATCGAGACCCCTTCGCGAGCCGCCTATTTCGACGCAAATCCAGGAACACGGGATACGCTGCTTCGTCGAGTGCCGCTAGGCAGGTTCGGATTACAGGAAGATGTCGCCGGCGCCGTAGCCTATCTCGCAAGCGCTGACGCAGGCTACATCACAGGCCAGACGTTACTGCTGGACGGCGGTCTGACGACGTACTAAAAAAGTGATAGGCGCGGCGAGGCCTGCATCGTCTCTCCGTCTCGCGCTTAACGAGAGCGGCGAAGAAACTTACGGTTTCAACTGAAAAATCGCTTCGACTTCCACTGCAGAATCCAGCGGGAGCGCTGCGACGCCCACCGCAGTGCGGGCGTGCTGACCCCGTTCGCCAAGCACCTGCACCATCAGATCGGATGCGCCATTGATGACTTTGGGATGATCGAAAAAGTCGGGCGGACTGTTCACGAAACCGCCAAGTCGCACGCAGCGATCGACTCGATCGAGGTCACCGCCGCACGCGACCTTTAGCTGAGCGAGCAGATTCAATGCGCATAGACGTGCTGCAGCCTGCGCATCTTCGATACTGATCTCTCTACCGACCTTGCCGGTGTATTTCATCTTTCCCGCTTCACGCGCCACCTGGCCTGCCATGAAGACGAGATCGTGAACGATCACGAACGGTACGTAATTGCCGGCGGGGGAGCCAGGCCGAGGCAGAGTGATGCCGATCTCGCCGAGGCACTTTTCGATGTTCGAGGCCATCCCGATTCCTGTGGTGAGTAGAGAGGCGATAGTATAGAGGATCGCGTGAACGTCATTGCGCGTGCAGACGCCAAGACCAAAATTCGTGCGATGATAATTCGATGCATAAGGAGACCTGATGAAGCTAGCTGGCCTCGTAGCGGCCGTTCTGATGTGCGTGAGCTCTGCCTCTGCGCAGACGTATCCGGAAAAGCCGGTCCGCGTGGTTGTCCCGTTCCCTGCCGGCGGAGCCGCCGACATTGTCGCGAGGCAGATCGCGCAAGGCGTCTCGGCTAATCTCCGCGCGCAGTTCATTGTCGACAATCGCGCCGGCGCAGGAGGTGCAATCGGTGCGGATATCGTTGCACGCGCTGTACCCGACGGCTATACGCTGCTGTTCGCATCTTCGAGCGCGCTTTCGATCAATCCCCACCTCGGCGGGAAACTTCCATACGACGCCTTGCGTGATTTCACCGCCATCGTCCTTGTCGGCTATGCGCCCAACGTGCTGGTGATCCATCCATCGGTTCCGGCGAAATCGGTGAAGGACCTCATCGCCGTGGCACGAGCCAAGCCGGGCGCGCTCAACTTCGCGTCCAACGGCCCGGGGACGCTGAGTCACCTAACCGGTGAGCTTTTCAATCTACGGGCGGGCGTCAAAATGGTCCACATCCCCTATAAGGGCGCTGCGCCGGCCGTGATCGATACGATGGCAGGGAACGTATCGGTGTTGTTTGCCGCATTTCCGAGCGTCACAGGACAGGTGCGCGCTGGAAAGCTTCGCGCGCTCGCAGTCACGAGCGCGAAGCGCGCTGAGATCGCGCCTGAGCTGCCGACAGTGGCGGAAGCTGCTCTGCCGGGGTTTGAGTCAACTCAATGGTGGGGGCTTTATGGCCCAGCAGGACTACCCACGCCGATCGTAAATCGCCTCAACACTGAAGCGAACAAGGTGCTCAAGACAAATGACGTGCGGAAACGCCTCGCAGCTGATGGCGCCGAGGCCGCTGGCGGGACTCCGCAGCAGTTGGCGTCATATCACAAGGCGGATTATGAGAAGTGGGCCAAGGTGGTGAAGGCGGCTGACATCAAAGGCGAATAGACCTATTTACAGCCAGGGACGCCAAGCACATCCACAGATACAGATCCCCGCCGAAGGCGGGGATTCTTTTGTGTTGGTTTTCCTTAGCGCACCTGGCCCTAGGTCCCTGGCAAAATCTCCCACTGAGCGCTTCAGCGTTCCATCGCGCGCTCGAGTGGCAGAGTGACCCCACGCGTGGTGCCGAGGTTGACTGTTGAAGGGTGATCGATCCTGCTACTCAGCGCGTATCCCGGCTTCGCGAATAACCTTTGTCCATTTTGCGAGATCGGTTCGCATGAACGATGCGTACCGGTCAGGCGTCATGTAAAAAGCGTCGTAGGCGAGCGCCTGCAGCCGATCGCTCACATCCCGCATCTGAAGGATATTCTTGATCTCGCCATCGAGCTTCGCCACGACGTCCCTCGGCAAACCCGCAGGCCCGAGGATGCCAAACCACGAGTTGATCTCGACACCGGGCAGGCCGGCTTGTGCCATCGTGGGAATGTCCGGCGCGAGGCTCGAGCGTACGGCACTCGTCTGGGCGAGCGCGCGCAGTTTTGCTGTCCGGACGTGAGGAGTCGCGGCCTGAAAGGTCGGGAACATCACGAGCACATGACCGCCGATGAGATCGATCGTCGCAGGCCCCGCGCCTTTGTACGCGATGTGAACAATCTGAATGCCAGCGATCGACTTGAAAAGCTCTCCCGCAAGATGGCCTGACGTTCCATTGCCGGGCGATGCGTAGTTGAGCTGCCCCGGTTTGCTCTTCGCGAGCGCAACGAGCTCTTTGACCGATCTCACTGGCAGCGAAGGATGGACCGTTAGCAGGAGCGGCGCGGCCGCGAGGCCCGACACCGGCGTGAAATCCTTCAGTGGGTCGTAAGGCAGGGAACCATAGAGAACTGAGTTGACGGTGTGGGCGCTGGGCGCCGAGAGCAGCGTGTAGCCGTCGGGCGCAGCTTTTGCCACGACCGCCGTTCCCAGTGTCGTGTTTGCACCGGGCCGGTTCTCGACGATCACCGGCTGGCGCAGGCTCTCCGAGAGCTTGGGTGCGATGATGCGGGTCAGCGTATCGTTCGCACCACCGGGCGGGACGGGCACCACGATGCGAATTGCTTTAGCAGGATATTCCTGAGCCGCGGCATGACTGCCGGCTGCTGCGATCAAAGCAGCAATTGCAAGCCGTGCCAACGGGAAGGGGTGCGGTCGCATGCGCCCGGTCACACGCGCAGGGCTTCGTCGGCGATGAGCTCGCGCAGCGACGACATTTTTTCGAGCTCATCGAGCGCCGCGTAGAGACGAGGCGCCTTTGCGCTTCCAAGCACGCGTGCCGCACAGCTTTCGAACTTGGCTTTGAGTCGTTCAGGCGGCGTCGGATCTTCCGGTGTGCGGCCGCAGGGCCGCTCCTGGCGAATCGTTATCCTCGCGCCGGATTTGAGCGTGACGCTCAAGTCGACAGCATAGTGGTCGCCCACGTCCGGCGCCGGATTTCTGTAGCCTTCCACGTGAACCTTTTGCGTGAGCGCGCGTGCTCGAACATCGAGAAATGCGTCATTCTCGAAGTGATCGACGACCACCGCGCGCTCGAGTAACGCTCGCGCGAGGCAATATTGAACGCTGAACTTCGCGTCAAGCGCGCTTTTCGGGTCGGGTCTGTTGATGTGAGCCAGACGACGTGCGTGGATACGTGCATCGATGCGCTCGATGTCGTCCGGTCTGATGCCGTGTTGTGTGGCGAGCGTAATCATCCCGTCTATCGCTGCATGCGTGCTGCCGCAGCAGGGGTAGAGCTTGATGCCGAGCCCAGGCTGGTCGATGTCGAACGGCTGTGACCAGGCTGCCAGCATGCGCTCGCAATCGAAAGTTCCCGGCCCATTGAAGACATTGAGGAAGCCTTGCTTGTCTTCGAACGCCTCGCTGCTCGCGGTGCAATTTTCCTGTGCCAGCAGCGCGGCGAAAAGTCCATTCCTGGCGCAATGGCCGACATGCAACGGTTTAGTCATCGTTCCGAAATTCGCCTTTACGCCGCTCGCAAAGGAAGCGCTGATCGAGAGTGCAGTCGCCGTTTGCGAATCCGAGAGCTTGAGCAAGCGGGCGCATGCTGCAGCCACGCCGAATATGCCAAGCGTGACGGTGGGGTGCCACCCTTTTTCGTAATGATGGTAATTCACGCCGCGCGCGATTCGGGTCGTGGTCTCGAATCCTGTAACAAACGAGGTGATGACATTGCGGCCGCTCGCTTCTGTTAGCTCCGCCAGGGCGAACAGGGCAGGCACCAGCGGCGCCGAAGGATGGCCGCCGAGCGCGATGTTCACGTCGTCGAAATCCATTGCATGCGCCGATGTGCCGTTGACCAGCGCCGCATTCAGCGCACTCGTGCGTATCGCGCGGCCGAGTACGAGGCAGGGTCCGGCGTCGTGCACGCCCGGAACGCGCAACAGCCGAGTCGTCGGTTCGTCGTGGGAACCAGCGAGCATGACCCCAACCGTGTCGAGGATCGCGCTCTTGGCGTTCGCAACGACCTGGGGCGGAAGCTTTTCCCAAGAAATGCGGTTGATGCGCTGCGCAAGCTGAGCGGCTAGGGTCATGTGCGCTGTGTTGATGCGGAAACATGAACGACCCAATGCGGGGACAATCCAGCGCGCCCGCGCGCCGCGCACGCGTCATTCATCGTTCACGATCCGACTGAGAACTACCACTTATACAGTTCCTGAACGTCAGGCTGCTGATCGAAGCTCCAGATCACCTCGCGCAGACGCTCGCACTTTGCTTTACCGACGACAGGCTCGCAGTTCACCGTAAATTTGCGCTGAAGGTCGACATCGGTCATTGGATTTTCACCTTCGCCTTTAGGATCCAGCACGCGCTTCTCGAAACTGCGCCGGTCGTTCAACTCGATGCGGACCACGCCCGAACGGCGCCCCGGATAAATTCGCTCGCATTCCTCGTCGACCGCCGTGTGGCTCGCTTCGATCAGCCGCTGGACTTCGGGTCGCTCGAGGCTCTCCGGCAGAAATCGTTGTGCAGCGATGTCGCCGTCAACCACGGCCAGCGCTGCTGCAACGGGCGCGCTCATCTGCGCGTCGAGCAGATTGTCGAAGTGCTTGTGATCATGACCATTGACGCCAACTGCGTAGAGGCCGATGTGAATGTGCTTCACTTGCGAGTGAGTAAAACCATGCTGCTCCCGCAGCAAAAGGATGCCATCGATGACGGAGTGATAGTGGCGGCAGCACGGATAAGGTTTGAAGTAGGCGCTTTCGATTTCATAGCGCTCGCCGAGGCCGAGGACGAGGCGGTCCCACTTCATTTCACCGTTGGCATGCACGTTGCCGAAGCCGTAGCGGCCTTCGAGGACTTTGCTGGGCCCCGTGATACCGCGCTTCGCAAACTCGGCACATAAGAGACCGT
>JAQGNH010000548.1 GCA_028291945.1 Betaproteobacteria bacterium
ACAGCCCACCGGCATTGAAATACGCGATCTCCTCGTGCGTATCGAGGCGGCAGGTGACCGGGACGGCGCTGCGTGTTCCGTTCGTGCGCGTGATTTCCAGCGTCAACGTGCAGCGCGGCGACAAGCCGGCTTCGAGCCCTGTCACGTCGTAGTTCTCCGAGCCATCGAGCTGCAGCGATTTCCGGGTCGTGCCCGCATCGAATTGCAAAGGCATGACACCCATGCGGCCGCGCTGTCTTCAGGAATTGCACCAGCAGGGGAGATGTGATCGGTGGTGATGTTGTCCTCCAGCAGTGCCAGCGCGCGCATGCCCGTCAACTTCGGAGCCGTCCCGTAACTTCCGCTTCAGTAGGGCGGACGCCGGATGTAGGTGCTATCCGTCTTCCATCCGAAACGCGCCGGGGTCTTGCCTCGATCGGTGGCCGCCTCGACCATGTCCATGACGATCTCGTAGCCGGCCGTGAAATGCCGAGTCTGCACGTGCTCGCGCAGCGTCGCATCGATCTCGGCATCGGTCGGCCAGATGTCGCGCAGGAAAACAGAATTGCCGCTTCGGTCGCACCCCAGCGCGTCGTTCTCGATGTCGATCTTGACCGAGCCTGTGAGCGCATAGGCGATGACAAGCCGTGGAGACGCGAGAAAAGCATCGCGTACTGAAGGATGGATACGGCCTTCGAAATTCCGATTGCCTGACAGCACCGCCGCGACGGTGAGCTTGCGCTCGCGAATCTCGTCATCGATCGCCTGTGTCAACGGTCCCGACATGCCGGAGCACGTCGCGCAGCCGTAACCGATGACGTCGAAGCCCAATGCCTGCAGGGGTTCGTAGAGGTTCGCAGCCTGCAAGTACTTCTCAGAGCCGAAGGGCACAAACCATCATGGATCGCCCGCGGTCTCCTGTGTGGCCTGGTGGCAGCAGAGCGTGCGCCAGTAGTGAGCTCAGAACAAGAATAAACCAGGCGCCTCTCACCAAGTCGCGTGCGACCGTCAGTCGCGCGGTACCTCAGAAGTTTGGCCTAGGCCGTCAAGTCTACAGTCAATGTCAAGTGCACGTGTAACACTTGTTTCGTGCTCATTGCTGCTGAATCTGCGTAGTAGGCAAATCATCTCCAGTGAAGAGCACGAGCGAACCGAGCTTATGCACGCGATCTCGGGCGCACCCAAACCGCGTGCTTTATCAAAGGAGTCATCATGAAACGCATAGCGAAAGCTTTAGTTGCACTGTCCCTGGTCACCGCATGCAGCGCCATGGCCGCAGGCACGTCGTATCCCTCGAGTGCGGACGAGACGATCGCGCTGTCGGACGTGTTCCCGAATATGGTGTCGCACCAGCAGTTGTACAAGGACGAGGGTGTCCAGCAGGCGAGCGCTTGGCAGTTCCCATCGAGCGCGCCGCAGACCATACCGCTCTCGGCTACTTTCCCGAACATGGTCACGCACCTGGATCTGCACAAGGATGATCCAGTCAGGCAAGCGAACGCTTCGACGTTCCCATCCAGCGCGGATGAGACGATGGCGCTCAGTGATGTGTTTCCGAATATCGCCACCTACGCGCAGCAACACGGCACCGAGCGCGTTCAGCAGGCGAGCGCTGACGCCGACATGCAGCCCTGATCCGCAAATAAATCGGGTAGATGCATACGACCGCCGGGGAGTGATCTCCGGCGGTTGTGCATGGGGGCAAGTTTGAGGTCGTAAGTTGTATGATAACCTCATCAATCTTCCATGAGCAGAAATCGCAGCCGCTCGCACCGTGTTCTCCGCAAAGCTCAAAGTAAGCAATCTCACCGATCAGTTCAGCGAGGCGTTGACATCGCGCATCGCTGAAGGTCAGTGGGCGCCGGGAACGCGCCTGCCCACCGAGCAGGCGCTGTCGGGCGAATTCGGTGTAAGCCGCACCGTGGTACGTGAAGCCATCTCACGGCTCAAATCGGAAGGCCTCGTCGAGACGCGGCAGGGCGCCGGCGCGTTCGTAGCGCAAAACAAGCTCGGTATCCCGTTTCGAATCGCTCGCGATAGCGTCGAGTCTTTCGAAGCGACGGTTGAAGTGCTTGAGCTGCGCCTCGCGGTCGAATCCGAAGCCGCGGCCCTGGCTGCAGAGCGCGCGAGCCGCAAGCAGCTGCAGGCTATACGCAGTGCGCTCGACGCGGTGCGGGCCGCATTCGAGCAGGGCGACGACGGCGTGAACGAGGACCTCGCGCTCCACCGCACGATCGCGCAGGCGACCAACAACAGCAAATACGTCGATCTCACGGAATTCCTGGAGCGCTACGTCCGGCATCAGATCCAGATCACCGGCGGCAAGATCGCACGTGCGAGCCGCATGGCACAGACGCAGAAGGAGCATGAAAAGATCGTGCAGGCGATTTTTGCACGCGATGCCGATGCTGCACGCGCTGCTGCGCGCGAGCACTTTCGCAAAGGCATCGAAAGAATAGAGCGCTCCCGGTCACACTGACGAGGTACAAGAACGAGGTCGTGAAGTACGGACGTCTGGTAAAGATCGCAGGCATCAAATCCGAG
>JAQGNH010000296.1 GCA_028291945.1 Betaproteobacteria bacterium
GATGTTGGCCATGAGCAGCGTGTATCCGTCCGGTGCGGCCTTCGCGGCTGCGTCCGTTCCGATGACGCCGCCCGCGCCGCCGCGATTGTCGATCACGACTGCCTGGTTCCACTGCGCGCTCAGCTTGCCGCCGAAGAGCCGGGCGACGATGTCGTTTGTGCCGCCGGGCGCGAACGGTACGATGAAGCGCACGGGCCGTTCCGGATACGCTGCGCTCGCGAAGTCGTAGACAAGAGCCGGCGTGAGCATCACGCATGCAAGGCGTATCCATCCGAGAGCGGGCAAACGGGATCGAGCAGTAGGGCTTTGTCGGACGCACCAGGGTATGCTGCCGCCAAGCTGCATTGCTTCTCCTCTCCATAAAACGCATAGTGCAGCGTAACGTGATGCGGCTCTCAAGCGCGCGTCGCCTGTTTCGAGCAGCGGCCGTCCGTGCCGTCTCAGTGTAACGACATAACGCACAATGATGCGCGGGAACCTCCTAGACGGTAACCTTGCTCCGTGGCCGTGTGCGTCGCACATCAGATGAACACGAATCGTCGGTAACTTTTAAGGCGAATACATGGACGAACTCAGACTTGTTCAGGTGGCCGATCTGCACCTCGGTGCGAGGCAGGAACACCATCTCGACAACTGGTTGAAGGTGTCTGATTGGATCGTGCGAGAGCGTCCGGATCTCGTCGTCGTCAACGGGGACCTGATCATGGGCGATCCGGACAACGATGCGGACCACGCGTTTGCACGCTCTCGCATAGAGCAGCTCCCCGTGCCGTGCCGCTATCTGCCCGGCAATCACGACATCGGCGACAACGTGGTCTCGGGAAAAATGGCGAAGCGCGTCAACGACGCGCGCAGAGAACGCTTCCTCAAGCACTTTGGCGAAGAGCGCTGGGCATTTGCGAAGGCCGGTTGGGGTTTCGTCGGGATCAACTCGCAACTGCTGGGCAGCGACGGGCAGCCCGCCGAAGACGAGCAATGGACGTGGCTCGAGCGGACATTGAGAGAACAAGAAGGGCAACCGATCGCGCTATTTCTGCACAAGCCGCTGTTCCTCGATCATCCATCCGAGCCCGACCACGAAGACCCGACCTTGCGGCAGTCCTGCATCGATTCTGTAAGCCGCACGCGCCTGCTCGATCTATGCAGACGCCACGGTGTGCGTCTGGTGAGCACGGGTCACAAACACCAGACGCGATCGTTTTCGCTCGACGGTATCTATTATCTCTGGGCGCCTTCCACCGCGTGCGTCAACTCGCCGCCCACGACGCTGCACTGGGGTACGCGCGAAGTCGGCTTCATCGATTACCGCTTCCGTCGGGGCGGTTTCGACCATCGCATCGTGGGTGCGGATTTTCTGTTCCGGCACGAGAATTACATTCGGAAGTACGGTTCCGCAAGCGAATGAAACGGGAGCTGCTGTAATGACAAATCCCGAAGTCACCGATATCTACAACTACATACGCGTAGACGAACGGCTGGCGACCTCGGGGCAGCCTTCGGTGGACGAGCTCACCGCAGTGGCTCGCGACGGAGTCGAGGTCGTGATCAACCTCGCGTTGCACGACGATCCGCGTTATTCGCTTCCGGACGAGACGGGCACGGTTACATCCCTCGGCATGACCTACGCGCACATTCCGGTCAAGTTCGAATCGCCTACAGAGCGGGATTTGCTCGCCTTCTTCGCTGCGATGGACGCGCACCAAGACAAGAAGATGCTGGTTCACTGCGCTGCGAACAAACGTGTCACTGCGTTTCTGGGGCTTTACCGAGCCATACGTCAGAACTGGGACGTCGAGCGTGCTTTCGCGCCAATGAAGCGAATATGGGAGCCCAACGAAAACTGGTCGCCGTTCATCTCAGCCATGCTCGCTAAAGCACTGGAGCTCCGAGCAGACGGTGTCAATGCAGCGTTTCGGGCAGATGCGTATCGCGAAAGCCCACGTTGAACAGCACCACTCGACGTCCGAGTAAAACCACGGTCCCTTTGCGTCTGTTATCGCCGGTGTCGCTGTATTCGAACTCGTAGACGCGCTTCAGTTTCACGCGGCCGTCAGCATCGCGTTGCGGCTTGAGGCTCGTAATCGCTACCGTGGCATCCAGCAGCATCACACCTTCCGCTTCGCAAGCTGCGCGCGCGGCGTTTATCGCTGCCTCGCGCACGCTGAGGCTGTCCAGCCAGAACCAGGCGACTGCGCCGAGCAGGACAACCAAAATGATTTCGAAACCTGGCATGCTGCGGCTCGCGCGATGTGACCGATGACGGTGGGTGCATTCTAGCTTCGTTCGCGCTGAGCACACTGACGACGTAGGCTGTGCGGCCGAAACTGTGATCGCGAGGAGCGGCGCGACCCGGCGGCTCCTGAGCTCGTTGCGTTCTCCTTCGACTGCGTCGCGGTGCGACGCTCTCAAGGACGAACGGAATGGGTAGTCGAAGCCTGTCGTGAGCTTATCGAAGGGGGCAATCCCTTGGCGCACGTTCGACGTTCGTAACGGGATTGCTTCGTCACGCCGCTCCTTTCCATGAAACCTCGTCATCCTGGACCGCGCGCGAACGCGAGGTGATCCAGGATCTGATCCAGGATCCATCGAAAATCGGTTCCGGTCTAAACTATGGATTCTGGATGTGCGTGCTGTGCACCTCCAGAATGACGACCTGGCTTCATGGTCCCGTGTGCACCTTCGGCCGAAGCAAGTGGCTTGCAATGACACCTTCGCCGCGGCGCTGATTCATAAAAGCGTGCGATGAACTCAGCCCGCCGGAATTGGCGCGAAACTCCAGTCACACCGCACGAGCGATGCCTCACTTGAAATCCGCATCGAGAATAATGCGGTAGTGCGCTTTCCCCGACTGGAGCCTGGCGAGAGCGTCGTTCACGCGGCTCATTGGAAAGCGCTCTACTGTCGGTGCGATGCGATGACGCGCGGCGAACTCGAGTGTTTTCGCAAGCGTGACCGGTGCGCCGGTCGGCGAGCCCGATACACTTCGTTCGCCACTGATGAGATCGAATGCGGAAATCGGAATCGGCTCCAGCACGGCTCCGACGACGTGCATGCGGCCTTTGGGACCGAGTGTCGCCATCATGGCCGGCCAATCAAGCGTCACGTTGACGGTGACGAGCAGGAAATCGAGCGAGCCGGCGAGGGCACGCACCGCATCGCTGTTGCGGCTCGACACCGCACGATGCGCGCCCATACTTTTGGCCTCAGGCATTTTCGCTTCGCTCGATGTAAACGCGGTCACCTCGCAGCCCCACGCTGCCGCGAACTTGACGCCGAGATGGCCGAGACCACCGATCCCGACGATGCCTACGCGGTCTGTGGGCTTCACACCGAAGTTGAGCAAAGGCGAAAACACCGTGACGCCAGCGCAGAGGAGCGGACCGGCTGTGCTGACGTCGAGCCCATCGGGCAGTGGAATGACCCACGCCCAGTGCGCGCGCATGCGCTCTGCGAACCCGCCCGGATGGTCGATGATCGTGGGCGTCGCAGTCGGGCAGAGATGCTGATTTCCCGAAAGACAGGGTCTGCAATGCATGCAACTTGCCGCAGTCCAGCCGACACCGACTCGCTGGCCGACGCTCAGACCCTTGGCTTGAGAGCCCAAGGCGGTGACACGCCCGACGACTTCGTGGCCCGGGATCAACGGATACTGTGACATGCCCCATTCATTGCTGACGACTGAAAGGTCGGAGTGACACAGACCGGAATGTTCTACCGCGACCTCGACCTCGTCGGCTTTGAGAGGTCCGGGATCGTAGGTGTACGGCTCGAGCGGCTTGCCCGGCCCCGTTGCGGCCCACGCTCGTATGGTGGATGTGCTCTGGTTAGATGCTGCATTCATGTTCGTCTCCGGTGTGTGACTCGATGTCGCACGAGTGAATGCATTTACCGCGCCGCAGCGGGCGCTGCAAACCAGGCAAAAACCTAAAAGGTGGATTCCAGAGGGTGCCGCGCATTTCGCAATGAACTACTTGTCGTCATGCCGGACTCGATCCGGCATCCAGTGGCTCACGTGAACGTCCATCAACCTGCAGTATCATCGGGAGAATTCAGATCGCGGCGATTCGCTAATGCATGGCCGCAGAGCAACCGAGAGGAGAACAAGCAAATGAGTGAAGCATCGATGTGGATCATTCCCGAGGCGCCGGCGCCTACGGGCGGCGCATTGCAGCGTGAACGCCAGTCCGAAGGGCGCGGATTGCGTCTTGGCGTTCTGGACAATGCGAAGAGCAATGCGGATCACCTGCTCGCGATGATCATCGAGGGCGTGCAAGCGACCTTGCCCGTGACCTCAGTGGTGAGACTGCGCAAGCCGAGCTCCGCGGCAGGCGCCGAGCGCGAGATACTCGACGAGCTTGCCGAGAACGCCGACTGCGTCATCAGCGCGATGGCCGATTGAGGGGCCTGCACGTCGTGGAGTGTCCACGACATGGCGGAGCTGCGGAAACGCGGATTGACAACAGCGGTCATCTGCTCGACACCGTTCGAAAAGTTGGGACGCGCCCAGGCACGCATCTTTGGTGTGCCTGAGCTGCCGCTCGTGATGATTTCGCACCCGCTCGGCGGAATCGCAATGGACAACGTGCGCGAGCGCGCCGCGCAGGCGATCCCCGTCGTACTCGAGTTGCTGCGGGAGCGCGTGAAATGAGCGAAATCGCGCGCTATCTCCGCGTGCCCGGCGTTGCGATGGAGGGCATCGAAGATTTCGAGGCGGCGACCGAATTGTGCCGAGAGCGCGGTTGGGGGGACGGGCTGCCGATCGTGCCGCCGACGGCGCAGCGCGTGGAAAAGATGCTCGCGTACTGCGATCGGCCGTGGGACGAGCCGATTGCCTCGATACCGCCGCGCAACGGTGCAGCGACGCCGCTGCGGCTTGCGGCGAACGCAGTGATGGCAGGCTGCCGGCCCGAGTACTTCCCGCTGCTGATGCTTGCAACTGAGGCGATGTGCGAGGGCCCGTTCAATCTTTATGGCATACAGGCCACCACCCATCCGGTGGCGCCGCTCGTGATCGTCAACGGTCCCATCGTCCGCGAGCTCGATATCAACGCCGGTCACAACGCGTTTGGTCCGGGACGGCAGTCGAATGCCACCATGGGTCGTGCGATCAGGCTTTCACTGCTCAATATCGGTGGGGCCATTCCGACCGTCGGCGACATGGCCACAATGGGTCAGCCCGGCAAATACAGTTTTCTGGTGGCGGAGAACGAGGCGGCGAATCCATGGGAACCGCTGCACGTCGAACGCGGATTCGCGGCCGACACGAGCACGGTCACGATCGTCGGCGCGGAAAGCCCGCACAACATCAACGATCATGAAAGCATCACCGCGGAAGGCATACTCCGTATGACGTGCGGCACCGCTGCGATCACCGGTTCGAACAATGCGTATTACGCAGGCGAACCGCTCATCGCGTTCGGGCCGGAGCACGCCGCAGCGGTCGCTGCGGGCGGCTATTCGAAAGCCGACGTGAAGCGCTACCTCTTCGAGCACGCGACGCTTCCCCTCGGGAGCTTCTCCGACGAGAACATCGAGCGACGTTTTCGTATCAAGTGGCCGGAGCGCTATGCCAAGGCCGGACCCGAAGCGCGGGTACCCATCACGCAGCGCGCCGAAGACATTATGGTCGTCGTGCTGGGCGGTGCCGGCAAGCATTCGATGTATATCCCGACCTTTGGCGAGACGCGTTCGGTCACCCGAGCGTTGAAGCTTGCCGACGGATCGCTTGCGCGCACCGTACAGGCGTTCCGGCGCGGCTGAAGCGGTGTGTCGTAAATAGAATGAGGAGAAGGAGCGTGCAATCCCGCAAGTACGATGCACGACGCGTATCGTCATTCTGGACAAGCCGGCAAGGGCGCGATCCAGAATCCATTATTTTGAGCGCGAAACCGCGCGCGTTGCTATGTGCCGCGCTATTCGCTCTCGGCGTAATCGGCGTTGAGCATCCCGCTCGCGCTCAAAACTATCCGCAGAAACCGATCCGTCTGATCGTCGGGGTTCCACCGGGAGGAACGACCGACGTCGTGGCGCGGCTGGTCAGCCAGAAGCTCGGCGAACAACTCGGACAGCAGGTCGTCGTGGAAAATCGCGGCGGCGCCGGCGGCAACATCGGTGCCGAAGTGGTCGCGAAAGCGCCGCCCGATGGGTACACGCTTTTTCTCGCGACAATCGGCACGATGACAATCAACCCGAGTCTCTACAGGAAAATGCCGTTCGATACCCTTCGTGACTTCGCGGCGATTTCGCAGCTCACATCGATGCCCCAACTTCTCGTGGTACATCCATCGGTGCCGGTGAAGACTGTCAAGGAGCTGATTGCTTATGCTAAAAACCGGCCGGGACAACTCAACTTCGCCTCCGGTGGCAGCGGCACTGCTATTCATCTCGCGGGCGAATTGTTCAAGACGATGGCCAACGTCGATATGGTGCACATCGCATACAAAGGCGGCGGCCCTGCGATGATCGACTTGCTTGGAGGTCAGGTCTCGCTCATGTTCGATCAGATACTCACAGCGCTACCTCACGTGCAAAATGCGAAGCTGCAAGCACTCGGCGTCACGACGGAGAAGCGCTCTCCCGCCGCGCCGCAAATTCCCACGATCTCCGAAGCCGCCTTGCCCGGTTATGCGGTCACCACATGGCACGGCTTTCTTGCGCCTGCGGGCACGTCGAAAGACGTGATCAGCCGCTTGAGCGCGGAGACGGCAAAGGTGCTGCAGAGCGCCGATATCCGGGAGCGTTTCGCAGCGCAAGGTGTCGATCCGATTTCGAGCACGCCTGAGCAGTTCGCCGCGATGATGAAGTCTGAGCTCGAGAAGTGG
Organism: Betaproteobacteria bacterium; assembly: GCA_028291945.1. Taxonomy (GTDB): domain Bacteria; phylum Pseudomonadota; class Gammaproteobacteria; order Burkholderiales; family SG8-41; genus JAQGMV01. Next base: position 6,822 of record JAQGNH010000296.1, read on the forward strand.
CGCAAAGTAATTGCCGCCTCGGGCACCAAGCTCGACTAAAGCCTTTTTCCCAAGCAGAGTCCCTGTAGGCGCGGGTGTGAAGTTGCATCACGGTCGCGGGCGCAACTGAAGGAGCAGCATGTCCGGTCATGATCAGCGCAAACGAACGCTACGCATAGGTGCAGGCGCGAGCTATGCGGGTGACCGCATCGAACCCGCGACCGAGCTCGCTGCACGCGCGCAGCTCGATTACCTCGTGTACGAAACGCTCGCGGAGCGCACGATTGCGCTCGCCCAGATGGAACGTCGCAGAGATCCCGAGGCCGGATACAACGAGCTGCTCGCGGACCGCTTCTACTCGGCGCTGCCGCATTGCAAGAAAACTGGCACGCGCGTGGTCACGAACATGGGCGCGGCAAATCCGATCGGTGCGGCCAAACGAACGGCGGAAATCATACGCGATCTCAAATTGGGCCCGATGAAAGTTGCTGCGGTCCTGGGGGATGACGTGCTCGCTTACTGTCTCGAACATGCCGAGCGCCTGAAAATGATGGAGACGGGGAAACCTCTGTCGTCGCTCGAAGGAAAAATCGTCTCCGCTAATGCTTACCTGGGCGCGGATGTCATCGTCGATGCATTGGGCAAGGGTGCCGACATTGTATTGACGGGGCGAGGTGGAGACTGCTCCCTATTTCTCGCGCCGATGATCCACGAGTTCGGCTGGCGCATGGACCACTGGGATATGCTCGGCAAAGGACAGACAGGCGCCGACATGGTCGAGTGCGGCGCCAATGTCTCGGGTGGGTTCTTCGCCGATCCGGGCTACAAAGAGGTGCCCGATCTCGCCAATCTCGGTTATCCCTTTCTCGAAGTCGAAGCCGACGGGACTGTCGTCGTATCGAAGCTCGAAGGCACAGGCGGGGTGATCAACCGCGCGATCTGCGCCGAGCAGATGATTTACGAAATCCACGACCCGGCGAACTACATTACGCCGGATGTCGTCGTGGACTTTACCCAGGTGATGCTCGATGAAGTGGGGCCGGACCGGGTGCGAATCAGCGGCGGCAGAGGAAAGCCGCGTCCCGAGCAGCTCAAAGTCTCGGTCGGTGTTCTCGAAGGATGGATCGGCGAAGCGGAGATTACCTATGCGGGCCTCGGCTGCCTCGAGCGCGCGAAGCTCGCTGAGCACGTCGTGCGCGAAAGGCTCAAGATCGGCGGGGTCAAGCTGCAGGAGCTGCGTGTCGATTATCTCGGGATCAATGCACTGCACGGCGACGCCTCTTTGCCGACGCCAGGAACGCCGTACGAGGTGTGCTTGCGTTTCGCGGGGCGCTCGCGTGAGAAGCGCGATGCGGTCAAGCTTGCCAACGAAGTCGAGACGCTCGTCGGCAAAGGGCCATGCAGCTCGTCGATCCCGCGTAAACACCTCCGAGAGGTGCTGGCGATTTACTCGTGCCTCATCCCGCGCTCTGCGATCAAGGCTGAAGTGATCCTGACGGAGGTCGCATGAAGACTTTTTATCTGCGGGAGCTTGCGCATGCCAGAGCCGGTGACAAAGGCGATACGAACAACATCGGCGTCATTGCATACGAGCCGCATTACTATCCGATCATTCTGCGGTCGATCACGCCCGAGCGCGTCAAAGATCACTTTCGCGGAATCGTGAAGGGCACCATTACCCGGTACGAGCTTCCGAACGTGCATGCCATCAATCTGGTGATGGAGGGCGCGCTCGGTGGCGGCGTAACGCGATCGCTCTCGCTCGATCCTCATGGCAAATCGTATTCGGCGCTGATACTGACGATGCCGGTGGAAGTGCCGGAAGACATCGCGGCGGAGCTCATGCTGAAAAATCGCAAGCCCATCGAAGTGACGAGGTGACGAAGTGACGCAGTGACCAAGTGACGAATGATGGACGATGAATGATGAAATGGTGAAGTGTCGGGGGGACGATAGGAACGAATGCCAGTCTGGTTCCGGCACATACGCGTGCACCACTCGGATCGTCATTCTGGACAAGCCGGCAAGGGCGCGATCCAGAATCTATCTTTGTCGCTGGGAATGGATCCTGGCGTGCGCTGGGAATATTCATCAAATCAACGGACAAGTACACTAGGAAAGTGATGCACAGACTGATCGTTCTGCCGCTCATCGCGGCTCTCGTACACGTGCCCATGAGCTACGGCGCTGAAACGTTTCCTGCGAGACCCGTGCGCATCATCGTTCCGTTCGCGCCCGGCGGTGGAACCGATCTGACCGCGCGCATAGTCGGTCAGCGGTTAGCGGAGCAATGGGGCCAGCCGGTTATCATGGAGAATCGTCCGGGCGCGGGTACGATGCTAGGTACCGAATTGACGGCCAAATCCGCTCCGGACGGATACACGCTGATGATTGCGTCCGCATCGCACGCGATCAATCCCAGCCTGTACCGCAAAGTGAACTACGATCCGTTGCGTGATTTCACGGCAATAACTATGGCGATTTCTTTTCCGTTTGTCCTGGCGGTGAATCCCACCGTTCCAGTCCAGAGCGTAAAGGAGCTCGTCGCTTATGCTAAGGCCAACCCTGAAAAGCTGAGCTATGCATCGAGCGGCACAGGCGCCACGAATCACCTTGCCGGTGAGCTTTTCAAAAGCATGGCCGGCATCAACATGCTGCACGTCCCGTACAAAGGCGGAGGACCTGCAATGAACGATGTGATCGGCGGCCAGGTACAAATGCTCTTTGGCACGGTGCTCGAGACGATGCCGCAGGTGCGCGCCGGGAAGCTTAAAGGCCTCGCGGTATCGAGCGGTAAACGCGCCGCCTTCGCGCCGGACCTTCGCACTGCAGCTGAAGATGGGTTGCCCGGGTACGATGTCACCGGCTGGTACGCGTTCCTCGCTCCAGCAGGATTGAGCCGGCCAGTGCTTGCGAAAATCAATCACGACATGTCAACCATTCTTGCGTCGCCTGCCGTGAAGGAGCGTTTGTTGTCGATGGGTGCCGAGCCCTGGCTGACCTCGCCCGAAAAAGCGCAGGAGTTCATCGGCGCCGAAGTCGTGCGCTGGGGCAAGCTGATTCGGGAGGCTCGCATTACTGCGGACTGAAACCGCTTCAACACCCCCTCGTCGGCTTCGCGCACGCTTCCCTGGCAGCTCACGGTCCAGCGTTAATCCGCCTTCAGTCCCGCCTGTGCGATGACTTTGCTCCAGCGCGAAGCTTCGCTCGCAATGTATTCCCGCGCCTGCTCCGATGAGGTGGGCCACGGGTCCGAACCGAGTGCGATCAGCCGTTGCTTTACATCAGGCACCTCGAGGATGCGGATGATTTCGCGGTTCAGCTTGGTCACGATGGGCGCCGGTGTCGCGGCTGGGAGCAGGAATACGTACCAACCGGTGACCTCGTAGCGGGGCAGGGTCTCTGCGACCGTCGGCACCTCGGGCGCAAACGCCGCCCGCTTCGCACCACTTACTGCAAGCGCCCGCAGCTTTCCGGCGCGCGCCTGCGGCAGCGTCTCCAGGACCGTCCCGAACAGCATCGACACCTGGCCGCCGACGACATCGTTCATGGCGGGCGCGCCGCCTTTGTATGGAATATGCGTGATGTCGATGCCTGCCGTGATTTTCAAGAGCTCGCCTGCGAGATGATTCGTGTTGCCGGTTCCGCTGGAAGCGAATGTGAGTTTCCCCGGTCGCGATTTGGCGATCGCGATCAGGTCCTGCACGTTCTGAGCCGGAAGGGATGGATGGATCACGAGCAGAAAAGGGAATGAAACCGCCATCGTGACCGGTACTAAATCTCGCAGCTGATAACTCGGTTTCGAGTACAGGCTCGGGTTGATGGCATGGGCGGCTGCGCCGATCAGCAGCGTGTAGCCGTCCGGCGGCGCTTTCGCGACGATCTCCGTCCCAATCATCGTCCCCGCACCGGGCCGGTTGTCGATGATGACCTGCTGCCCCCACGCTTCGGTG
>JAQGNH010000581.1 GCA_028291945.1 Betaproteobacteria bacterium
GGCAGTGCCGCTCGAACTCGAGTTCCCAGTAGTCGAATTGGCGCTGCCCGAAGTTCCGGCACCGCTTCCGCTGCTGCTTGCGCCGGAGCTCGGGCGCGCCGCGTCACTCGTAGTATCGTGTCGGCCACATGCAGTTGATGAGAGGGCGAGGGCAACGCCTAATACTATCCAATGCTTGCTCATGGGTGAGTTCCTCATGGTTACGTGCAGACTGTCTGATTGGCGCTGTGCAGGATCGCACTGGATGTTTCTCGCAACAGCCGTGCCCCAAACAGCGAAACACAAACGTGTTTGATGCGCCAACGACAACTTCGCCCTCGTGAGTGCGATGCGCGCGATCAAGGACCGTCTGTCGAGCATGTGCCCGGGTCAGGGCTAAGGTCATTTACGGCCGATGATCCTGCGCGCTCGGCGTCCTGATATGCGCCGCTACGCAAGCGTAGTTCGCCTCATGATAATCGGAGGATAAGGCCGCATCGACATGTCAGCGTGGCGTGCAGGCACTGCGCAGGCTGCGTACTGGCAGCTTTTTGCAATCACTCAGCCCCTGTGCTCAGACCGCGTTACATATCGTTCATCCGTGGTCACGGCGAACGAATCGTAGGCGCGATGAGTCGAATTCTGCTCAGGTGGGAAATATCTGACGCCGTCGGGCGACACCTGGCCACACCTTGGCACGCGACTTGCGTCAGGTGTTGGGAAAAGGAGAATGCTCATGTCCAGCAAATCAGAAAGTCGCAACCGCTTTGAGTGGCTACCTGTCGAGTCAGGCATTCCGCAGGAACGGGATAGGCGGGGCGGCCGCGATGACGGCGGCGCCGTATCCTGGCGGTTTCATCGGAATGCAAATCGTCAGTGGCGCTGGGAAAGAATCCCGTCGGCTGAGGGTGTTGCCCGGCAATCGTCGAGCGGATTCGTTAGCCATGAGGACTGCGTCAGGAACGCTCAGGCAGCAGGTTATAAGCCAATGGCCGTAGCGCCGAACCTCGTTCCCTTGTCTCTTGTTTCAGACCCGCAAGCGATTCCGCACGTGCTTAATTTCAATACTGCCGAGCGGTCGGGACAGGCAAGGCGTTCCACAGTATTGAAAAAAAGGGTCGCTCACCCGGCCATCGAAAGAATTTTTGGCAAAGGCTGGAGCCCGGCCACGACTTCGCAGAGAACCAAAGAGCCGCGGCGCCTGCAAGTCGCCACCCTAGCCAGTAATCATCCGCACGCCCGCGCTCACGGGAAAAGCCGCCTCAATCGCGCGTAACAGCTTCCAGCGTATTTAACCCCGGGTCTCCGTGACCCGGGCCCTTTGCTTTACCGATCTTTCGCCGTAGCCGCTGACTTGGCGGCGTTCGCACGTCTGGCGCGTGGGTGCCGGATTGACAAGCTGCTTCGCGGACCGTGATGATGGGCCCGTCATCCACGGGGAGTAAAGCGCATGAGCTTGAAAGCGTTGCTTGCGGCTACCGTCTTTACACTGCTCACTACCACTGTTCACGGTCAGAAGTGGGACATGCCGACGCCGTACAGTGACGGCGAGTTCCATACGATCAACGTCAGGCAATTCGCCGAGGATGTAAAGAAGGGTACCGGCGGCAAGCTCGAAATCGTCGTGCACAGCAACGGCTCCCTCATCAAGCACCCTGACATGTTGCGAGCAGTGTCGACGGGGCAAGTCAACGCAGTGGAATTCTTGCTGGGCCAGTTCGGGAACGAAGACCCCGTTTTCGCCGCAGACAACATCCCTTTCGTTGCAACCGGTTACGACAATGCATATCGGTTCTATCAAGCGCAGAAACCGTTGTTGGAGAAGAAGCTCGCTGCGCGCGGGGTCAGACTGCTTTACGCAGTCGCGTGGCCGGGGCAGGGCCTCTACACGAAAAGCGCTCTGAAAAGTGTTGACGACCTCAAGGGCGCGAAGCTGCGGACTTACAGCCCTCAAACCGCGCGATTGGCCGAGCTGCTCGGCGCGAGCCCCGTTGTGATTCAGGTGCCCGAAGTACCCCAGGCGTTCGCGACCGGAACGGTGCAGGCGATGATTACTTCCTCCGCGACCGGCACGTCGACCAAGGTTTGGGAATTCGTCAATAACTACTACATGACCAATGCTTTCCATCCCAAAAACGTCGTCGTCGTCAACGAGCGCGCATTTCTGCGCCTTACAGACGGTGAGAAAAAAGCTGTGCTCGACGCGGCCGCGATCGCCGAAAAGCGCGGCTGGGATCTATCGCGACAACGAGAGCAGACCTCGATCAACCTGCTCTCCGAAAATGGCATGAGCGTTATCGAGCCGGACGCTGCAATGAAATCGGCGTTCGCACGTATCGGTGAAGTCATGCTGATTGAATGGCAGAAATCGGCGGGTGCCGATGGCGAGGCCCTCATCAAAGCCTATCGCAGTAAATAGAGTTTGAACGATCCGATCGAGCGTTTTCCCGTGAAGGATGCGCGTAATCCGCGCATCCTGCGCCGTGCACTCGATAGGCTTTATGAAATCAGCGGTGCTCTGGCCGCACTGTGCCTCGCCGCAATCTGCGTGGTCATGCTTGCGCAGTCGTTCGGTCGTGAGATCGGATTCCTCGTGCGCGGGGCTGACGACATCACCGCCTGGCTCACGGCCGCGTCCGCCTTCCTGGCGCTCGGCCACACGTTCAGACACGGCGAGCTCGTACGTGTCGGCTTGTGGTTAGACAAGTTGAAAGGCGAGTCACGCCGCCGCGCCGAAATACTCGCCTTGTCCATCACGGCTCTTTTCGTGGCATACATGTTGTGGGCGGCGTCGAAATTCGTGTACGAAAGCTGGACCTTCAACGAAGTCGCCCAGGGCCTCATCAAGATTCCGATCTGGATTCCGCAGCTGAGCTTCGTGATCGGCGTGCTGATTTTCTTCATCGCGGTGGTCGACGAATGGATTGCTGTGGTGCGCGGAGACAAACCGGCTTACCAGATTGCGGAAGAGGCGCGCCGCGCGGCTGGCGACTTTTCCGAAATGGCGTGACATGAGCACGCTCACGATTGCTCTGGTGCTCATGGCGTTGCTGCTGGTGCTGCTCATGTGCGGCGTCTGGATTGCGATCGCACTTGCGGCGGTCGCCTGGTTCGGCCTGCAGTTCTTCACCAACACGCCGCCTGAAGTGAATCTGTTCCAGTCTTTCTGGGCTTCGAGCGCCAACTGGACCATCGCAGCGCTGCCGCTGTTCATCTGGATGGGCGAGATTCTCTATCGCACCAAGCTTTCTGATGAAATGTTCGACGGACTGTCGCCCTGGCTGAACTGGCTGCCGGGACGGCTGATGCACGTGAACGTGCTCGCGTGCGGAATTTTCGGAACTGTGTCCGGATCGTCAGCTGCGACGTGCGCCACGGTTGCCAAAGTCGCGCTGCCCGAGTTGATCCGGCGTGGTTACGACGAGAAGACGTGCCTGGGCTCGCTGTGCGGTGCGGGCACACTGGGCATTCTGCTGCCACCTTCCATCATCATGGTCGTGTATGCAGTCGCCGCCGAAGTTTCCATATTGAAGGTGTTCCTCGCCGGTTTTCTGCCGGGGTTCCTGCTCATGGCGCTTTTTTCTGGATACATCATCGCGTGGGCCCTGCTCAATCCGGACAAGACGCCGCGCGAGGACGAGAAAATACCACTGGCGCAAAAACTCTATCGCAGTCGTCATCTGATCCCCTGTGTCGCGCTCATCGTCTTCATCGTGTGGGTTATGATTATCGGATGGGCGACTGCGACTGAAGCCGCGGCGTACGGCGTGTTGGGCTCGCTCGCAATCGCCTGGTGGTCCGGGGGGCTCAACCGCGGCGCGTTCTGGCAAAGCCTCACGGGTGCGACGCGCCTCTCCTGCATGATCATGTTCATACTCGCGGGCGCATCGTTCCTCTCTTCGTGCATGGCCTTTACGGGAATACCAAAGGCCTTGGCCGAGTGGGTGGCGAGCTTGAACCCGAATCCGTTCGCGCTGATCGCTATACTCGCGTTGATCTACATCGTCCTCGGCACCGCGCTCGATGGCGTGTCGATGATCGTTCTAACGACTTCGATCGTGCTGCCCATGGTGCAGAAGGCGGGCTTCGATCTTGTATGGTTCGGGATCTTCATCGTCCTCCTGGTGGAGATCGCCGAGCTGACACCGCCGCTAGGCTTCAACCTGTTTGTCTTGCAGACGATGAGCGGACGCGACAGCAACTATGTGGCTTACGCATCGATACCGTTCTTTTGTCTGATGGTGTTGTGCATTGCGCTCATTACCGTGTTTCCCGGGATTGCAACGTGGCTTCCGGACGCTGTGCTCACGAAAAAATGACTTACGAAAGGAACCCCCATGGAACAGCTATTGCCGCGCGCGGAAAAGATCGCAGCGCTACTGAAGAGCCGCAATGAAACGATCGCCGTTGCCGAATCGTCAGCTGGCGGTCTGATTTCAGCAGCACTGCTCGCTGTACCCGGCGCCTCCGCTTACTTCGTCGGCGGAGGTGTCGTCTACACTCGAAAAGCCTTGCTCGCGTTCACACAGGCCGATGAAGCTGTTTTGCGCACCGAGAAACCGGGAACCGAAGCGTCAGCGCTCGTACGTGCACGGATTTTTCGCGAGCACCTCACGACGACCTGGTGCATAAGCGAAGCCGGCACGGCTGGACCCACGGGAAGTCGCTACGGCTACTCCCCCGGGCATTCGTGCGTCGCTGTGTCCGGCCCCGTCGATGCTACGCGAACGGTGAACACTGATAGTCCCGAGCGCGTTCGCAATATGTACGCATTTGCCGCGGCAGCTCTCGAGCTGCTCGAGGAAACGCTGACACAGCGGCGTTGATGCGAAAGCCTGCGCGCAGCAGCCGCATAAGGACCAACAGGATTAGCAACGGGTCCTTAGTCGGCTTCCAGTTTCGCCGCGATGACCACCTTGGTCCATTTCTCGATTTCGGATTTGGCGTGTGCCGCGAATTGCTCGGGAGTTGATGGTGTTACGTCGATACCTTCGTCTTCGAGACGTTTCTTGAGCGGGCCGGCGAGCACCTTGTGGAGATCCGCAGTCAGCTTCGCAAGTATTGGCTGCGGTACTTTGGACTGTGTGCAGATGCCATACCATCCGGTCACGTCGTAGCCTGGCACGCCGCCTTCGGTAAAGGTCGGCACTTCAGGCAGCTGTGCATTACGCCTAGCAGAGGTGACGCGGAGAGCGCGCACTCGCCCGGACTTCACCGCGGCGAGTGGCGCACCTGCGAGATTTCCCACGGATGATTCGATGTGGCCGCTGATGAGATCGGTGAGCGCGCCGCCGGCGCCTTTGTACGGCACGTGCACGATATTGATACCCGTAATAGTTTTCAACAGCTCGATCGACAGATGCGGCGACGCACCTACGCCTGAGGAACCGAAGTTCACTTTGCCGAGATTTGCTTTCGCATAAGCGATGTACTGACGCAGTGTTTTCGCGGGCATCGAAGGATGCACCATGAAAACATTCGGAACACCCCACAGCTCGCCGAGCGCTTGGCTGACCGTGCGTGCGGTCGTATCGACACCGCCGCCCGGCGTCTAACCGACCATCATACGCACCGGCTTCGCCGGATAGTTGTGTGACAACGCCGCGCCGCTGCAGGTGAACAGGAGTGCGATGGCAAATACGCTGTGCAACTATTTCATGGACACGCTCCTGGATCGATGCTCTTTTATGGAAACGACTCCACGTAGTAGTGGTTTGCGCACGATAACATGCAGGTCTGAAGCTGAGAGTAGACTTACCGCCGAGCGCTGAACACAGGGATAACTCGTGGGCATCCGCATGCGTCGCGTACTCATGGCGGTGGTTATTTTGGCCAACGCTGCATGCGCGTCGGCTGATGCGCAGCAGTATCCTGCACGCCCGTTACGTATCGTGGTTCCTTTCGCGGCGGGCGGTGCTTCCGACGTCGTCGCGCGCCTGCTCGCGCAAAAGCTCACCGAAAGCCTGGGTCAGCCGGTCATCGTGGACAACAGGCCGGGAGCGGGTGCGAACATCGGAATCGGTATCGTAGCGAAAGCGCCGCCCGATGGTTATACGCTGCTGGTGTCGAGCTCGGCGTTTACCGTGAATCCGACGTTGTATTCAAAAATACCCTACGATCCGTACAAGGATTTCCAACCGCTCACCTGCGTAGGCAGCTCGCCTAACATCCTCGCGGTGTATCCGGCCTTCGCGGCTAAAAGCGTCAAAGAGCTCATCGAGCTCGTACGCTCGCAGCCCGGCAAGCATAACTATTCGTCGCCGGGCGCGGGCACGACGCCGCATCTCTCGGGCGAAATGTTGCGCATTGCTTTCAAGCTCGATCTTCGTCACATTCCGTACGGCGGTGCTGGTCCGCAGGTGCAGTCGCTCATATCCGGCCAGGTGCCGATCGGATTTGCGTCGGTGCCGAGCTTCGCGTCGCAGGTCAAGGCGGGACAGTTGCGCGGTCTCGCGGTCACGGCGGACAAGCGCGTCGCGGCGTTGCCCGAAGTGCCCGCTATGGGTGAGCTCGGCATTGCCGGTATGTCCGGCGACACCTTCCAGGGCGTGCTGATCCCTGCGGGAACGCCGAAACAGATCACCGGGCGGCTGTACGCGGACATCAAGAAAGCACTTGCCGCCGCGGAAGTACGGGAGCGGCTCATAACCATAGGTTTCGAACCGATTGGGAATTCGCCGGAAGAGTTCGCCGCTCAGATCAGCTCCGATATTGCGCGCTGGGGCAAAGTCATCCGGGACGCGCAGATTAAAGCCGATTGAGTTTCAGTATCTGCCGGAGGCGTCATGCCGCAGCTCGCTTCGCTCGTGCTGTTGATGCTGTCAGCAGTTGCAACTGTCGCGCACGCTCAGGAGTATCCGACCAGACCGCTGCGCGTGATCGTCGGGCCGGGGCCTGATATCGTCGCCAGGATATTCGGACAGCGATTTACGGAATCGTGGGGCCATCAGACCCTGGTCGAAACTCGCCCGGGCGGCGGCGGGACTGTTGCTGCAGAAACGGTCGCTAAAGCTCTCCCCGACGGCTACACGCTGCTGCTTGCAAGTGCTGCTTACACCATCAATGCAGTATTGCAACCGGGTCCGGTCGATCTGGTACGCGATTTTTCTCCTGTAGCTTTCGCGGCATCGTCGCCATTTCTACTGCTCGTGCATCCTTCGGTTCCGGCGCGATCCACACAGGGGCTCGTTGCGCTGGCGAAAGCGAAGCCGGCGCAGTTGAACTATGCGTCGTCGGGGAACGGTACGCCACCGCATCTGGCAGGGGAATTGTTCAAGAGCATGGCGCATGTCAACATCGTTCACATTCCTTACAAGAATGCGGCCCCTGCCATCGTCGATACGATCAGCGGGCAGGTCCACATGATGTTTGCGATTCTGCCGCTCGGACTGCCGCATGCCCAGTCGGGTAAGGTGCGGGCGCTGGGAGTCACTGCCCTCAAACGTTCGGCACTCGTCCCCGAGCTACCGACACTCGCGGAAGCAGGGTTGAACGGCTACGAGGTCATCGGCTGGAATGGTTTTCTCGCGCCGGTTGCAACGCCAAAGGCCATCGTCTTGAAGATCAACGCTGAAGTGGCTCGCTCGCTGAAGCAAAGTGAAGTGCCGCAGCGCCTGGCTGCTGTAGGATACGAGCCTGCGAGCGAGAACACGCCCGAGCAGTTCGCAGCTTACATCAAAGCAGAAATTCAGAAGTGGGCGAAAGTCGTAAAGGAATCGGGCGCGAAAGCGGATTGAAACGTTTCAGATGATGCACGATCAGGAGCCGCATGGTCACGATCGGCGGTTACAGGATTGCAAAGGTTGCGGAGATTCCATGGGAGGACCGCGTCAATGTCGACGGATGGCCGAGCAGGGCCGGAATGTACTACGACGACGCCGAAAACAAATTATGCATGCGCCTCATAGATTATCCGGTAGGCTCGACCGAGCCGCGCCACGTGCATGCCGGGATGCACGCGACCACTGTACTCAAGGGCCGCACGATCGTAGATGGTCTCACGCTCGGTCCTCTGGATGTGATCCTCGGCCCGAGCAACGAGCCTCACGGTCCGCTGCACTATCCCGAAGGGTGCAAGCTTTTCAGCGCGTTTCAGGGGAGCTATTTCCACAGCGAAGTCGAACAGCTCTCTGCGGAGAAACACTATCGCCTGATTCAGGCGGTGCAGCTGCCATGGCAGGCGCACGCAAGCGGCACCGAAGTGAAGACGCTGGTCGACCGCGGTCTCGGTTCACTGTTATTACAGGCACTTCGTTTTGCGCCCGGTGCTCGCATGTCCCGTCCGCTCATGCTGGCTGGACTCGTTCTCGACGGCGACGCGATTGTCGATGGCGAGCGATTGGGTTCCTGGGATTTTTTGTACGCAACGCCCGGTACCGAGCAGGTGCCGGTCAGCTTTCCAAAGGGCGCAACCTTGCTCGCGGTTTCGGTGCGCTGACACAGATATAAGACCGCGCGTAGTTGATCTCGAGGAACCGTCTCGAGAAGCGCGGGTCTTAACACTGCTTTCATCACTCTTATCAGGGAACGCACATGACAGTTCAGGAAAGAGAATTACTCGAACGTTTTCTGCAGCAGATGACTGCGGCACGAGCGGGTCGGAAGGACCCTGAAGCCGAGGCGCTCATCAAAGAGGCGGTGGCCCGCCAACCGGATGCATCCTATCTGCTCGTCCAACGCGCTCTTCAGCTGGAACAGGCCCTTCAGGCGACCCAGGCGCAAATGCAGAAACTGCAGGCAGAGCTCGATCAGTCACGCCCTGCCAACCGCGGTGGGTTTTTGAATGACCCGGCGTGGGGTTCGCAGCCTACTGCGCCTGTGACTCAGAACGCCGCTCCCATGCGGCAAGCTGCAGGCGCGCCTACCGCGAGCGCGGCTGCGCCTACCGCGACCGCGGCTGCGCCGGGTGGCGCCTGGGGTGGGGGCGGTATGCTCGGCAACATCGCAACTACAGCGGCGGGTGTCGTCGCCGGTTCTTTCCTGTTCCAGGGCATCGATCGACTGATGCACCATGGTGATACGGGTTTGGGTTCCGGGCGCGACCAAAGCGCGCAATCGGGGCTCCTCGATAACGACACGGCGAACGTCTACGATCACGATAGCCCGCCGATCGATACGGCGCTCGACGACGATGTCGACAGTTTTGCAGACAGCGGCGACGGTGGCGACTTCGCTTGACGCTGCTTTCCGCTCGAGTCTTGTTAATCGAGCGGTCGCATGAGGTAACACTTGTTTCCGGTCGAGCTTTACTGCATAGGGCTTCGTGCGTGGAGTGCGGCATGCAATACTCGCTGCAAGCAGTCGGGCATAACTGATACGCCGTATGATTCCTTCCGAGATGGAGAAGTGGGCTAAGGTCGCAAAGACCGCGGGCATGCGCTCCGAATAGCCGCGTTCGGGGCGCAACAACACGTGCGAACGATGGTTGCCTTAGTTGTCCTGCCAACCATCACCCGTGGTCTCGCACGTAACACTCCCGCCACGCTTTGAAAGCACAGTGCATCTGATGAGCAACACGCGTACGGCTGCAGAACGGCGCTTCAACGCCGATTACTATGACAGGTGGTACGACGATGCCGACACCCGCGCGTATATCGCGAGCAAGGCGGTGCGCTTCGTCCTGAGCTACGTCGCTCACATGGACGCACGGGTAAGTACCGTCCTGGATCTCGGCTGTGGTCTGGGGCACTGGAAGCACGCGCTTCTGCAGCAAGCCCGCAACGTCCGCTATACCGGGGTGGAATTCAGCTCCTACCTCTGCAGCAAATTCGGTTGGGAGCGCGGCGACGTGCGCACCTATTCGCCCGGCCGAACGTTCGACTTGGTGGTATGCCAGGGTGTGCTGCAGTACTTGTCAGATGAGGATTGCGACGCTGCCGTGGATAATCTCGGCGTTCTCAGCAAACGCTTCCTTTACCTCGAAGTGCTCACTGCGGCAGACGCGCGTGAAGTGTGTGCGCCGGAAGGCACCGACTTCGATGTGTTTGTCAGACAGGCGAGCTGGTATTCGTGCAGGCTCGCCCGTCATTTCGTGAACCTCGGCGGTGGCCTGTACGCGAAGCCCGGTATGCGGCAACACTTTTACGAGCTTTGGCGTACCGGCAGCTAGAGATTACAAAGGATCCGGCGGTCTCAAGAACGTCCTAGCAGTGAGCGTCGATCATGCGCTCTATTGCCAATGTGCAGGCGCGGCAGAAGTACTGCGTCTGATACGAAAACATGATGCAATCGACTTCCGAGCGGAACACACCTCGCGCATAGCCGTTTGCGCCCTCGAAAAAACCTACGTGTCTTCGATCTATGTTCTTTGCCAGCAGCACCGCGCCGCGCTGTGCGCTCTGGTGCATAAGTTTTTCGACAACCTGCTCGTCGGCGTGAGCTGACCGCAGCGCAAAGTAGCGCCTGACGTAATCCGAAAAATAAGACTCGTACTCGGATTTGTTCCAAGCCGTCGAGCGCCGCGGCGGATGCTGTGCACGGTGGGGCCATTTGTCGCTTGCGGGGGAAATCGTCACGTTCGGTTGCCACGGTTCGACGTTCCCGATGAAAGAAGGGCCTCCCGCGACCGGCACGTAATACTCGTCGGCGAGGCCACCGATCAGGTGTGCAAATTCATGAAGGACGAGATAGGGTGCAGCAGCACTGTCGATGGCGACGACCGCCGCTCCGCCAAAGATCGCACTGCCGCCGTATCGGCGGGCGTTCGCCAGCACGAGCAGAAAATCGTAGGGCACCGCAGACGCAGCATCGCGCAGCACGCGATTGTTCCGCGCCGCGAGCGTTCGCTCGGCTTCGCCGCTATCGTAAGTACAGCCCAACACCGTATTCTTCC
>JAQGNH010000021.1 GCA_028291945.1 Betaproteobacteria bacterium
AGGTACGGGCCGGAAGTCGCCTGCGTGATCGGGGCGTAGACCTTCAGAAGATCGAACGGCACTTTCGTGACGAAGGCTGCGTTCGTGATCTGGCTGCCCGAGATCACCATCAGCGTGTAGCCGTCGGCAGGCGCCTTTGCGGTCATCGCGAGCGCGATCGTACCGCCGGCACCGCTGCGGTTATCTACGACGAAAGGGCGGCCCCAGGCTTCGCCGAGCTTATCGGCGACGAGGCGCGCGACGATGTCGCTGCCGCCGCCGGGCTGGAAACCGGAAATGAGCCGCACCGGCTTCGTCGGGTACTCTTGCCCCTGAGCCTGCGGCTGCGCGAAGAGCGCCAGCGTGATTGCCGCGAGCAGTTGTCTTCTCATTGTTTCCTCTACAGAACGATCAGATCCATGAGCTCGTGTACCGGCATGAGCGCCAGTCGCTCGCGATCGGCGCATGCGGCAAGTATCGTTTTCGCGCGTTTCTCCGCGAAGACCCGCGCGACGTTGCGCTCGAATTTACGCAGCAGAAGCGGCATCGCTTCCACGCGGCGCGCGCGGTGGCCGAGCGGGTACTCCACCTCGGCGCGCTGGGTGTGCGTCCCGTCGCTGAAATGCACGCGGATCGCATTCGCGTTCGTGCGCTTGCCCGGCTCAAGATACTCGCGGCTGTAGCGCGGGTCTTCCGCGACGGTCATCTTCCCGCGCAGCGCGTCGATGCGTGAATCCACGGCGACGTCGTCCTGGTAATGGCGCGTCTCGAGCTCGCCGAAAATGAGCCCGATGGCCGCCATGTATTGCAGGCAGTGGTCGCGATCGGCGAAATTGTGCAGCGGTCCGCTCTTGTCGATCATCAGGATGCAGGTCTCGTGCGTCCACAGCTCGACGCGCTCGATCTCGTCCAGGCGATGCTCAACCTGCGGATGGAGCCGGATCGCCGCTTCGACCGCGGTCTGCGCGTGCAACGCCGCCGGATAGGAGATCTTGAAAAGCACGTTCTCGACGATGAAGCTTTCGAGCGGGCGCGAGAATACGAACGGTTTCCCGCCGAAGAGCACATCGTAGAAACCCCATTGCTTCGCAGTGAGTGCCGACGGATAGCCCATCTCGCCTTTGACAGCCATCAGCGCGAGCGCGACACCGCGACTCGCGGCGTCGGCCCCAGCCCACGATTTGCGCGGGCCGGTGTTCACTCGCCTGAACGTAGAGAGCGCGTGTCCGTCTATGAACGCGTTGGAGACTGCATTCGCGATTTCTTCGTGCGTGCCGCCGAGCATCTTCGTGACCACCGCGGCGAGCGCGACCTTGCCGAGAAACGTGTTGTCGAGACCAGTGCGCGTGAAATTGTTCTCGAGCGCGAGCCATCCCATGATCTCGTAGGCCTGGATCGCCGCGCCGAGCACGTCTCTGACGACGCACGGCGCGTGGCTCTGGGCGCAGCGTTTGCGGCTCAACCAGTCCGCGACGGCGAGGATCCCGCTGAAGGTATCCGAGGGATGAATGACAGTCGCGCCGTAGAACGCGTCGCTGTAATCGACCCAGCGCACGAGCACCCCGGTGCTGAAAGCCGCGCTGACCGGATCCATGACGTGCGAGGTACCGGGAACGCGTGCGCCGTGCGGCGTGAACGTGCCGGGAACGATCGGGCCGATCAGCTTGGTGGCTTCCGGATGACCCAGCGCTTCGAACGCACAGCCGAGGCTGTCGAGCAGACAGTAATGCGCCGTTTCCCACGCAGCCCGGCTGGTGACTTCGTACCCGCTGACGTACGCGGCGATCTGCCCGATGACTTCGTCGGTCGCGGGCCGGATGTTGCTGAGCGCGCTCACGCAGCGTCCGGGACGAGGAGCCTCACGATCTCCGTCGCGTCGCCGACATTCTCCAGATCGCGTATGAGCGCAATCGCCTTGTCGATGTTGTCCGCCGGGATTGTCAGAGCCGAGAACGACACGCAGTCGCGGAATTTCGCCTCGAGGAGCGCATCGCTCACCGGATGTCGCGGATCGCCGGGGACACCGTCCGGCTTGTGCGCAAAGGTCTTTCCGGCTCGGGTGCGGATTTCCACCGTGGGGCGAGAGAGCGAGGAATAGCCGCCGACCGGCAGCTCGGCATCGGGATCGGGATCGACGCGATAAGTCACCTTGTCCGCCATCGCGAGCACCGCCGGATCGCGGAGCCCCTCGTCGGTGTAATCGCGCAGCGTCACGTTGCCTTTGACCATCATCACCGCGCTCGTGAACGGCACGCTGAACTTGCCGTCGATGGAAAGCTTCGGGCGGCGTTTGAGCTCGAGCGGTTCGGAAAGGAGCTTCGTTCCGCCGCTTCCGCCGATGACGGTGAGCGATTCCACGTCTTCGGGTGCGATGGCGTGCTGTTCGCGAAGCTGCCTGATTGCGGTGTTGGTCGCGCGGGTGTAACCGCACGCGGGCCACACTTTGAACCCGTGAAGGTCGAGCAGCGGAAACGTGCGTCCGAGGCCGCCGAGAATCGCATCCCAATCGGGCTCGCAGCGCACGTACGTCTTGAAAAGCCCGTAGCGGCCCTCGAGTACATCCTTCGAGCCGACGATGCCGCGTCGCGCAAGATCAGCCGCGAGGAGCGCGCCCTGCCCCGAAAACCCCGCCTGCATCGAGCGCATGTGCGTCGCGGCGCCGACCGCCATCTGGCGGCTGCCGCTCATCTGGTTGAAGGCGATACCGAAAGCGTTTTCCATTGTCGCGGTGTCGGCGCCATGCAGCCTCGCGGCCGTTGCCGCTCCCGAAATGAAGCCGAAGAGCTGCGTAGGAAACCAGCCTTCGGCGATCGTCCAGTCGGGGATGCGAATGCCCGCGTTCAACCGCGTGTGGATGTCCGTCCCTGCTGCGACCGCTGTGATGAGATCGCGTCCGCTCAAAGCTCCGAGCTGCTCGCCAACGGCGAACGCAACGGGGATCGTGACGATGCTGACGTGCCCGCCGGCGCCGACGTCGTCGTAATCGACCATGTGCCCCAGGCTGCCGTTGACAAAGACCGCCCACGGTGCGGGGGCTTTGCGGCCGTAACCCCAGACCGTCGCGACTTTCCTGCCGCCCATGTCTTCGACGTAGTCCGCGACGATCCTCGCTTCGGGCGCGAGCGTCGTCGCGGCGATCGACACGCCGAGCGTATCCAGAATGCATCGCTTGACGAGTTCGACGAGCGCGGGTGGCAAATCCTCGTAGCGCAGCTTCGCCGCGTGCTGCGCGAGAAGTGTGGTGGGCGAGCGCGTATCCGCCATCGTTCGATTACTCCGCAGTAACGCCGGCGCTTTTCACGACTTTGCGCCACTTCGCAATCTCGGCTGCGATGTGTTTCTGAAACTCCGCCGGCGAGCTGCCGATCGGCTCGGCGCCGTCGGCCAGCATGCGATCGTGAAGCTCCGGTGCCATCACGGTCTTGTTCGCAGCAGTCGACAGGCGCTCCAGGATCGCCGGCCGCATGCCGGCGGGACCGAGGAGCCCGTACCAGGTCGTCGGCGCGTAGCCGGCGAGTCCCGCTTCCGCGATCGTCGGGACCTCGCGCATCGCGCTCGAGCGTTTTGCGCTGGTGACGCCCAGCACGCGCAGTCGCTGCTGTTTCACGTGCGGCGCCGAAGAAAGAACGCTCGCGAACGTGAACGTGATCTGACCGGCGAGCACCTCCACCAGCGCCTGTCCCGCGCCCTTGTAGGGAATGTGCAGGAGCTTGACGCGCGCGGCACTCTCGAACAGCGCACCTGCGAGGTGACCGGAGCTCCCGTTCCCACCCGATCCGTAGGTGAGCGTGCCCGGCTTCGCTTTCGCGAGCGCGATGAGCTCCTTGACGCTCTTCGCCGGCAGCGACGGGTGGACCACCAGCAGGAACGGCGCTTCCGCGAGCAGCGACACCGGCTGCAGGTCTTTCTGCGGATCGAAAGGCAGGCTCGCGTAGAGGCTCGGGTTGATCGCGTAGCTGCTGGAAACCACGAGGATGGTGTAGCCGTCGGGTGGACTCTTGGCGACGCTCGCCGCGGCGATCGAGCCCGCGGCGCCTGTTCGATTTTCGACAATGACGGTCTGCCCCAGTGTTTCGTTCATCTTCGACGCCACGAGCCGCGCGACGATGTCGGTCGCCCCGCCAGGCGACTGGCCGACGACGAAGCGCACGGGCTTGACCGGATAGGGCGCCTCCTGTGCCCACGCGCTCCCCGCGGCTGCGGCCGCGAGCGCTGCTATCGCGATGGCTCTCACCCGAACTCGCGCTCGTAGCGCTGGTACGCGAACTCGGGCAGGCCGCCTGCCGCGAATATCTTCTCGATGAGCGGCGGAAACTGGCGCAGCTCGACGCTCGCGCCCGTCGCTGGATTGCGCACGATACTCCCGCGATAGTCGACTTCGAGCGTGTCGCCGTCGTTGACGATGCCCGTGATGCCGGGGGCCATGAAGATCGGGACCGCGCGCGCGATGCTGTTGCGCAGGAAAAGACGCGCGACCGATTCGGCGATGATCGCGACGATGCCCACTTCGCGCAGCACGAGACCGG
>JAQGNH010000030.1 GCA_028291945.1 Betaproteobacteria bacterium
GCAGCTCTTCTGACTTCACGATAAAGCCATAGCCGGCGGAATTCGCGACCAGATAACGACGGGCGGGCTGCGCATCGACGACGTGAGCGAGGCGCGCACCCGGAGCGAGCTCGATCAGAGACGTGAACGGTACACCGTCCCCCTTGCCGCCTGGAATATCCGCGGCCTGCACGCTGAAGGCACGGCCGGTGGAGTCTATCGCCGCAATGTAATTAACCGAGCGCGTTTCCAAGACCGCATACTCCGCATCCCCGGTCTTGTATGTGGTGCCCACGAGATCGAGACCGTGCCCCTGGCGTGAGCGCACCCAGCCGTTGCGCGACACGATGATCGTGAGCGGCTCGTCGACCACTTGCTGCTCGAATGTGGCGCGCCCGGCTTCTTCGATCACAGTGCGCCTGTCGTCGCCGTATTTCTTCGCGTCATCCTTGATCTCTTTCGCGACGAGCTTTTTCATCTCGGTGTCGCTGCCGAGCAGTTCTTTCAGCCCTTTGCGCTCGACTTTCAGCTCCTTGAGCTCGTTCTGGATCTTGATGCCTTCCAGCCGCGCGAGCTGACGAAGCCGAATTTCGAGTATGTCCTCGGCCTGGATATCGGTGAGCTCGAAGCGCTTCATCAACTCGGGCTTGGGCTCGTCCGATTCGCGGATGACCCTGATGACTTTGTCGATGTTCAGCAGGACGATATTGCGGCCTTCCAGAATATGGATGCGCCGCTCGACCTGCGAAAGCCTGAATTTGGTACGCCGCGTGACCGTTGCGATGCGGAACTGCACCCACTCGTCCAGCATCTCGCGGATGTTCTTGCGCCCCGGACGTCCGTCCAGGCCAAGCACAACGAGATTGACCGAGAAGTTTTCTTCCAGGCTCGTGTGTGCGAGCATGAGGCGCATGAATTCGTCCGGATCCTGGCGCGAGGAACGCGGCTCGAGCACGAGGCGCACCCGGTTCTCCTTGTCGGACTCGTCGTTTACCTTCTCGAGCGAGCCGAGGATCAACTGCTTGAGATTCCCCTGCGTACCGCTCACCTTGCCGCCCTTCTCCTTGGGCTTCGGATTGGTGAGCTCTTCGATCTCGTTCATCACGCGCTTGGCGGATGTCGTTGGAGGCAGCTCGGTGACAATGACTTGCCACTGACCGCGCGCCAGCGTCTCGACTTTCCACTTCGCGCGCGCACGCAGCGATCCGCGTCCCGACGAATATGCATCGAGGATCGCCTGGCGTGGACTGATGATCTGGCCGCCTCCGGGAAAATCCGGTCCCTGGATGATCTCCATCAGCGACGCCGTCGTGGTCTTCGGGTGCCGGATCATCTGCACCGCGGCTTCGGCGACTTCGCGCATGTTGTGCGGCGGCAGCTCGCACGCCATGCCCACGGCAACGCCGGAGGCGCCGTTCAACAGCAGCATCGGCAGGCGCGCAGGCAGCAGCTCGGGCTCACGCAGACGTCCGTCGTAGTTCGGAAAAAACTCGACCGTATCCTGATCGATTTCGGCGAGCAGCAGGTCCGCGATCGGCGTCAGCCGCGCTTCGGTGTACCGATACGCCGCCGCCGAGTCGCCGTCAGCCGTTCCGAAGTTGCCCTGACCGTCGATGAGCGGGTAGCGCAGCGAAAAATCCTGCGCCATGCGTACCAGCGCGTCGTATGTAGAGGCGTCACCGTGCGGATGGTATTTACCGAGCACTTCACCGACGATGCGCGCCGACTTCGTGTGCTGCACACCCGAGCGCAGGCCCAGCTCGTGCATCGCATACAGAATGCGGCGCTGCACCGGTTTCTGACCGTCCTCGATGTTCGGAATCGCGCGGCCGCGCACGACACTCATCGCATAGGTGAGATAGCTTCGTTCGGCAAACGCCGCCATGTCGATGAAGTCATCGCCGCCGACCGACGTGGGATTCGCCGGTCCCCCGGTGCCTGCACCGCCGGCTCCGGCTTCAGCAAAGAGATCGAGCGTCGGGTCTTCCTCTTTTCGGGCTTTGGTCTTGGTGTCGATCGTCATACGTCAGCCTCGACCTGATCACCTTTCTCTTCCATCCACGCGCAGCGTTTGTCCGCTTCGCGCTTCGACATGAGCATGTTGAATATCGTCAACGTATGGTCGCGGTCTTCGATCCGCACCTGCAAAAGGCGCCGGGTGTCGGGACAGAGCGTGGTCTCCCACAATTGCCCGGGATTCATTTCGCCGAGGCCCTTGAACCGCTGGATCTTGAGCGATTCGGGCTTGATGCCGTCGTCACGAGCGCGGTCGAATATCGATTTCCGTTCTTCTTCATCGAGCGCATAGACTTTCTTGCCAGCGCGCTTGCCTTGTGCCGGGATGTCGATCTTGTAGAGCGGCGGGCTTGCGACGTAGATATGCCCGCGCTCGATCAGCTTCGGAAAGTGCTTGTAGAAGAGCGTGAGCAACAGGACAGAAATGTGGGCGCCATCGACATCGGCATCGGTCATCGAGGCAATCTTTCCGTAACGCAGGCCGCTCAAGTCCGGCTCGTCCTCGGACCCGTGGGGATCGACGCCGACCGCAACCGCGATGTCGTGGATCTCCGCATTCGAGAACAGCAGCTCGCGTTTGACCTCCCACGAATTGAGCGCTTTGCCGCGCATCTTGTAGATCGCCTGGAAGCGCTTGTCGCGCGCTTGCTTCGCCGATCCGCCCGCTGAGTCGCCCTCCACCAGGAACAGCTCGTTTTCATTGATCGTCGTCGATTCACAGTCCGTAAGCTTCTCGGGCAGCATCACGACGCTCGAAGACTTCTTGCGCTCGACTTTCTGGACCGAACGCGAACGCTCGACGGCCTGCTTGATCACGAGTTCTGCGACCTTGCGACCAAAGTCGACGTGGCTGTTCATCCACAGCTCGAACGGGTCGCGCACCATGCTCGAAACGAGCTTGATCGCGTCGCGATTGGAGAGCTTCTCCTTGGTCTGACCGTGGAACTGCGGCTCCAGCACTTTCGCCGAAAGGAAGTACACCGTGCGCGACCACACGTCGTCGGCCACGAGCTTGATGCCGCGCGGCATCATGTTGTGGTGCTCGGCGAATGCCTTGATCGCCTCGAAGATGCCGTCGCGCAAACCCGCTTCGTGCGTACCGCCGGCGGGCGTCGGAATGAGGTTCGCGTACGATTCTCCGTAGCCCTTGGTTTCGTCGACGAACGCAAAGGCCCAGCCGGCACCCTCGCCCACTGCAAAGCCGTTCGCCTCCGCGACATACTTCTCGCCATCGAAAATGGGCGCGACCGCTTGTGCGTCGGACAGCAGCTCGGTGAGATAGCCCTTCATCCCTTCCGGGTAGCTCCACGTACGCGTCTCGGTTTCCTTCGGGCCTTCTATGTTGAGCGTGACCTGCACGCCCGGGAGCAGCACCGCCTTGGAGCGCACGATGCGCTCGAGATCCGGCATTGAAACTTTGGGGCCGTCGAAGTATTTCTTGTTGGGCCAGATACGCAGCGCCGTGCCGGTATCTTTCGCCGGAATCGTTTTGCCCTTCTTGAGCTTCTCCTTGACCGCACCATTTTCAAACACGATACGGTGAATTGCGCCTTCGCGCCTGACTTCGACTTCGAGCCGTTCGGAAAGAGCGTTCGTGACGGACACGCCCACGCCGTGCAAGCCGCCGGAGAATTTGTACGCCGCGTCCGCTTCACTTTTCGAAAACTTCGCGCCTGCGTGAAGCTCGGTGAAGACAAGCTGAACCGTTGGGATCTTTTCTTCGGGATGGAGCCCTACGGGAATGCCGCGGCCGTTATCGGCGACGGTCACCGAGCCGTCGCGGTGCACGGTCACGTCGATCCGGTCCGCGTGTTGGCCAAATGCCTCGTCCGCAGCGTTGTCGATTGCTTCCTGGATGATGTGGGTGGGGTCGGACGTCCGGGTATACATCCCGGGGAGGCGCTGCACCGGCTCGATGCCGCGGAGCTTCTTGACAGAGCTTTCGTCGTATTTCTTTGCTGCCATTACTGCCCTATCGTTTGGCGCTAATCGCGCGCCCGGTTAGTGAAGACGGGGCATTGTACCGCTTGTGGCATCTATTTCCCCGGCCGTACGGCGTGAGCGTACGTGCGCTCGTCACTTCGCGGCTCGTATTGCAGCGGCTTGCGCGCTGCCCACGTATTTACCTGGAAATGCAGGGGAATGATGCCATAGTCGTTGATAACAACCTCGGTAGCCTGCTGCAACAGCTTCTCGCGCCTGGCGCTGTCCATGGTAACGAGCGCCTGTTCGTACAATGTGTCGGCCTTGGGGTTTGAATAGCGGCCGAAGTTGAACGCACCCAGACCCTTGCTGCTATTGAACGTGATGGCGACAAAACGCAACGGTATGGTCGCTTCGTTGATCGCTCCCCAGCTTTGAATCACGGCGCTGAAATCGAGCTTTTGGGCACGCTTGATATAAATCGAGTACGGCATAGTCTCGACCTTCGCGGCAATGCCGACGTGGGCAAGCATCTGCGCAATCGCCTGCACGATTTGCGTGCCCTTCACCAAACGGTCATTCGGGGCGTGGAGCGTAAGTCCGAAGCCGTCGCGATAGCCTGCCTCGGTGAGCAGCTTTTTCGCGCCTTCCGGATCATAGGGTTCAGGTCTCAGGTTTGGATTCGCCGCGACAAACCCGTCCGGCATCATCTGGCCCGCGGGCTTACCCATTCCATCCATGACTCGATCTACCATCGCCTGCCGATTGATCGCCATGGAGATGGCCCTGCGCACGCGCACGTCCTTCAGCGGATTTCGGTCGAGCGGCTTGCCTGCCGCATCGGTCACAAAAGGTGACTTGTCGCGGTTCGAGTCGAGCTGCAGATGGACCATGCGATTCGAGGTCGCGGTGAAGACGCTGATATTCTTGTGGGTTCGGAGCTTCGCATGATCACCCGTAGGGATGTTCTCGATCAGATCCACGGCGCCGGCGAGCAGCGTAGCGAGCCGCGTAGGATCATCGGGAATCAGGCGGAAGATGACCGTCTGCCACGGCGACTTGGTGCCCCAGTAATTGTCGTTGCGCTTGAGCACGATGCGATCGCCGCTGAGAAACCGCTCGAAATGCAAGGGACCGGTACCCTGCGTGACCTTCGGGCTATCGAAGTCGGGGCCGTGTTTGTCTTTGGCGGCCGTCCTCGACACGATCATGACGCCCATCAGGTCGTCTGGCAGGTAGGGATAAGGTGCAGCGGTCCTGAGGCGTATGGTGTGTGGGTCGACCACGATTTTTTCAGTGATTGCCTGAGTGTAGGTCAGGACACCGACGCTCGCGCCGGGCACGCTCGAGAGCCATTTTGGACGATCGAGCGAGAAGAGCACATCCGCAGCGGTCAATGCAGAGCCGTCGTGAAACCTGACGCCCTTGCGCAACCGGAATTCCCACGTCAACTCGTCGACCATGTGCCACGATTCAGCCAGGCCAGGCAGCGGGCGCAGGCCCGCATCGCGACGAACGAGCGGATCGAAGATCTGCTCGGCGATATTGTTATTGGGCGTGAGATTGATCGCGTGCGGATCGATGGTCGTGACGTTCGCACCCAGGCCGATCGAAAGATCGGCAGCGGGTGCGGCTACTGCCCAGGTGGTGAAGATGACGAGTGCGGTGACTAACTGCTTTCTCACTTAGCCCTTTCTTGACGAGCGACTTTGATAACCAACGGTGTCCTGATCCGCCCCAATCCTACGCGGGAATCAGCCGGCCTGGGTTTGTAGTAATGAGGATTGGAAGACTCGTCTGATTGAATCTGATCCTGGAAAGCCGCGCGGCCGTTCCAAGTTCCTGCAGCCATCTGGATCGAGATCCGACGCGTGACCGATGGGGCCGCAACGCTCGTGCCGTTGATCGCAACGACCGAGCCGCTCCGCACGCCAGCTGCCAAAATCCCATGAGAGCCGACCGAATCTTCACTGGCCGCGCTCAAATCAGGAACCCGCTTTGGCGGCTGTCCTCCGGCGGATTGAATGGCGGGTCCATTCGAAGAGTACGGTGCCGCGGCGCCATCACTACGGCGGAATCCACCGACTACCGTAGGCTCCGCACCGGTGGCAATGGAGTTGATCGTGCCGCCGCGCTTGATATCGCTGACGTCATTACCCTCGTCGTCCGCTTTCAGGCGTCCTCTCGCACGCGGCACAGAAGAAACTGTTTCGTTGCCTTCGAAACGCTGATATTTGTGATCCTCAAAGCGGGATTGACGGCCATGGCGCGGAAAATCGAAAGGCGTGTCGTCTCGCTGTATCCACGCGTAGACGTTGAGCGTCCCGCTCGTGTTCAAGTTCTTGATCCGAACCTGCCATGTGCCCGAGGGAGCGACGTCCCGGATCCGATCGACGCTTGCAGTTGGCGCAATCGCGACGAGCACCATGTCCCGGTCGCCTGTGGCAATCTCGTTGAGGTACACGACGGTGCAAAGCGCATCGTCACGCGGAGACCACGTATAGACGTTGCCGGCACGCACCGAAACGGATTGATCGCCAAACGGCGTGCTGACCGTGACCTCGCACCCATCACTACCGCCGCCTCTGGGGGGAAGCCAGATCTCCAGAAAGTTCGGCGTCGGATCGTCGGGCAGGATCCGCCAATTCAAAGTGTGCGATTGCTGGAAGGGAATCGAAACTGTCGCATGGCACCGCGCAAGATTGCTATTGCCGGCAGCAATGACGACCTCGCATGCGGCGTATGGACGTCGCAGCCTGATCAGCTGGTCCATCGCGCACTCGATCATGGAACTGCCGTCGTGAGGACCCGCGATGTTGCCGAAGCTCAGGTTGACGACCACCGGGCAGTGCGGCGCAAGGTCGTCTGCGCAATCGAGGATGTATCGAAGCCCATCGAGCACGCGCCCCGCGAGCCAGCCGGCCGATCTATCCCGCGTTTTCCGGCTGGGTACCTGTAGCTGTACGCCTACGATGCGAGGCGACTCGGCGTGAAGGTCCCCGGGATCGCATCCGCACGCAAGGTCGAGCACGTGAGTCCCGTGCGCGATCCGCCTGCGGACCTCTCGATATCCGGCCAGACGGTACACCGCCTCTTCATCGACGACACCACGAGCTGTCGAGCGCTTCATGTAATCGTCGATATCGGCATTCGAGTATTCCCGGCCATAAACCGGCTCCTGCACGTTGGGTGAGTAGTACCCTTGATCCCAAAAAAAATCGACGCGCGTCGTGCCATCCTGCTTCCGAAATCGTGCATGCGCGAACGCAAGTCCATCATCGATGATTCCGACCACGCACGGCACAGCGCCATTCTTATAAGGCAGATTCATGCGCGGCTTCGGAGGATCGCGTTCGAGATCCGCCTTGGTGACTATCGGCAGACCAAGCTCGAAACGCTTGATCAGCGTGTGTAACGGATCGTCAGTCGACCCTACCGGCTCTCCCGCGAGGAGTTTTTGGAAGAACGCTTTCTTGACCAGCGCCGTACAAAACGTTGCTTCCTCCAAAAACGGGGCGGGATCGGAGTACCAGTGGTGCAGCTTGAACCACGTCTCGTCACCCTGGTTATCCGCCCGCTGAGCGATCTTCTGAGCGAACTGTCTGGTCCCAACGGTCTCGACTTCGATAAGGACCGGCACCCACTCCTTGGGAGTGCCGGCTAGGTCAACAAACTTAGTTGACTCTGCCCAGACGAGGTAAGGATCGATGCGGAGTGTCCTGCCGGTTGTACCGAGCCAGTCCTGGCCGGTCCAGCTTGCACTCAGGTCGTAACCGCTTTTCCAGTGCGTTGCCATAATGAGCTCTCCGTGCTGGTTCTTACTCCGTGGACATTCAGTCAACGGGATCCCATTCGTTGCTCGCTTTCGTCCACAGCCAATTCAACAGAGGCGAGGGATCGTTTGCAACGCTTGCATCGTTGTACACCTCGACGTGCGCCGGCGGCTGATTCAGCGGATCCGATTTATCCAGAGCCTCGCGCGGGTTGTAATCTTCGTCGCCATTGAACGCCGCGCCGTCAAATCGACGTGGCTTGAACTTGCTGTTCGATCCGACGCACCGATTAATGAAGTACTCGGCCAGCGTGGTGCCGAGCACATGTCCTGCCGCGGTATCCACCGGGAAGTGGACACCCGCTACCGTGCGGTTGATGGCAACGCGGTCCGCCTGCCGCAGCAGCTGCTCTTTCAGGAGCGTATTTTTTCTTCCCGCTGGCAGGACCTCATACAAGACAAGCGCGATGATATAGGCCTGCGTCGAATGCCCGCTGGGTAAAGAGCCGTGACCGGGCGTCTGGATCATCGGCTGCACCTGCGAGGAATACTCAACGGGCCGGGTGCACGCCAACGCGTGCTTGAACCGCATTTCAACGACAATGGCGAGCTGAAGCGCCACATTGAGCAGTTCGAGCGTAAAGCGTGTGCGATCGGGACGGAGGTTCGCGATGGTCGTCCAGAACGCGGTCTGCATGCCCATTTGACAAAGGATCTCAGAAGCCCGGTCTTCCCTCAAATCCGCGTACTCGTCCATGAAGCGAAGCTGCTTCACAAACGTGGACTTCGGCGGCCGCCTTATCGTAACGAGCTCCAGTCCGCCTCGGTCTGACAGCGTTACCTTATCCGGCTGGGTCTTGTTAAAAGCGAGATTGGACAGCAGCTCGAAATTGAAAACCGCCGCGCGCACCCACGGTTCCCAGCGCCCCATCTCCTTCGTATGGTCGACAGCCTCCGGAAACGCCGGCTGCAAAAAGTCTTCGCCTTTCCAAGGCCCGACGATGCCATCGCGATGTCTTATGAGCGCATCGGTCATATAGGGCGTGGCAAATTCATCGAGCCCGCCTGCACCGCCTGCGCCTCCAGCTCCGCCCGCACCGCCGGCTCCACCTGCACCGCCGGCACCCCCTGCACCCCCCGCTCCGCCTAGTAAGCTCATGATAGATCCCCTTCGTGGTAGTCGATAACCAGCTACTCGGGCACACCCGCTCTGCGTAGCGCCTCGGACCAGACCCTGCCGGTCTCGTATGCGCTGCTTGGATGTCTTTCAAGATATTTGGCAATCGTAAAGTTGGGTTCGAGCCGTAACAACTCGCTCACGGTGTGCTGCGCATCGCCGATGCGATCGAGCTGCGCCTGTGCAATAGCCAATGCCCGCAGTGTCGATGTGTGCGTCCGATTTCCGCGCAAGGACGTTTTCGCAAGCTCGATCGCCCTTTCGTACGAGTCATTGGAGAGCGCTGCAGTTGCCGCCAGCGACTCGAAAAAATACCGCAGCGGATCGAGCGGAGAAAGTCTCAACGCCTGTTCAGTGCTTTCGACGGCAGCCTTTCCTTCCGCTTTAAAAGCGTGCAGCGTTCCCTTCAGCAACCACGCGAGCGAATCGTTCGGATTCACTTCCAGCGCGTGCTCATAGCGTTCCTGGGCAATGTCCAGGCGTTTCAACAAATTGGTATGAACGAATCCGTCCATGGTCAACGCGAGAGAGCAATGCTCGTCCGCATCAAGGGCGCGTTTGGTACAATCGAGAGCGAGCTTCGCTTCTCCGTGCTGATCAGTGGACCAGCCGCGGTTGAAACGCAGCACATGCCACTTCGCCGTCCACGCATGCGGAAGAGCGGCGCGGCGAATCCGCTCTGTCAACGCCTGCAGCATGCGCCCCGCACGTTCGAAATCGGATTGCGAACCGCGGTGCATCAGCACGATCGCCGCCATCAACAAAGTGTAACTCTGGAGCGTAGGCAGGGGCTCGGACTGCGCACGCTCCAGCTCGCGGTGCAATATCGCAGCGCTTACTCGCGCGACGATCTCATCGACGAGCTCGTCCTCCCCGCTGACGATGCCGATTATTTTGCCTTTCAGACTCTGCGTCCAGACGATGCGGCCTGAGTCGACTTCGGCCAACTCCGCTACGAGGGTTAGGTCGGCACCTGAAACCCTGTATGCCCCCGAGAGAACATAGCTTACCTTTAGGTACTTTCCGATCTCTGCGAGGGTAGTGTCGCGATCACGAAATGCCGTCGTGGAAAGTCGCGAAATGACATGAAGCTCCGAGGTGCGAGACAGCGTCGAAATCACATCATCCGCGAGGACTTCGCCCAGCACGCGATGATCAGGGTCCACCCCGCGAGCACTGAACGGAATAACGGCGATGGTTGCCCTTAACTGCAAGGGTTTGGTGCTGCCCGGCTCGATCACGGGTCGCGGACCCGGCGGGCCGATACGGTAAGCACGTATGGGCTGCGCGATATGCTTCAGGATGCAATCGCCGAGATCTTCGATATCGGCGTCCAGCACTCCCGTGAGCTGATCGCGCACGGCCGCGGACACCACGATCTCAGCGGGGCCGGCCAGCGTGGTGAGACGCGCGGCGAGATTGACCCCATGGCCGAATATGTCGCCTTCGCCGGCTATGACCTCAGCCGTATGTAACCCTATACGGCCGAGCATCAACCTGTCCGGCGGTATGCCTTCGTTCACCTCCTTGAACACACGTTGGATCGAGAACGCTGCACCAGCAGCCGCGCGCGCCTCGGCGAACTCAAGCATTAGGCCATCCCCAAGGCTCTTGACGAGCCGCCCGCCGTGCGCCGTGAGCACCTCCCGCGTAACGCGGTCCACAACGCCTTGCCATCGCCGGACGGTGCCATCTTCGTCTTCATCCATCAAACGGACGGACTCAACCACGTCGATCACCAGCACCGTTCGCACCGCGCGGGCAGGTTCGTAGACGAATTCAAACTCCTGCGACTGCATGCTAAGTGGCCTCTTGCTTATGGGCTATGCGACCTTTGGGATATAGGCGTAACGGCAAGTTTCTAGTGTGTGCGGGCATGACGTTTACCGGACGCGTCGATCCAACTTTGTGAAATCGATTGTCAGTATAAGCGCTGAATTGGGCCCTACGAAGAAGTGCGCGTTTCCAGTGCGTTTACGCACTTTCACCGCGCCAGCCCGAGCCTAGAGTGAGTCCTGTGCTAACGAACCGAGGGGACTCAAATGAAACTAGCCGCGATTGCACCCAGGACCATCACGTTTCACCAGGAAAGAACCGAACGATACGCCGCAGCTCCGGCGCGCATCTCGCTGACAAGCGGCGCACGGGCACCTGCCTGCTCAGGCGACACCCATCTTACGCCGCGCGAGCTCGAAGTGCTGTCGCTGCTGTGTGAGGGACTGCCGAACAAGCTCATTGGAAGACAGCTCAACATCTCGCCAGGCACGGTGAAGATTCACGTCGGCAAGATCCTGAGCGGGCTCGGCGTATCGAGCAGGCTGCAGGCAGTCGTCATTGCGCAGCGCGAGGGGCTCGTAAAGCAGTTCGATGCGAGTGCCGATGAAACGGTCCAGGCAGGGCATGCAGCGTTTCGTGCTCAGTCCTACCAGCCGCAACCGTTGCGGGCAGCCTGAGTAACCACGTAAGCGAATCGTGGAGAAGCACATGAAACCAGCCGCTATTCCACGCGCCGCGAAATCCGTGCGCAAAGACGTTCAGCAGAAAACAAGGGCCGCGACCGTCATATGGAACGGCTCGAACGACGAGGCGGAGGAACACCGCGAAGCCTACGCGGTTTACCTGACGCCTCGAGAGCTGGAAGTGTTGACGTTGTTATCCGAAGGACTTCCCAACAAGCTCATCGGCAGACG
>JAQGNH010000047.1 GCA_028291945.1 Betaproteobacteria bacterium
CTGCCGTAGCTGACGGTGATCGCGTCGCCGCCGTTGGCATTGATCGCGTTCGCCATGACGTCGGCTTGCGCATTCCGGTGGACGATAATGCCACTCTCCTTGTTGTTGGTGATCGTGTTGCCGACGATCCAGGCGCCCGAAGTACGCTCGATATTGATGCCCGGGCCGCCATTGTTCCGGATCGTGTTAGGCGCCAGCGCCGGTACCCTCGGAATGAAAACACCGATATAGGCATAGGACGCTCCGGTGATATCGATTCCGATGAGTCCGCTTTGTTCAACCGTGGTGTTGAGGATACGCGCAATGCTCCCCTTATCGATATGGATGCCGCGCCCGGCGTTCTTAACGACCGTGTTGCCGTCGATGACCGCCGAAGCGGGTCCGGAAAGGTGAATGCCGTCCAGACCCCCCGTTACGGTGAACCCCTTGATGGTGATTTCTTTGCCGCGGTTATAAAGCGCATGCGGGGATGCTGCGGCGCCGCCGGGATGTTGAATCGTCGTTTTCTTTTGTCCGTCCAGCGTGATCCTCACGATTTCCGGTGCGATGCTGACCTGCTCCTTGCAGGTTCCGCTCACCAGCACGGTGTCACCCGGCTTGACGCTGCCCAACGCGCCCATGATGGTGTTCCCCGCATCGCAATCGACCGCCACCGTTGCGGCGTTTGCTGAAAAGCAGAGGGCTGCGACGAACACTCCCTCGCAGGTTTTGATGCGAATCGTTGTGCGATCCATCGCTTCTCCCGTTAACAGAGTCAGGTCCGGGACCTGACCCCAGTTTCTTGTTTCTCTTTACAGGTTCAGCAGCGACTCGAGGTTACGCCAGAGAATCTTTTCTTTCTCCTCCTGCGTGACGGACTTCAGGCTCTGCACCCAGCCACCGGGTCCGGGCTTCCATGGCACGAAAGGCCAGTCGCTGCCGAGCACCACGCGGTCGGCGCCGACACTGTCGAGCAGGAAACGCAGCGCTTGTTCGCTGCCGGTGACCGTGTCGTAGTACAGGCGCTTTTGATATGCGCTCGGCGGTTTAGGTGTGCGCTTGCCCTCCGGCAGTCGCTCCCAACCGCGGTCGAGCCGGCCCATCGCGTAACAGGCGGGCCCGCCGCCGTGCGCGATGCACACGCGCAGATCCGGACACGCTTCGAGCACGCCACCGCAGATGAGCACGGCGGTGACGATCGCATCGTCGAGAATCACGCCGAGGCTGTTGGAGAGCCCGTGACGCGGAATGCGCTGCGCGAGGAAATTGTTCTGGGGCTGCGGATGGAAGAAGAGCACGGCGCCCATCGCCTCGGCAGCTTTGAAGAACGGCAGGAACTTCGGATCGTCCCACTGCTCGCCGTTCACGTTGGTGTCGAGCTCGGCACCTTTGAGGCCGAGACGCGTCACCGCGTGCTCCAGCTCATCGATCGCGGATTTGACGTCCTGAATCGGCAATGTAGCGAGGCCGGCGAAGCGCGTGGGCCACTCGCGCGTCATGCCGGCAATCTCTTCGTTGACGTCGCGCGCGAGCGCTCGCCCCTGCGTCGCGTCGAGGTGGTAGCCGAAAAACGGCGTATGGATCGAGAGCACCTGCACGTCCGTGCCCTGCGCATCCATGTCTTTCATCCGCTCTTCTGGCGTGTAGCGCACTTTGGGTGTCGGTAAGGTCGTGCGCTTGCCGCCTCCCACGATGGAACCCAGGCCGTCGCCCGGCTCGTGGCGAAAGCCGTACCAGTCGGCTTTCGCATCCACGGCCTTCCATAGGGAACGCGGGACAACGTGCGCATGGATGTCGATGGTTCTCATGAAACTTGCCTCCTCCGGTTAGCGCATAATTTACCCCAGAAGCCCTCCAACGAAAGGAGCACGCATGCGGCAGCTCACCAGCAATGTCTTCGTGGAGACCGGGATCCGCGGCTGCAACCACGGTTTCGTGACGACCTCCGATGGCATCGTCATGATCGACAGCCCGCACAAGCCCAGCGATGCGCTGAAGCTCAAGGCGGAGATCGCCAGGCGCGGCGGTCGGCTTCGCTACATCATCAATACCGAGCCGCACGGCGACCACTGGACGGGAAATGCATTCTTCGATGCGCCGGTCGTCGCGCATGAAGGCGTGCGAAAGCGCATCCTGGAGACGAACATGACGGAGCACGTCGCCCGAGTCGCGACCTTCGGGCCGGAGGAGCCCGGGCTGCTCGAAGGCTATCGCCCCAACGCGCCGGTCATCACGTTCAAGAACGGCATGACACTGCACGTGGGCAATCACACCTTCGAGATGATCCACATGCCGGGTCATACGATGTACCAGGCGGCCATCTGCATCAAGGAGGAGGGCGTGGTGTTCACCAGCGACAACATCTTCCACAAGGTGCACACGTGGCTGCAGGAAGCCAACCCGGACCTGTGGCTCACATCGCTGGAATCGCTGCGCCAGCTCAAAGAGGAAGTCTTCGTGCCGGGCCACGGCGCCGTCTGCGGCAGGGATTATCTCGACGAGCAGAGCTCGTTCATCCAGGAGTGGAAAGCCTACGTGCAAGGCGCGATCGAGCAGGGCATGACGAAGGATGAAGCGATCGTGCGACTGACCGCCATGACCGATCGCTATCCGATGGACGTAGGGCAGGACGGCATGGCGCCGATGGTGATGAAGCGCAACGTCGCCAATCTGTATGACTATATGACCGGTGCATGGGCTGCCCCATGAGCGCGCGAATCACCGCAGGCAAACGGTTCGTGTTGAGCCCTTCGACAAAGCTCAGGACATGCTTGTCGCAACGCGAACAATTAAGCGCCCGTTGGCTGTTGGCCGCAATGCTTGGCGCGGTTGCATTTGTCATTGCGGGCAACGTTTCGGCGCAATATCCCAACCGCCCTCTGCGTTATGTCGTGCCGCAAGCGCCCGGCAGCGCTTCGGATACTTCGGCGCGCATCGTCGCTTTCGAGTTGACGCGCATCCTCGGCCAGCAGGTCATCGTCGACAATCGGCCGGGCGGCGGGCTCACCATCGGCATCGACATGGTCGTGCGCGCCTCACCCGACGGCTACACGATCG